>NZ_VCKX01000353.1 GCF_005889725.1 Nonomuraea zeae
GGCTATCTCAACGGGGGCCGGGTGGGCCGGACGTTCCGGCGCTCCTTCGAGGTCGAGCTGGCCTGGCGGCCGCAGCCCGACGTGCTGGTGCTCTCCGGTGGCCACAACGACCAGCGCTGGAGCAGCGTACGCGTGGGCCGCGCCGCCGAGCGGCTGGTGGAGGACGTGCGGGCGCGCTGGCCGGGCACCAGGATCGTCATGGTCGGGCCCATCTGGCTGGCCGGTGCGCCGGCGAAGGCCTACCGGGTGCGCGACGCCCTGGCGCGGGCGGCCGAGCGGGAGGGCGTGGTGTTCCTCGACCCGATGCGGGAGCGCTGGGTCACGGGCCGGCCGTCGGAGGTGATGCTGCCCGACGGCGTGCATCCGACGTCCGCCGGGCACGAGCGCATCGCCGCCTGGCTCGCGCGCGAGCTGGTGTAGCGCGTCACCAGGGTCCGTAGGGGCCGTTGTTGCCGCCCCGGCCGCCCATGCCCTTCACCGCGGGCTTGACGTCCACGATGTAGATGGTGGCGGCGATGACGGCCAGGATCGAGAAGAAGCCCAGGCCGATGCCGATGAAGTCGGCGCTACCGATGAGCATGAAGGCGTTGAAGTAGCTCCACGCGCCGGCGCCGGAGAACAGCGTGGCCAGCACGAGGATCAGCAGCCAGAGGTTTTTCTGCAGCTTGCCCGCCGAGGTGAAGGCGTTGGTCGGCACCCTCAGCGCGTGCACGAGCGCGTAGACCGACATGCCGAAGATGACGGCGGCGAGCACCAAGAAGAGAAGGTTGAATACACCGTTGATCATATCCATGTTGTGGCTCCGCCCAATGCCGCGATGAAATCGGCTTCAGCCTAATAGGCGCCCCCGACAGGCGGGCACCCCTCAGCGGAAAGGCCCGCCTCCGGATGGGAGACGGGCCTCGCCGTCAGATCAGGCCTTGGCCTTGGTGGTGCGGGTCTTCTTGACCGGCTGGATCGGCTCGGCGACGGGCGGCTCGGCGGCCACCGACACCTCTTCGAGCTCCAGCGCGGCCTCGCCGCTCGCCTTGCTGACGACCTTGCGGCCGCGCGTGGCGAAGTCCTCGTAGGCCTCGGTGGCCAGGTGGGTGAGCTGGTCGGCGTATTCGCGGGCCTTCTCGGGGAACACCCTGGCGAAGCCCTCGGCCCTGTCGGCGGCGGCGCGCGCCCTCTCCGGCAGGTCCTTGGCGATCTCGGTGCGGCGCGACTGGAGCTTCTGGAGCTGCTCGGGCAGCTCGCGCAGCTTCTCGACCGCGAAGTCGCCGACACCCGCGACGGCGTAGAACGGCTTGGACTCGGTGAGCTTCTTGACCTCGGTGGCGAGCGTCATGAGTTAACCTTCCTTGGTTTCCTGGGTGACGTTGCCGTTGCCGGGGCTCGCCGCAAAGGGCTCAAGCGCGGCGAGAAACTCCTCGGGCAAAGGCTCGTCGTCCGAGCCGGAGTCGTGCCGAGGGCGAGCGTTCTGGGAGGTCTGCTCGTCTTCGGTGCGCTTCTCCTTCCGGAACGACTCGTAGATGTCGATCAGCACCTGGCGTTGCCGTTCGCTGAGCAGAGAGTCGGCCCTGATCGCGGTGATCACGTCGCTGGGCGGCTCGCGGTCCTCGATGAGGCCCGCTTGCACGTAGAGGGCCTGCGAGGAGATCCGCAGACCTTTCGCGATCTGGTTGAGAATCTCCGCGCTCGGCTTACGCAACCCGCGCTCGATCTGGCTCAGGTAGGGGTTGGAGACCCCCGCCGCGGCGGCGAGCTGGCGAAGCGAGATCTTCGCCTGCTGTCGCTGGTCGCGGATGTATTCACCGATCGAGCCGACCTTGGGTAGTGCCATGCCTCTAGTCTGCCTCGCCGTGCTTGCAATTGCAAACGCAATGGTTAACCACAGCAAGCGCTAGAGCTGGATGACCCACAGGAAGGGAGTGGCGGTGACCAATGTCACAGAAAGTGCGATGTAGCCGGACCGCACCGACGCGGCCAGCTCGGGACCCGGCTTGATCAGGCGATCCACCCTGGCCATGACGTTGTGGGCGTGGACGCCCAGCATGCCGTGGGGGGTCGGCATGGCGCCGGCCGTACCGAACCTGAGCAGCGCCGTGGCGAGCCTGCGCGGCGAGCAGTAGCGGCGCGCGCGGTCGTCGGCGGCCATCTCGATGAGCAGCTCGACCTGCGCCTGCGCATCGGCCACCACCTTGGACCAGGGCAGCGCCCTGCGCAGCGCGGCGAACGGCAGCAGCACCAGGTCGTGGCGCTCGCGCACGTGCGCGGCCTCGTGCGCGAGCACGGCCGTCAGCTCGTCTTCCGACAGCAGCTTGAGCGCGCCCTCGCTGATCACGACCTGCGAGCGCAGCCCGGGCACGCAGTAGGCCGCGGCACCCGGATGGGCGAGCACCCGCACGCCCGGCACGCCGGGGTCGTCGTGGGAGATCAGCGCGAGCAGCATCCGGTGCCGCCTGCGCGCGCGCAACGCCTGCACGCCCGCGGTGAGCAGCACCACGACCAGCACGGCCAGCGAGGTGAGCCCGGCGATCAGGGCCAGCACGTGCAGCGGGTCCCACGCCTCGACGGGCGGCTCCCCCTGCGCGAACGCGATCAGCCCCGGCAGCACGCTGACGCCATAGGGCTGGACGGCGTAGGCGAGCATGGCGCCGGTGGTGGCCAGGCCCCAGGCGACGCCCAGGCACTGCCAGACGATGATGGCCAGCCGGGGTGCCCGCGAGGTCCACTCGGCTGTGGTGAAACGCCAGGAGCCGAGCGCGCACGCCGTGGCGAGCGCTGCCAGCACCGCTGCCGTGATCACTCTTCCTCCAGCTCCGTGAGGGCTCTGCGCAGGGTCTCCGCCTCAGTGCCGGAAACGGCCTGGGCGAAGCGGGTCAGGGCGGCGGATCGGTCGCCCGTCAGGTCCAAGGCTTCCAGCATAAGCTCGGCGATGTAGGCGTCACGGCTTTCGGCGGGCTGGTAGCGCCACGCGCGGCCGTCGCGGGTGCGCTGAAGGAAGCCCTTGCGCGTGAGCCGGTCGAGCACCGTCATCACCGTGGTGGGGGCGAGGTCGCGGTCGGCGATGAGCCGTCCGACCTCGCGAGCGGTCAGCGCGCCGCTCTCCGCCCAGAGGATGTCCATGATGCTGCGCTCAAGCTCGCCTAGACCCTTCACGCCATTCAGACTAGCTCTACAACGTGTCGAGCTGGCATCCGGGTCGCCGCATTTCCCTGTGTAGCGGCGCTGCGACATGCGGTGTTCCCTGCGATGACGGCGGGGGTGATGGCGCGGACGTTGGCGAATCGTGGCCCGGTCCTGGCAGTCTCGGTGAGATGAACATCACTCTGGTACGAGGCGACATCACCGAGCAGCGGGCGGACGCCATCGTGAACGCCGCCAACTCCTCGCTGATGGGCGGCGGGGGCGTGGACGGCGCCATCCACCGCCGCGGCGGGCCGGAGATCCTGGAGGAGTGCAGGAAGCTGCGGGCCTCCCGTTATGGCAAGGGCCTGCCGACCGGCCAGGCGGTGGCTACGACGGCGGGGCGGCTGGCCGCGCGGTGGGTGATCCACACGGTCGGGCCGGTCCACGCCAAGTCGGAGGACCGCTCCGGCTTGCTGGCCTCCTGCTACCGGGAGTCGCTGCTGGTGGCCGACTCCCTCGGGGCCGCGTCCGTGGCCTTTCCCGCGATTTCGACCGGCATCTACGGGTGGCCCATGGACGACGCGGCCCGGATCGCTCTCGACGCGGTCCGGCAGTCCGGGACGGTCGTACAGGATGTCAGGTTCGTGCTGTTCGACGCGGACGCGTACGCGATCTTCGAGGCGCGCCTGTCGTGAGCGGCGGCTCGGGTGCGCAGCCCGGCGCGGCGGTGGGCCGCGCCGGGCGGGCTTGGGCGGGTGCCGCGCCGGGCGGGCTTGGGCCATGGGCGCCGCGCCGGGCGTCAGAGCTTTGGTCAGGGTGCCCACGGGGGTGCGACGGCCCAGGTGACGTCCTGGTCGTAGCCGGCCGGGGCGTCGAAGGCGTGAGACCCGCCCGGCACCGCTATGTAGACGGCCTCGGCGTAGTGGCGGATGTGGTGCGCGGAGATGTTGTAGGAGGCCAGGCTGACCCCCGTGGTCCCCGCGCGGGGCGGCTGGGCGCAGAACGTGGCGTCCTGGTCGAACAGCGCCGTCCCGTCCCGTGCGTCCTTGCGTACCCGGAAATCGGCGTGGCGCAGGTAGTGGCCGGCGAAGTTGCGTGACTCGAAGGAGTAGCAGCTTCCGTCCGCCAGCCCCCGCCGCACGTAGAACGTGGCGTCCTGCCTGAGCACCTCGGGGCCGGCCGCGTTGACCACGTCGGTGCGGGCCAGGGAGTCCTGGTGGCGCAGGTAGCGGTCGGTGAACCCGGGCGTCGTCACGCGCAGCGACTGTGCCGCCCCGACCGTGAGGTCGGCGCCGCTGCGCCACCAGGGCGCGCCGGGCAGCCAGGTGGCGTCGGCGGCGAACGAGGCGGCGGTGTCCCAGGCGTTCGGCCCGCCGCCGCGCGCGATGTAGACGGCCTCCGCGTAGTGGCGCAGGAAATAGCCGGGCTGGTTGAGCGACTCCAGCGACACGCCGGTGCCCGCCTGCGCGGCGCGGGCGCAGAACGTGGCGTCCTGGTCGAACAGGGCCGTCCCGTCGCGGGCGTCCTTGCGTACGCGGTAGGCGGAGTGACGCAGGTAGTGGCCGGGGAAGTTGCGGGACTCGAAGGAGAAACAGGTGCCGTTCGCCAGGCCGGGCCGCACCCAGAACGTGGCGTCCTGCTTGAGACCGTCCGCACTGGCCGCGTTGACCACGTCGGTGCGGGCCAGCGAGCTCTGGTGGCGCAGGGAACGGTCGGTGTAGCCGGAGGTGGTCACGCGCAGGGAGACGAGGCTGCCCGCGGCGAGCCCGGTGGCCGACTGGATCACCGAGCGGTTCACGGTGCGTACGCGGTCGGCGTTCATCTTCAGGACCCTGCGGTCGTACGTCCACAGGCCGTTGATCTCGTTCTCGACGTCCGTCGGCTGGGTGTAGATGGAGGCCGACAGGCCGTTGTTCACGATCAGCGGCTTGAGCTGCTCGTTGACGGAGACGTAGCGGTTGGTCAGCGCGGTGGCGTCTGAGGTCATCTCGTACGCGAAGCCGGTGCCCGGCCACTGGTGCCCGGGACTGGCCAGGCCCAGGCCGCCGAACTCGCCGAGCACGGCCACCCGGGTCGCGCTGGGCCGCTGGGGGGAGCCGGGGCCGACGTAGATGTGGTCGTCCACCACGTCGCCGTTGCCGCCGTCGAAGCCGCAGCAGTTCGAGCCGGAGTTGTTGTTCACCAGGCGGCTGGGGTCCCAGCTCTTGACCAGGTCGGCGATGCGGGCGGGGTCGTACTCGCCCCAGCCCTCGTTGAACGGGATCCACTGCACGATCGAGGTGATGCCGCGCAGGTGGTCCACCATGCGGCGCAGCTCGCTCTCGAAGTTGGCGCGGTCGGCCGTCGAGGGGCTGACGCCCGTGCGCATCGCGGGCATGTCCTGCCAGACCATCAGGCCGAGGCGGTCGGCCCAGTAGTACCAGCGGGCGGGCTCGACCTTGATGTGCTTGCGCACGGTGTTGAAGCCGAGCGCCTTCTGCTGCTCCAGGTCGAAGCGGAGCGCGGCGTCGGTGGGGGCGGTCGAGATGCCGTCGGGCCAGTAGCCCTGGTCGAGGGTGCCCATCTGGAAGACGAACCTGCCGTTCAGCGTCGGCCGCAGCACGCCGCCGATCACGGCCTTCCCGACCGACCTCATCCCGAAATATCCGGACACGGTGTCGCCGCCGCCGGTTCCCGTCAGCGTGACCCTGAGGTCGTACAGGAAGGGGTCGTCGGGCGTCCACAGGCGGGCGTTCGGCACGGGGACCCGCAGGTGCGCCCCGATCGCGCCGGTCGCGGTGCCGACCACGCTCCCGCCCGTCATGACCTCGGCCCGCACCTGCTGCCCCGAGGCCCCTGACGCCTGCACGACGAGGTCGAGCTGTCCGGCGGTCACGTCGGGCACGGTGTCCAGGCGCGTGATGCTCGCGGCGTTGACCGGCTCCATCCACACGGTCTGCCAGATGCCCGAGTGGGCGGTGTAGAAGATGCCGCTGGGGGAGCGGCGCTGTTTGCCGACGGGCGCCCCGGCCGCGTCCACCGGCGCGTACACGCCGACGATGATCTCGTTGGTGCCGGTCTGCAGCGCCGGGGTGATGTCGAAGGAGAACGGGTCGTAGGCCCCGGTGTGGGTGCCGATCGACGTGCCGTTCACCCAGACCCTGGTCTCCCAGCTCGCCGCGCCGAAGTTGAGCCGCACCCGGCGGCCGGACCAGGCGGCGGGCACGGTGAACGTCCTGCGGTACCACATGCGGTCCTCGTGCCGCTGGATGCGCGAAAGCCCCGATTCGATCGGGTACGGCACCAGCACCTGCTCGGCGAGGTTCTGCCCGACCGGCGGGGTGTTGATCGAGCCCGTGCCCGCGAACTGCCAGAGGCCGTTCAGGTTCTGCCATTCCGGGCGGACCAGCTGCGGCCGGGGATAGTCCGGCAGGGCGTTGGCCGGGGTCACCTCGGCGGTCCACGGGGTGGTGAGCGGGGGCGCGGCCAGCGCCTCCTGCACGGGTAACGCGACGACGGCTCCGGAGAGGACCAGCGCCGCCGTCATCCGGCGGGCCCAGCCCGAGAATCTGCTCATCTCGGCTCCTTGACGAGGAACGTCCTGAACTCCCCCGACAGATTGCGACCGAACTTGAACGAGTTGGATCGCACCTGGACCATATACCGGAGATCACCTGTGCGAAATAGTAAGATTTAGACCGCTTACGACGGGCTGACGGCGCTCCACGGCAGCGTCAGCTCGCCCAGGCGCCATCTCGCCACGCCGCCGAGCGGCGGCCGCTGCGGCACCGGCCAGGTCCGGGCCAGCAGGCGTACCGAGGCCAGCCAGCGCTGCCGCAGGCCGTGGCTCCCGTAAGGCGCGCTGACCGCCCAGGCGTGGTCGAAGTCGCTCAGGAACGCATGGATCCGCTCACCCGGCACGTTCCGGTGGATGAGCGTCTTGGGCAGCCGGTCGGCCAGGTCGGACGGCCGCTCGAAGGCATCGAAACGGGCGGAGAACGTGACCGTCCGGGGCTCTTCCGGAGAGAGGCCCACCCAGACCGCGCGCCGCCCGTTCTCCGACGAGGTCCCCTCGACCAGGACTCCGCCGGGAGCCAGCTCGCTCTGGAGCAGCTCCCAGTAGTGCCACGCCTCGGCCTCCCCGTACTGCCGCAGCACGTTGAACGCCCGTACCAGCGTCGGCGGGCGCGGGACGGGCAGCTCGAAGCCGCCCAGCCGGAAGCTCAGCCCCTCCCGCTCGTACGGCTTCGCCACCGCCACCCTGGCCGGATCGATCTCGATCCCCATCACCTCGACCCCGGGCGCGACCCGGCGCAGCCTGGTGAACAGCTCCAGCGTCGTCGTGTGCGATGCGCCGTACCCGAGATCCACCACGAGCGGCCGGTCGGCGGCGCGCAGCAGGCCGCCGTGCACGGCGGCGATCCACCGGTCCGAGCGCCGCAGCCGGTTGTGCCCGGTGGTGCCCCGGGTGACCGTGCCGACCGGTTTGCCGCCCCCGGCCGCTTTGCCACCCCCGGCCGCTTTGCCACCCCCGGCCGGTTTGGCCGGCTTAGCCACTGACGCGGTGCACCTTGTGCTGCGCCGCCTGCGCGCGCGGCCGGATGATCATGCGGTCGATGTTCACATGGGCGGGCCTGGTGACGCACCAGGCGATCGCGTCGGCCACGTCGTCGGAGGACAGCGGATCGGGCACCCCCGCGTAGACGCGCTCGGCGGCGGCCGTGTCACCGCGGAACCTGCTGACCGCGAACCCCTCGCTCTTCACCATGCCGGGCGCGATCTCCACGACCCGCACCGGCTGCCCGACCAGCTCCAGGCGGAGCGTCTCGACCATCGAGGTCTGGGCGTGCTTGGCCGCGCAGTAGCCGCCCCCGCCCTCGTACGACGTCAGCCCCGCCGTGGAGGTCAGCATCACCAGCACTCCGTCGCCCGAGTCGACGAGTCTGGGGACGAACGCCTGGGTCATGCGAAGGGAGCCGAGCACGTTCGTGTCGTACATCCGCTGCCAGTCATCCAGCCGCCCTTCCGCGACCGAATCCAGACCGAGCGCGCCACCGGCGTTGTTGATCAGCACGTCGCAACGATCGAGAGAGCCCGCGAGCGCGTCCACCGACTCCTGCGAGGTCACATCCAACGTCACCGGCCTGATCGAAGACACCTCCGAGGCCAGCTTGTCGAGCCGGTCGCGACGTCGCGCGCCCGCCACCACTTCGTACCCCTCGGCGGCGAGCCGACGCGCGGTCGCCTCCCCGATCCCGCTGCTCGCACCGGTCACCACAGCCGTTTTCCGCATGTCCGACATCCTGCCAGCCCGCCGCGGACCGGGCGGCGGGCACCCCTGAACCCCTCGGCCACCGGGTGGCGAGACGGCCTTGACTCCTCACTTGTGACTGCATGTCGGGAATGTCGCAAAAACTTGGATAGTTGTATTTCGCTTGGAGGTGGTGTCGAGTGAGGCGACGACGGGTCAGCCGGGTCGCGACCATCAGCATGCACACGTCGCCGCTGGACCAGCCCGGGACGGGCGACGCCGGCGGCATGAACGTGTACATCGTCGAGTCGGCCAAGCGGCTGGCTCAGCTCGGCGTGGAGGTGGAGATCTTCACCCGGGCGACCGCACGCGACCTGCCACCCGTGGCCGAACTCGCCCCAGGCGTCCTCGTCCGCCATCTGACCGCGGGGCCGTACGAGGAGATGGACCGGGCCGACCTGCCCGGCCAGCTCTGCGCGTTCCTGTCGGAGGTGCTGCGTACCGAGGCCGTCTACGACCCGGGCCGCTACGACGTCATCCACTCCCACTACTGGCTGTCCGGCCAGGTCGGCTGGCTGGCCAAGGAGCGCTGGGGCGTGCCGCTCGTGCACACCATGCACACCATGGCCAAGGTCAAGAACCTCCTGCTCGCCGCCGGCGACCAGCCCGAGCCGCAGGCCCGCGTGGTGGGCGAGCAGCAGGTGGTGGAGATCGCCGACCGGCTCGTCGCCAACACCGTGGACGAGGCCCGCGAGCTCATCGGCCTGTACGGGGCCCCCGAGAAGCGCGTCGCCGTCGTGAACCCCGGCGTCAACCTGACCGTCTTCCAGCCCGCCTCGCAGGGCGCCGCGCGGCACCGGCTGGGGCTGCCGCAGGACGCGCACGTGCTGCTGTTCGTGGGCCGGATCCAGCCGCTCAAGGCCCCTGACGTGCTGCTCCGCGCCGCCTCCAGGATGCTCATCGACGACCCCTCGCTGCGCGGCCGGCTGGTGATCGCCTGCGTGGGCGGCCCATCGGGCAACGGCCTGGCCAGGCCCTCCATCCTCACCGAGCTGGCCGCCGAGCTGGGCATCGCCGACGTCGTACGCCTCGTGCCGCCCGCGCCGCAGGCGGTGCTGGCCGACTGGTACCGGGCGGCCACGGTCACCGTCGTACCCTCCTACAGCGAGTCGTTCGGCCTCGTGGCGCTGGAGTCCCAGGCGTGCGGCACCCCCGTGGCCGCCGCCGCCGTGGGCGGGCTGCGCACCGCCGTCCGCGACGGGGTGTCCGGCGTGCTCGTGGACGGCCACGACCCGGCCGAGTGGGCGCAGGCGCTGAGCCGCTTCGTGGCCGCGCCGCGGTGGCGGGACCAGCTCTCGGAGGGCGCCCGCGGGCACGCCGCCGCGTTCGGCTGGCAGGCCACGTCGTCGCGCCTGATGGAGGTGTACGCGGCCGCCGTCGCCAACCTGCACCAGATCCCCGTGGCGCTGAACTTCTAGCGCGCACTCCTATTGTGGGTCTTATGCGCGATGTCGTCGAAGCCGCGCTCAAGGCCGCGGACGTCTCCTACGACGAGCCGCGGCCAGGGGCGTTCCTGGTCAAACTGCCCGGGCAACACAAGCTCGCCACCATGACGTGGCTGATCATCGGAGAGCAGGCGCTGCACGTCGAAGCGTTCTTCTGCCGCCAGCCCGACGAGAACCACACCGAGTTCTACCGCTGGCTGCTCGGCAAGAACGGCTCGATGTACGGGGTGCACTTCTCCCTCGACCCGGTCGGCGACGTCTACCTCGTGGGCCGCGTCCCGCTGGCGGCCATCTCGGAGGAGGAGGTGGACCGGCTGCTCGGGTGCGTGCTGACGTACGCGGACGACTGGTTCGACCGGGCGCTGGAGCTGGGGTTCGCCTCGTCGATCCGGCGGGAGTGGGAGTGGCGGGCCAAACGGGGTGAGTCGCTGGCCAACCTCCAGGCGTTCGCCCGCTTCGCCGACCCGGAGCGCTGATCCCGCGCCCGCCCGCGAACCATAGGATTGTCGTCATGGCGACTTTGGTGCTGCTACGGCACGGCGAGAGTGACTGGAACGCGAAGGGTCTGTTCACCGGCTGGGTGGACGTGAGCCTGTCGGCCAAGGGCGAGGACGAGGCCCGGCGCGGCGGCAAGCTCCTCCAGGAGACCGGGCTGCGCCCGGACGTCGTCCACACCAGCCTCCTGACCAGGGCCATCCAGACGGCCCAGCTCGCGCTGGGAGAGGCGGACCTGCTCTGGCTCCCGGTCAAGCGGAGCTGGCGGCTCAACGAACGCCACTACGGCGCCCTGCAGGGCAAGAACAAAGCGCAGACGCGCGAGGAGTTCGGCGACGAGCAGTTCATGCTGTGGCGCCGCTCCTACGACGTCCCCCCGCCGCCGATCGCGGACGACGACGAATACTCCCAGGCCGGCGACCCCCGCTACGCCCTGCTGCCGACGGAGCTCATGCCCCGCACGGAGTGCCTCAAGGACGTGGTGGAGCGCATGCTCCCCTACTGGTACGACGAGATCGTCCCCGACCTGGCGGCCGGCCGCACGGTCCTGGTGGCCGCCCACGGCAACTCCCTGAGGGCCCTGGTCAAGCACCTGGACGGGATCGGCGACGAGGAGATCTCGGGCCTCAACATCCCTACGGGGATCCCCCTGCTGTACGAGCTGGACGCCGACTACCGGCCGACGGTCCGCGGCGGGCGCTACCTCGACCCGGACGCCGCCAAGGCCGCCATCGAAGCCGTCGCGAACCAGGGCCGCTGAAAGTCGCCGCCCTCCAGGCGCCCCTCGCCGGATCGGCGGCCGGCGACCTCCCGGAGGCGATCGCCCGATGCGCGCGAGAGGCCGTCGAGCTGCTCGTCCTGCCGGAGTGCTACTTCGGCGGCATGCCACGCGACCGGTCTGCCGCCGAGGCCGTCGCGATGGCGAGCCCCTACTCGGGTCTCGCCTCCGCGCTGCGGGACTGCCCTCCGGCGCTGACCGTCGTGGCCGGGTTCACCGAACGGGCGGCGGACGGGCGGCTCCACAGCGCCGCGGCGGTCTTCCGGGCGGGGCGGCCGGTGGGGGCGGTCGCGCGCAAGCTCTTCCCGCGCGAGCCCGTGTTCAGCCCCGGCGACGACCTGCCGCTCCACCGCCACCGCGAGCACGCCTTCGGGGTGGTGATCTGCAACGACGCCAACTTCGTCGAGCCGTCCCGCCTGCTGGCGCTGGCCGGGAGCGAGGGCGGGCG
>NZ_VCKX01000354.1 GCF_005889725.1 Nonomuraea zeae
CTCTTACTTATGTTTTTTCGTTCTTCATTGACTATTAATGCAATAATACATATTTTTTTTTTAGACGTGTATAAGAGACAGGTTCCGGCGGGCCTGCCTCGGGTGCCCGGTCCTGAGCCTGGGCGGCGGTCGCGGGGCTCGGGCAGGCCGGCCCAGTGCGGCGGGCGGGTGAGCGCGGCCGGGATCCGGGTGGCGGCGTCGCCCCGGGCGGCGTTCACCTGCGCCTGGGTGAGGAAGATGGCGTCCGTCAGGTCGGCGCCCGCGAGCTCCGCGCCCCTGAGGTCGGCCCCGATCAGGTCGGCCCGCCGCAGGTCGGCGCCCCGCAGATCGGCCCCGATGAGGTACGCCCCGCGCAGGTCGGCCGCCCGCAGGTCCGCCCCCTTGAGCCTGGCCCCGATCAGGTCCGCGCCGCGCCGGTCCTTGCCCTTGCCGCCGGCCCTGACCAGCTCGCTCGTACGCAGGAGCAGCGGGTTGACCTCGGCCCGGTGCGCCGACACGTCCAGCTTCTCCAGCACGTCGGCGCTCTCGCGGCTCAGGCGCTCGGTCTCGTCGAGCGCGCGGCGCAGCTCGGCGTGCACGGGCTCGGCGGGCTCCAGCGTCAGCGCCTCGGCCAGGTACCACAGCAGCTCGTGCAGCTGCCGCATGACCGCGAACACGGCGTACATCTGCCTGGCCGTGCCCGGCCCCTGCCGCCAGCTCGTGCCATCGAACGTGGTCTGCGAGACCTTCTGACCGGCCCCGAAGCAGTCGAACACGGTGCAGCCGGGATAGCCGCGCGGCCTGAGCTGCTGGTGGATGGAGCAGCGGAAGTCCTCGCGCAGGTTGTGGCAGGGCTGCCCGGCGTCCTTGTCCGTCGCGAAGTCGGCCGAGGCCGAGAACGGCAGCGCGACGCAGCACAACCCGAAGCAGCTCTCACAGTCGGCGGCCAGGCCGAGCTCGCGCGGGTTCGTTCCGGGCAACGGGGTGGTCTCCTCGCAGGTGGCGGAGCGGGACGAGTCAAGGGTACTCAAGGGTGGACGTACGGCGTCGTCGTGGTGAGCGCGGCGAACCCCAGCCGCAGCAGGATCGGCCGGCTCTGGCTGGAGGCGTCGACCTGCAGGTAGTCGTAGCCACGCGCGGCGGCCTCGCGGGCCCGGTAGGCGACCAGCGCGCGGTAGACGCCTCGCCCGCGCCAGCCTGGCACGGTGCCGCCGCCCCACAGGCTCGCGAACCGGGTGCCGGGGTGCATGTCCATGCGGGCGGCGCTGATCGGCACGTCGCCGGCCATGGCGACGACCGCGATGGCGGTCCCGGCGGCGAGCTGGTCGAGCAGCCGCCGCCTGACCTGCTCACGCGCCACACCCGGCGCGTCCGTCCCCTCGGCGAGCTCGGGAGCCGCAGCCGGCGCGGCCGTGGCGAAGGCGCGCTCGTGGACGGCGGCCAGCAGGTCGGCCTCGGCCTCACCGGTCACCGGGACCAGGCGGACGCCTTCCGGTACGGCCTCGGCGCCCTTGTCCAGCCCGGCGACCTCGGCGACCATCACCGTCTCTTCGGGCTCGGCGGTGAAACCGGCCGCGAGGAGGCGGCGGCCGAGGTCGGCGGGCCGGTCGTGGGCGTACAGCTTCCACTCGAACGCCCGTCCCAGCCCGCCGAAGTAGCGGACCTGCTCGGCGATCGCCGCGTCCGCCCCTCCGGGGTCCAGCTCCGACCACAGGACGCCGTTCCAGCCGTGCTCGGGGCCCACCTGCCGCACCACGCCACCGGCTTGCTCGATCCTGGCGCCCGGCGCGTCGGGGGTGGCCCCGCGCCGCAGCTGCCGGTCGAACACGGCCAGCACCTCATCACGATCCATCCGGCCACCTCAGCACGCACGCCCCGCTGGGGCAACCGAATTTCGGGCGTGCTCCCTCCGAAGGCGCCAGCCGCCGAAACACCCCTCACCCGAGAGGCGCCAGTGGCCGAAACGCCGCCTTCGCGGAGGCGTCAGCCGCCGAAGCGCCGCTGCCTGGCGGCGAAGCTGCGCAGCGCCCGCAGAAAGTCGATCTCGCGGAAGGCCGGCCAGTACGCCTCGCAGAAGTACAGCTCGGAGTAGGCCGACTGCCACAGCAGGAAGTTCGACATGCGCTGCTCGCCGCTCGTGCGGATCACGAGGTCGGGGTCGGGCTGCCCGGCGGTGTACAGGTGGCGGGCGATGTCGTCCACGCTGAGGGTCGCGGCCAGCTCCCGCATCGATTCGCCGGCCTCGGCCCGCTCGTACAGCAGCTCGCGCAGGGCGTCGATCACCTCCTGGCGGCCGCCGTACCCGATGGCCAGCGTCAGGTGGAAGCCGGTGTCGCAGGTACGGGTCGCCTCGACGGCGCTCTTGAGCGCCCGCGCGGTGGAGTCGGGCAGCATGTCGAGCAGCCCGGCCACGTGCACCCGCCAGCGGGCGTCCGGCTGGTCGAGCCGGTCGGCGACCATCTGCTCGATCACCCGCAGCAGGTAGGCGACCTCTTCGTCGCCGCGCCGCTGCAGGTTCTCCGTCGAGCACAGGAACACGGTCAGGTGATCGATGCCCAGCCCTTCGCACCAGGTCATGACGTGCGCGATGTGGTCCGCGCCGTACTTGTGGCCGATGCTCGGGTTGGCCAGGCCCTGCTGCCTGGCCCAGCGCCGGTTGCCGTCGATGATCAGGCCGACGTGGCGCGGAAGGGGGCCCGCCACGACCTGACGGCGCAGGCGCCGGGCGTATAGAGCATGAAGGAGGTCAGTCATCTGCACCGTCCAAGGATGACGCGCTCGCGGACAGGAATCCGATCTTTCCGGATTCTCGGGGGCGAGATGTTGGAGCTTGCCGGGATTGGTAACGGTGCAACCGCCCGGCCTTACTGCTCGGTCATCGCCAGCTTGACCCCGAGCGCGGCGAAGGTCGCCCCGAACCCGCGCCGCATCCAGGTCAGCACCTTCGGCCGGGAGATCACGTGGTTGCGCACGGCGGCGGCGAACAGGCCGTACGCGACGAAGACCGCGAACGTCAGCAGCATGAACACGGCGCTCAGCTCCAGCATGCGCAGCAGCGCGGACGGCTCGCCCGCGCTCACGAACTGCGGCAGGAACGCGAAGAAGAAGATCGACAGCTTGGGGTTGAGTATGTTGACCAGGATCCCGTCGGCGATCACGCGGGCCGCCGAGCGCGGGGCGGCCTCCTGGTCCACGCTGAGCGCCCCGCGCTCGCGCAGCGTGCTCCAGGCCATATAGAGCAGGTAGGCCACGCCCGCGTACTTGATGACCTGGAAGGCGACGGCGCTGGTGTGCAGGAGGGCGGCCAGCCCGGTCACGGCGGCCGCCATGTGCGGCACGATTCCGAGCGTGCAGCCGAACGCGGCCACCACCCCGGCCCGCCCGCCACGCGACAGGGCGGCGGCCAGCGTGTAGAGCACGCCGGTGCCGGGGGTGATGACGATCACGAGCGAGGTCAGCAGGAACTCGATGCTCATGGCCGGCGGCCCTTCAGGAGGCGGGGAGTGGTTTCGCCTGCACCCAACCACTCCCCGGCCTTCTATGTCAATCCGTGTTGGTTTTAGTCAGCCGGCGACCACCCGTCTCCCCAGCCGGCGTCCCTGGCCTGGCGGTAGAGGTCACCTTGGCGCTTGGAGACGATCACGTCCCGGACCTCGCTGTCTCCGGTGCACAGCCGCAACGACACCATGCCCTTGCGCTTCTGCGGGTGGCGCAGGACCCGGGCGCCGGCGCGCGGCCATCCGGCGGCCGTGGCGGCGACGTAGGAGAACTTCTCGTCCTCGAAGCTGAGCGTGCCCGACTTGACCCGCCGGTGCAGGGCGGTCCTGGGAAGCCTGACGGAGAAGTGGCACCAGTCGCGCCCCGGCTCGATCGGGCACCGGCCGTCGTGGGGGCAGGGGGCGACGATCGTCATCCCCTGCCCGGTCAGGACCTCGCGCGCCGCCGCGATGGTGGCATAACCCGCTGGGGTGCCGGGCTCGATGATGAGCACCAGCGCGGCGTCGGCGGCCAGCCACCGTACGACGTCCCTGCGGTCCTGCTGGGGCAGCTCGTTCAGCGCGTACGACATGGTCACCAGGTCGGCGGCGGGCCTGTCGAGACCGGGGCGGATGGACGCCTGCCGCCAGGCGGTGCCGCGAAGCGCCTCGGACGCGCCGGCCAGGCGCCTGCCGAGGTCGATGATGTGCGGATCGTGTTCGATGACGGTGGCCTGTTCGAGCGACGGCCAGATCTCGCGGGCCGCCCAGATCGCCGCCCCGGTGCCGCCGCCGACGTCGAGCTGGGTTCTCGGCCGGAACCCCGACGCCGTCGCGGCGGCCTGGCGCATGGCCGTGGCGGCGGCGGCGTAGGTGGCGGGCATGCGGTAGGCGGCGTAGGCGGCGATGTCGGCTCTGGAGCGCAGGTGGGTCTGCCCGGTGGTGGCGGCCGTACGGTAGCGCTCGGTGAGCTGGGCGGTCGAGTCCGACAGGTCCTGGGGCGAGTAACGGGCCAGGACCCGGTCCAGAGCGGTCTTGAGTTCGTCGGGAAGCATGGATGGTCTCACCTGGTGGGAAGCGGGCTGGTCATGGGAGCACGGGCGCCCGTGCGGCGCGTACGGCGCGTACGGCGCGAGTTCGGGCAAGGGCCGTGCGTGGGCTGCGCGAGTACGAGCGGCCCCTGTAAAGGCGGCGCGAGTACGCGCGGCCTGTGCGCGGGAGGCCCGTGCGGGAGCGGCCCGTGTGCGAGCGACCGGGACTCGGGCGCTCGGGACTCAGACGCCCGAGATTCAGGCGACCGGGATTCGGGCGGCCTCGACGCGGGCGGCCGGCATCCGGTGGGGGCGATGGTCATATGGCGTCGGCCTGCGCGAGCGGGCGCCAGGCGGCGACCGCGATGGCGGCCACCACGACGGCGGCCACCCAGTACGGCGTGGTGATCGTCCAAGCGCCGGCGAGCAGCCCGCCCAGGAGCGACCCGACGGCCGCGCCTCCGACGTCGAACAGCGCGTTGACGCTCCCGACCCGCCCCAGCAGCCCGCTGGGGACGACCCGCTGCCTGAGCGTCGCCGCGATGACGCCCCACACCATCGTGTGGACGCCGAAGACGACCAGGACCGCCGCCGCGACCAGCGGCTCGGTGGTGGCGGCCAGCGTGGCGTGGGTGCCGGCCTCGACGAGGAGCCCGGCCCGCAGCAGCGCCACCGCCCCGAACCTGGCCTGCAACCGCACCGCGACCCCGGTGCCCACCAGGCCGCCCACGCCGAACGTGGTCAGCAGCACGCCGTACCCGATCTCGAAGAGCCCCAGTTGCCGGCGCGCGTACAGGACGAAGACCGCGAACGCCGCGCAGAACACCACGTTCGCCAGCCCCATGCTGAGCGCCAGCGTGCGCATCAGCCGGTGCCCCCACAGCCAGCGCACCCCGGCCACGATCTCGGCGCGCAGCCCGCCCGGCACCCGCTCGTACGGCTGCGCGGGCACCGGACGCACGGTCGCCACCAGCGCGGCGGCCACGGCGAAGGACACCGCGTCCACCCCGAACGGCAGCGCCGCACTCACCGCGAAGAGCCCCGCGCCCAAGGGCTTGGCCAGGAACTGGTTGACGAGGGTGAACGTGGCCATCAGCCGCGCGTTGGCGGAGGCGAGCCGCTCGGGCGGCACGATGGCGGGCAGGAGCGCGGCCGAGGCGGTGTCGGCCAGCGTCTCCCCCACGCCGAGCAGGAAGAACGCCAGGTAGATGACCGGAATGCCGGTCGTGCCCGTCGCCACCGAGACGGCCAGCGCGCCGAGCACCAGGCCACGCAGCAGGTTGACGGCCACGATCAGCTTGCGCCGGTCGAGCCGATCCACGTACGCGCCGCTGACCAGCGCGAACAGCAGCCAGGGCAACTGCTGCGCGAACGCGGCGCCGGCCACCAGCGCCGGATCGGCCGTGAGGGAGGCGACCAGCAGCGGCCCGGCCGCCATGGTGATGCCGTCACCGATGTTGGACACCGCGGAAGCGGTCCACAGCTTGGAGAAGTCCGCGCCAAGGCGCGCGGACATGGAGGCATGCAAAAGAGCTCCTCGGACGGAAGAGAAACGGTCGTTTACGCGAGCGACCGCTTCAGGCGAGGAGCATCGCCGGCCGGCGCGAACGCGACGGCGATCGGCTCAGCGCGTGCAGCGCGTGTAGCGCCCTCGCCGTGAAGCGGCGACGGTGACCTTGCCGAGGCGCATACGAACCCCCAACTTCCGCGCTGAACCAACCGGAACATTATCCAGCATGCGGCACGCCCGAGCACACGACCACCGCATATACCGCCGGCCATCAACCAGCCGAAATGTACCGTCCGCCCTCAGGCAGCCGACTTGTTCCACCGGCCCTCAAGCAGCCGACTTGTTCTTCCAGCCCTCAAGCAGCTGACTTATACAGTCGGCCCTCAACCAGCTGACGAGGTGCCGCGCCCGCCCTCGCGGAAGAGCCGCCAGAAGGCCAGCGCCGTCTCGCCCGCCCTGTCCTGCGGATCACCTGCCGCCACCCAGTGCGCGATCACGCCGACCAGGGCCCCGGCGAGGTACGCGGCATGCACGTCCATCGGCACCTCCTCCCGCCCGCCAGGCCGCCGCCCCTCATGGAAGCGCCGGGTCAGCTCACCGGTGAGGCGTTCGCGCATGCGGGCGGCGAATCGCGCGCTGCCGTTGGGGCCCAGCATCCGCTCGTACAGGGTGGCGTTCGCCGCCACATGACCGAACAGCTCGCCGAGCGGGCCGGGGGCGCGATCCGGCGGGGCGTCGAGCGGGCACAGGGCCGCCGCGCGGGCGACTGCGGCGACCGCGTCCTCCATGGCATCGGTGACCAGCGCGTCGAGGTCGGGGTAGTGCAGGTAGACGGTCGCCCGGTTCACCTCTGCCCGTTTGGCCAGGGCGGAGACGGTGATCGTCGCGACCTCCTGCTGCGCGGCCAGGTCGAGGACCGCCGCCTTGAGCCTGGCACGGGTGCGCTGGGCGCGTGGATCATCCGGGTTCACGCGGCCACTATACGACAGCCATCGCTTATGCGACACATGTTGACTAATAGACAAGTGTCGCATAGTTTGGGCGGCATGCGAATCGAGATCTGGGCGGACGTGGTCTGCGGATGGGCCTACATCGGCAAGCGGCGGCTGGAGAAGGCGCTCGCCTCCTGGGAGGGGGAGCCGGTGGAGGTGGTCTGGCGGCCGTACCAGATCGACCCGGCGGCGCCCGAGCGGGCGGTGCCGCTGGCGGAGGCGCTGCAGGACCCGATGACGGACGAGGCCCTGCGCGCGTGCGCGCCTGGCCTGACCCCGGCGGAGAACCGGGTCCGGGTCGCCGACCTGGCCGCCGCCGAGGGGCTGGGGCCGCGCTGGGGGGCGGAGTGGCGAGCCAGCACGCTGCAGGCGCACCGGCTGATCGCGCTGGCCTATGAGCAGGGTGGGGCGGAGCTTCAGGATCGCGTGGTGGAAGGGGTCCTGAAGGCACACTTCATCGACTTCCAGGACATCAGCGACCCCGCCACCCTGGCCGCGATCGCCACCACCACCGGCCTCACCACCGAGACCGGCCTCACCACTGACACCGGCCTCACCACTGACACCGGCGTCACCACCGAGACCGGCCTCACCGCTGACACCGTACCCGCCACCGACACTGGACCCGCCACCGACACCGGGCGCGCCGGCCTGCTTGCCTGCGGCAACAGGACGCCCGCTCCAGACGCCGCTGACCTGGTCCGGGAGCTCCTGCTCACCGGCAAGGCCAAGGGAGTGAAGACCTCGCCCACGATCGTCGTCGGAGACCGCGCCCTGGCCGGTGCCCAGTCACCCGAGGCGATCAGAGACTTCCTGCTGGACGCGAGCCGCCACATCCCCCGCCGGCTGCCCGCCGAGGTCGTACGCCTGCGCCACGCCGATTCCCTCCTCGACCAGCGCGACCCGCTCGGCGCCCTCACCCTGCTCCGCCCGCTCCTCGACGAGCACGGCGAGGACCGCGGCGTCCGCATGCTCGCGGCCCGTGCCTACTACGCCTCCGCCCAGCTCAACCGCGCCCGCACGGCGCTGGAGGCGCTGGTCGCCGAGGTCCCCGACGACTCCTACGCCAGGCACCTGCTCGGCCGCACCCTCCAGCGCCAGGGCAAGCACGAGGAGGCGGCCTCCCACCTCACCCTCGCCGCCGTGATGACCCCCGACTACGCGACCCGATAGGGCCGCCGCCGCCATGGCCGTGCAGGCTCCGTGCAAGACCAGCACTCCCTTGTACGGCCACCACCCCACCACCCGGAACCGGCCCACCACCCGGAGCCACCTCACCAGCCGGAACCGGTCCATCGGCCGGGACCGGCTCACCAGCCAAGACCGGCCCACCGGCCGGGACCAGCTCACCAGCCGAGACCGGCTCGTCAACCAGAACCGACCCGCCGACAGGAGTCGGCCCACCAGCAGGATCACCATGATCAGCGCACCCGCCGCCGCATTGCCCCACTGCGCCGCCGCCACTTCACCGGGCCCGTAGGCCAGGTAACTCTCCGGCGGGACCCTCGGCCCGCCGGTGACCCCCAGTCGCCCTTCCACGGCGAATCCGATCTTCGACGCCACGTACAGGCCCGTCCACCCGATTCCCGCGTACGCACTCTTCACGGCACCGACCCTGCCGTTCACACCCCCGCCACGGCCTCCCCCGGACAGGGGATTCCGCACGGCCGCCGCTCCCCCACGCGAGCTGTGCCCATGGCGAACAGACCGCCTCCACCACCCGTCCCCGGGCTAGCTTGCAGATCATGATGATCCTCGGCGACGCCGAAATCGCCTGCGAAGAGGCGGGTCCGCAGACGCCGGTCGGCACAGTGGTGCTCGTGCACGGGTCAACCAGCGACATGCGCCTTTGGGAGCACCAGTTCCGGGTCCTGTCGGAGCGCTACCGGGTGATCCGCTACGACCTGCGCGGCTTCGGCCGCTCCGGCGACGCCGAGGGAGACGTCTGCCACCACGAAGACCTGCTCGCCGTCATGGACGAGCTCGGGGTCGAGCGGGCGGCACTGGTCGGCAGCTCGATGGGCGGCGCGTACTCGACTGAGGTCGCGCTGACCGCCCCCGCCCGGGTCGCCGCGCTCGCCCTGATCAGCTCTGGTCTGTCCGGTCACTCGTGGCCGGAGGAGATGCTGGCGCAGGCCCGCGAACGCGTCCACACCTCGGTTCCGCCCGACCGCCTGGCACGCTACCGCGCCGGCGACGCCGCCCACGTGGATCCCGCCGATGTCCGCGCGATGGCGGAGGCTCACACTGCGTGGCAGACGGCCGGCCCCGACCGTGGCCGCGACGACCTCTCCGGCGAGGTGTGGCGGTCCGCCGTCGAGATGTGCGCGCAGATGTTCGAGCGCTCGTGGACGGGCCCTCGTTCCACCGAGCGCTTCCTCACCCCGCCGGCCGCCGCCCGCCTGCACGAGATCACCGCACCCACACTGGTGATCAACGGCCTGTCCGACGTGCCCGGCATCCAGCAGGTGTCCGGCTTGCTCGCGGCAGGCATCCCGGCCGCTCGCCGCATCGACCTGCCCGAGACCGGCCACCTCCCGCCCCTGGAGCGCCCCGCCGAGGTGACCGCGGCCCTGACCACGTTCCTGTCCGACACCCTCACCACCTGACGCGCACGGGGCTGCCGGACAACCCGGCACCACCCGAACCCCCGAAGCCGACCTCGCAACCCGGAACCACCAGAACCCCGAAGCCGCCCCCGCAACCCAGTACCGCCCGAAGCCCGAAACCTCCCGAATTGCGGCACGACGCGCCTCGGCATTTCCCGAAGCGCCCAGCTCCGCCCGACACCCCGCACACGAATCCCCGAGCCGCAGCCGCAGCGACGGCGACGGCGACGGCGACGGCGACGGGTCGAGCGGGGATGCGGGGATGCGGCGCTCGCAGGTGATCGGCTACGTCCGGCGGTCTGCGTCGCGCTCCTCGGGGAGCCAGACCATGCCGGTCAGCGCGGTGTGCTCGGCCAGGATCCCGTCGATGGCCCCCGCCAGGAGCTCCCTGTGCTCCGGCGGCAGACCACCCGCCAGCGCATCCAGCCGCTCCGCGACCCCGTCGTGCGCCTTCACCGCGATCCGTGCCCCGTCGCAGGTCAATTCGATGAGACAGGCACGCCGATCCCGCACGTCCCGCGTACGGACCACCAGCCCCCGCCGCTCGGCCCGGTCCACGAGCCCGGTCAGGCTGGACTTCTCCAGATGCAGCGAACGGGTCAGCTCCGTCATCCCGACCGGCCCGCCCGTCAGCAGGCACAGCAGCTGAGCCTGCTGCGGCGTCAGGTCATGCTCGCGGCTGACCTCGCCGAACACCGCCTCCACCAGATGCGCCAGGCGCACGAGCGCCTCGGTGAACCCCAGGACCGGCTGCTTCGTCGTCACCACGCACACAGTCTAGTTGACAATGGTTTGCTATACGAACTAATTTCTTCTCGTACGCAAATAGTTCGCAACACCAACTACGTAGGCGTCTCCGGCGGCGAACGGCACAACCAAGGAGCCAACCCCCATGCCCGACTACGGCCACGACCTCCTCTTCAGCGCCAACCTGGTGCCACACGCCCAGCAGGCCGACACCGTCGTAGCCCTCGCCCAGCTCGCCGAACGCGCCGGACTCGACCTCGTCACCTTCCAGGACCACCCGTACCAGCCTGCCTTCCTCGACACCTGGACCCTGCTCAGTTACGTGGCGGCCGGCACGGAATCGATCCGGCTGGCCGGCAACGTTCACCCGCTGCCGCTGCGCCCGCCCGCCATGCTCGCCCAGGCCGCCGCCAGCCTCGACATCCTCAGCCACGGCCGCTTCGAGCTCGCGCTCGGCACCGGCGGCTTCTGGGACGCCATCGCCGCCATAGGCGGGCCCCGCCTCACTCCCGCCCAGGGCGTGGACGCGCTTGAGGAGGGCATCCCGATCATCCGCGCCGCCTGGGACACCGCCACCGCAGGCGGCATCCATCACCATGGCGAGCACTACCGGATCGACGGCGCCCAGCGCGGCCCGAGGCCGGCCCACGACATCGGGATCTGGCTCGGCGCGTACAAGCCTCGCATGCTCCGGCTCACCGGACGGCTCGCGGACGGCTGGCTCCCCTCCCTTCCCCACCTCGGAAGCATCGGCAAGATCGGCGAAGGCAACGCCATCATCGACGAGGCGGCCACCGAGGCGGGGCGCTCGCCCAAGAACATCCGCCGCCTGCTCAACCTGGGCGAGGAGCTGCCCCCCGCCCAGCTCGCCGAGATCGCCCTCACGCACGGCGTCAGCGTCTTCACCCTCATGGTCGGCGACCCCTCCGCGATCCAGCGCTTCGCCCTGGAAACCGCCCCAGCCGTACGCGAGCTCGTCGCCGCCGAGCGCGCCGGTTCGCAGACCCAGAACAGCGCGCAGCGGCCCGGCTCACCGGCACTCAGGTCGCAGGCCGCTGCCGCTCAGGGAGCCCCGCTGGCCGCCGTTCCGACGCCGGACGACGGTGTACGCCTCACCGACGCCCGCGTATGGGACGAGAGCACCCGCCCC
>NZ_VCKX01000355.1 GCF_005889725.1 Nonomuraea zeae
CGCAGACGCCTGACCAGGCACAACCCCCACGCCTAGTGACACGCCGCATCAGCACGCCCGCAAGCGTTTCCCCAGCTCAGACCCCAGATCTATGTGTCTTTCCTGCTACACATCTGCGGAACGCGGGCATCACGGCGTCGGGGAAAGCGCAGAGAGTCCGTCGGCGGCCCGCCTCGCCGCGGTGGAACGGTCCGTTGCCGGCTATCCGAAATACCCGCCTGGCCGAGGCGTAGGGTTCGGTGGTCACGACTTGTCGACGAGGGTCATGATCAGGGCGATGCCCGTCCTCGCCGCAATGTCCGATCACGGGCGCGTGGTGGACGTCGTGGCGGCCAGGACATCATGTACTCGCTGGCGGTGAGTGGCTAGCCATCCCAGATGCGCCGGCAGAGGTCCAGCGCGCGGGCGACATTGCGGCGAAGCCGGGCCTGGATGAATATCCAGCAGGCGTGCTGCCAGGGCCTGAGCACGTCGGCGGGCAGGATCCGGCAGGCAGGGATTCGGCGGACGGTCGAGACAGGCATCGCCTCGATGATGCCTCGGCCGACCGCTTCGCCGGCCGGGTCGCCGCTGCTCCACCGGGCAGCGGCACTGCGGTCTCGGCCGCAGGGTGAACTTCGAGGCGAACTCCGCACCTGGCGTGATCGAGAGGACCGCGCTTTATGCCCCGGGTATCCTCCACGATCAGAAGGCAGATCTGGAGCGCCAGGTGGCCCGGCCGTCGGAGCGGGCGGCCAAGGCCGGGGCCCACAGCGGTGCGGGTTGAGGCCGAAGTCGGTCGGCGGAAGACCAGCACTCAGTTGCTGGCCCCAGACACCTGGGCCGCCATTTCCCGCAGCACGTCGTCGATGGGGGTGGGCGTGACGCCGAGGACTTTGCGGGCCGAGGACGCGTCGAGGATGTTCGGCCGGTCGTACAGGTACAGCATCTCAGGGAACTCGGCCATGATGGAGTCGGTACGTCCGATCTCTTCCAGCTCCTGCGATGGCATGTGGCGCAGCCGGGGAGCGGGTGTGTCGGCGGCCGCGGCAAGGTGGCCGGCAAGGTGGCGCACCGAGATCTCGGACGTGGACGGCACGTGCCAGGCCCGTCCCCACGACTCCTCGTGGCGAGCGGCGGCGATGAGCGTGCGCGCCGCATCTCCGGTGTAGGTCCAGCTGTGCGCCACGTCCAGATCGCCGGGATAGGCGGCAGGCCCGCCGGCCAGCACCTGCGCCCCGACCATCAAGGTGAACGGCGAGTAGGCGCCGGCCCCGAGAAAGTCGCTGGCCCGGACTTCGGTGACCCGCAGACGGCCCGCCTCGTGAGCAGCGCGGGCATCGTGCCACATCTTGGCCCGGACCTGGCCCTTGCGGCTGGTCGGCGCCATCGGCAGCCCTTCGACGACGGACCCCTCGATGGGCCCGTAGCCGTAGGTGTTGCCCAGCATGACGTAGTCGGCGCCGCCGCGTTCGGCGGCCGACAGCAACGCCGCAGCCAGCGGTGGCCATTCGGCAGGCCAACGGTCATAGGGCGGCATCGCGCAGTTGAACAACACCGCGGCCCCGGCGGCCAGTTCCGTCAGCCGGGCGGCGTCGCTCGCATCGGCCGGCCGTCGTTCTATCAGCGGATGTACCGGGCCGCCCCCGCGCCGGGTGACAAGACGCACCTGCTCGCCCTGATCGGCCAGATGGCGTGCGAGGGCGGATCCGGTAGCTCCGGCGCCCACGATGACGTGCAAGGACATGATCTTCTCCTCTTTCATGCGTGCGCCACCACCCTGCACCGCGGCTGATCGGTAAGATAGTGGCCCGAATGCCATACATCTGGAGGTTCGGGCCATGCATCGCGTCGCCGTCATCGCCGTCCCGCCGGCCACAACGTTCGACCTGTCCATCCCGGAACTGATACTCGGTGAGACGACCGTGGACGGCTGCCCCGGCTACGCTGTAGGCGTTTGCACCGCCGAGCCCGGCGTCGTCGCCAGCAACGGCGGCCTCCACATCACGGTCCCGAACGGACTGGAGATCGTCGAGGACAGCGACACCGTCATCGTCACCGGAACCGGCGCCCGCGACGACATCGAGCCACGCGTCCTGCAGGCCCTGCGCCACGCCGCGGACGCGGGCAAACGCATCGCCTCGATCTGCACCGGAGCCTTCGTCCTCGCCCAGGCAGGACTGCTGGAGGGCCGCAGCGCCACCACCTACTGGGCCAAGTCGGAGGAGTTCCGCGGCCGCTTCCCGTCGGTCGATCTGCGCCCGGACGTGCTCTACGTCGAAGACGGCAACGTGCTGACCTCCGCCGGCCTGTCCGCCGGCATCGACCTGTGCCTGCACCTGGTGCGCAGCGATTACGGCGCGGCCACGGCCAACGCCGTGGCCCGCCTCGTCGTGGCCGCGCCGGTACGTCCCGGCGGGCAGGCCCAGTTCATCGCCTCCCCGCTGCCGCCCGAAACCGGCACCTCGCTCGCCGCCACTCGGGCATGGGCGCTGGAAAGACTGCACGAACCGCTTACCCGGGCCGCACTGGCGGCCCATGCCCGCACCAGCGTCCGCACCTTGACCCGCCGTTTTCACGCCGAGACCGGCCTCAGCCCGCTGCAATGGCTGCTCTATCAGCGGATCGAGCTGGCCAAGGAACTACTGGAGAGCACGGACCTGCCCATGGAGCAGGTGGCGCAGCGCAGCGGCCTGGTGACCACCGACTCCCTGCGTCAGCACATGTCACGCCGGACGGGCCTCACGCCCAGCGCCTACCGGGCCGCCTTCACACGACGGGCGGCACCGCGCAAACACGCGCCCAGTAGCGCTCGGCCCAGCCCCTCATCTCCAGCACCCGCTCAATCCAGCCTGGCGAGGCGGCCGTGATCGCCTCCAACGCCGCACGCACACTCTCCCCGGCCAGCTCCAGCCGGTTCAAGTCCCGCACCGCACTGATCACATGGGTTGAGTCGCTGCGCTACTTACCCCACTCCTTGACCAGCCCCTTGTCCTCAGCCTGATCAGTAACAGGTCCAGAACCTTCTCCTGCAGGCCATGCGCGGCCACCCGGGACCGGAACTCACTCAGCACACCGCGATCGAAGCCCGGATCCTCCAGTTCCGTGCTGTGAAGTCGGTCCGGAGCGCGGTACCGGCCTTTCGACCGGCCCGTTTCTCCGGACCGCTTCCCGCACCCGCCGTGCGCCTCTCAACGCAACGGGCGCTCCGCAAGTCCCAAGGGAACTTTGAGGGTTGCGCTTCATCCCGTGAGCGGCCATGGAGAAGGGATGACTGATCCGCGGTAGCGGTAGCGCGTGGTGCGCACCTTTGCAGGGCGGAACAGTTCCCGTTCCTCGCTGGCCGGCCACCAACCGCCGCCGCAGAAACGGCGGCGCAGGTTCTTCCAGTTCATCCGGGGGTGTTTGCGCCGTAGCCACCAGATCACCCGGCCCCAGACGGGGACGAGCACTGCACCCGGCCCAGATCCGCCAGATTCGAGCCGGTGGAAATGTTACGGGGCTTCAGACGCTGGTTCCTCTCGTACGGCTTCTCGTCTTGCTTGCCCGGCCCGGCCCGCACCGTCTGGCAGTACCGATACGTCCCGTCGTTGTCAGGGCTGCTTACCGCCCTCCTGCGCGTCTCCGCGTTCAGGCTGCCCTCAGCTTTACCGGCCTGCTGCGACAGACCGGCAGCGGGGTCCTTTCACCCCCGCCCGGAACAGCAGCGCCTCGTGGCGCACCAGGGCGTACTTCCAGTCCATGCCGTACCTGGCCCGGTCGACAGCTGCCCGATCCGACAAGTTCTCCACCTTCTGCAGCGCGATGATCAGCGCGAGCAGACCCGGCACCCCAGGACGTCCCCGACTGCCACACGCGGCAGCGAGCTGCCGAACGGGGCAGGGCCGGGAGCGGCCTTGAGGGAGCGGGCGGCGCAGGGGCGCGCTCGGCTTCTCACTGGCCGACCGGGTCCGGGCGGATGCGCGCCCACCCGGCGCTGGCTCGCCTCCGGCTGCTCCCGGATTCCCAGGTCAGAGGCCGAACGCCCGCTTGAGCGCCGTCACCCGAGCTTGATGGGCCCGCTTGCTCACCGCGACGCCGGGCAGCATCTGGTCGAAGCCGTGGAAGGCTCCCGGATAGAGGTGGAGCTCGGTCGAGACCCCGGCCTGCACCAGTCGCTGCGCGTAGTCGAGGGCTTCGTCCCTGAACACCTCCAGCTCGGCGACGTCCACGAACGCCGAGGGCA
This sequence comes from Nonomuraea zeae, assembly GCF_005889725.1. GTDB lineage: Bacteria > Actinomycetota > Actinomycetes > Streptosporangiales > Streptosporangiaceae > Nonomuraea > Nonomuraea zeae. The sequence goes on from NZ_VCKX01000355.1 coordinate 4,205, forward strand.
TCCCGGAAAGGTCGGCAGCGCGGGCCGGGGCCGCGTACGGCGGGACGTCGTCAGTGCCGGCCCGGTCGCCGAGCAGCGCCGACCAGCTGAACAGGTTGTTCTCCCGAGTCCACACCACGGCCTCGGCGAACTCGTGGCTGGACGGCGTGATGTTGCGGTCGTCGAGCATCGGGCCGACGAGGAGCTGGAAGGCCACCTCGGGGCCGCCCTGGTCCCTGGCCAGCATGGCGATCGCAGTGGCCAGCCCGCCGCCCGCGCTGGCCCCGCCCACGGCCAGCCGACCCGGGTCGATGCCCAACTCGGCGGCGTTCTTGGCGACCCAGACCAGCCCGGCGTAGGAGTCGTCGAAGGGCGCGGGATACGGGTGCTCGGGGGAGAGCCGGTACTCCACAGACACCACGACGACGTCGAGCTGCTCCACGAAGTCGATCATCATGGTGTCGTCCATCTCCGGAATCCCGAGGATCGTGCCGCCGCCGTGCATCCAGTAGAGTCCCGGCCGGCCGTCTCCCTGCGCCTCCGGCCGGTAGATCCGCAGCCGGATGTCCGGAGCCCCTTCAGGCCCCGGGACCATGAGGTTTTCGATCGACACCCGTGTGTCGGGAACGGGCGCGGAGGCCATCATCGCGTGTATGTGCGCCCGCTGCCCGGAGAGGGTCTCCATCGACAGGGACAGATCGGTCGCTCCAAAGGGGATCTGCTCGATCGCGGCGCGGAGCTCGGGATCGAGATTGCGAGGCAATGCCATGAGGTTTCCCTTCAGCGGAATTGGTGCGGTTACTTCTTGATGGTCAGTGCTCTCGGCCATGGCGCACAACCGCCGTCCGGCGGCCTTTTCCCACCTCAGTCCCGCCGTTCGGCGAGCAACTCCACGACCGTTCGCGGTCCGTCGTCGCCATCTGCCAGAAACGCCCCGATGAGGCCTTCTCTGACACTATTTGCAATGCCAGCGCCCCACCCACTGAGCACTTTTCGTGCGCTCAGCGGGGCAGGAGGTGAAGCCGTGACGTAGCGGTGGATCTCGTTGTTGTACGTCTGGAGACGGGCGGGGTCGAAGCCCAGCGCCAAAAGCCCTGGTGGGGGAGTGACGGTGCGGTCCACAGCATAAACAGGGTGGGCCGCGCGGCGAGGTTCCTGCTGGGCAGGGCCTTTTCCGACGCGGCCTCCCTCCGAACCACGCGGACTAGTTTCCCAGTACGTGGCTCTCCAGCGATTTATGCCACGTTCGCGACGGGGTGCCGGTGGTGGATGGCCTCGTGACAGGGGTGGCAGACCACCAGGGTCTTGCGCCGCATCCTGGTCATGAGGGCCGCCCACGCGGGCTGGTCTGTTCCGAGTCCGTCGAGCTGAGCGAGTTTGCGGACTTGGTGCACGAGCACCTTGGCCGGATCGCCGCAGAGCTCGCATCTCCGTTTCAGAAGCCGGGTGACCAGCTCCTTGCGAGGATGAGGACGTGGGGTCAGGACGCGGTCGTCGAGCTTGGCGTCCTTGTTCCGTGCGAGAGGCATCCCGCCGAACCGGGCGACCAGAGGCTGCTTGCCGTCGCGTTCAACGCGGGCTTCAAAGCAGGTGCGTATCCCGTACGGAGTCTGGATTTTGGCCCTATGCTTGGCCGCCATCTTCGAGACCGAGGATTGGTGCTTTGCCGCCAGCGTTTTCAGCATCGACGTCTGAGCGATCCAGTAGGGCGGGTGAAGGCGCCAGACGTCGATGGCGAGCAGGTAGTACTGGACGATGCCCCTGTATTGTGCGCCACATGTTTTGACGATGTCGTAGTCGTCGAGGTTTTGCATGGCGCTGATGTGCCAGGGTTTGCCATGGCGCAGGTAGGGGCCGCATTTGGTCTTGATCACATCGAGGGGCACCCGCAGTGCGATTATTCCGTTGACCGATCGGCGGCCGTTGGTGAGACGGGTGTTGTTGTCCTGTGTGATGATCTCGTATCCGAGGAATCGTGCCGCTCGGGTGCGGGCGTGCGTGATCAGGGTCTTGCTCGGTGACATTTCCCGGTTGAGTTCTTCGCGCAGAAATGTCGCCAACTGATCTTTGATGTCTTCGGCTTCGGCCTTTGGCCCGATGAAGCCCAGCAGGTGGTCGTCTGTATAGCGCGAGTAGCGCAGTCTCCGATAGCCGGGATCGTGTGGGTCCCGGCTGGGTAGACGGCGTCGCTGCCGGCGTAGTTCCCGGACAGTGGTCCGGTCGCCACGCCGCTGTGCCTGTCGAAGAGGGTGTCGCGTTTCTTCGTAGGCGGGGTTGGGCCTTCTGCTGACTCCCTTGGTGTGTTGCGGGATGAGAACCGTCTCGACGAACTGGTCGAGCTTGTGCAGGTAGATATTGGATAAGACGGGTGATGCCACGCCGCCTTGTGGAGCGCCGGAATGTGTGGCGCGCCAGGTCCAATCCTGCAGATATCCGGCTGTTAACATGTTGCGTATCAGCCGCAGGAACCGGCCATCATGGATTTTCTCCGCCAGGACCTTGATCATGATGTCGTGATCAAGGCTGCCGAAGCAGTCGGCAATGTCGCCCTCGATGAACCAGACCGTGCCGGTCCAGGTCTGCTCGATCTGCCGAACGCGGTGTGGCAGCCCCTTCTCGGCCGATATCCATGTGAGTGACTGGAGAACTGCGGCTCGTAGAACGCTTCCAGGAGAAGGCGAACTACTTCACCCACGAGTTTATCCGACCCAGGTCGGCAATCCGAGCGGACGCAGTTTTCCGTCCTTCTTCGGGATGTGAGTGCGCCGCGCCGGAGAGAATCGGTAACGCTCGTGGCGCATCGCCGCGATGATGGCATCGATTGTCTCCTCGGACATGCCGTCCGCCGTTTCCTGGCTAGCCAGGCGTCATCGCCCGGTGGTTGGAGTAGACGCCCTTAGGCCAGCAGATACAAGTCCTTGTTGAACAGTTGTCGATACAGTTCGTTGCACGGCAGACCTTTCTGACCGTATTCGGAATCGATCGTCTAGCGACCTGCCGTCCGGTGCGCAGGTCCCAGACCACGCCAAGCTGAGCCTCGGTGCTCACCCACGCCCAGGCGACCATATGGGAGCCGTCGGCGGACAGGTTCGCCATGCCCAGCGAGCAGTCCACCGGAACGGTGTCCACAGAGGATTTTCCGCAAAGGCCCCGGCGTAAGCGCGAGCAACATCTCAACAGGACGTTCCGGTTATACCGAACAGAATTCATGTTCTGTCTGGTATAGCTCTCGGTAGCCCGTTTACGCCACCGTCTCGTTCTTCGGGCAGTTCGTAGGCGCCAGGTTCTCGCCCAACACCGTTCACGCCAAGCTCTCCGCAGCGGTGGTGATCGAGAGCTCGGGCTGAGACGCCCGGGGCAACCCGACCAGCCGTACCCGGATGAGAGCTGATCGGCAAGCTGGCGCACGTGCCCAGCCACGCACGGGATCTTGAAACGGATGGTGAAGCAGCCCTGGAACGGCCGGAGGGCACCGCCTGGCAGGTGGTGTACCCGGCGCTGCCAGGCGGGGAGAAGACTTTGCGGACGCTGGCCAAGGAGCCGATGGCCAGCGAGCGGGTCCGCTACCAGCTGCGCGGCTCCGATCGAGGGCGTGGTTGGCAGACGTGGATCGAATCCATCGCTGACGCCGAGAGGGCCGAACCGAACGCATCATGTACGAGATGTGCGTGCTGATCGCCCTGCATGGGCACTACGCTGCCGGTAGATCTACGTCGCGGGCGCCGGGCGGTGGCGGATCCGGAGGTTATCTGCCTCGGGACATTGAGGACGACCGCGACGTTCACTACACCGCCCTGGCCGAGTCGGTCGACGCCGCGGCGTTCATCGCCGACCTGAAGAAGCGGATGGCGGCCAGGCATGCTGGCGGGTGATCGGCACTTTCGGAGCTGCCTGGCCGTACCCGTTCGATGGTCACTGGAAGGGTTTGTGGTCTTGCTTGCAGGTGGTGCCTTTGGTGGGGAGCGTGCCGTTGATGAGGTAGGCGGACTCGTGGGCCTCGGCGCAACTGCTCTTGTTCTGGATCACGCCGTGGCCGATGCCGTTGATCGTAAGCAGGCGGGCGTTCGCGAGTTGGCGGGTCAGGATTCTCGCGTTCCTGTAGGGGTCCGACGGGTCGAGTGTGCTGGACATGATCAGGATCGGGGCGGAGGTGCGCCGGTTCCACGGGCCGGTGTAGCGGTCACTGTCCATCGGCTGCCAGGTGGCGCATGGTGCCAGCTTCCAAGCCGCCAGCCTGCCGAAGTCTCCGCTGCGGCGGGCGGCCCAGTCGGCCTGCCTCCGGTAGCTTGCCGGGTCGGCAGGGCGGTCGATCTCCGAGCAGATGACCGCGCCGCCCTGCTCGATACCCGCGTACCTCTCCTCGACGGCCGCGGCGCCGGAGGCCGAGCGCGGGCGCGGGCGGGCGGCCGCTGGGGTTTCGCGTGCCTGCCACAGCCCTTGCAGCAGCTCTGCCGCCTGCGGCCAGCCATGGTCGACGTAGCCGGGGATCGGCTTGAGCACGTCGAGCGCGCCGCCAACGGCCGCCACCGCCGAGGCCCTGGTGAACATCTGCTCGCCCAGCCGGATCGGCCCCTTGGCCAGCCGCGCCATCAGCTTGCTGTACTTGTGGCGGGTTGAGGCGCCCGCGGCGAACGCGCACCGCTCCCGGCCCGCCGCCCCGCATAGGTCGAGGAAGGTGTTCAAGGTGCGCAGCCGTTCTTCGTCTTCGCGCAGTCGCAGCGCGGCGCCGAGCCGTTCGCCTTCGTTGCCGCGGCCCGTCGTGTACGCCACGGGCTCCAGGACCGCGTCGAGCACCATCGAGCGCACGTTGCTGGGGAAGAGGTTGGCGTAGGTGGCGCCGAGGAATGTCCCGTAGGACAGCCCGTAGTAGTTGATCTTTGATTCGCCGACGGCCTGGCGCATCCTGTCCAGGTCCCTGGCGGCGTTGGCGGTGGAGACGTGCGCCAGCAGGGTCGGGTTGCGCTCGGCGCACAACTTGGCGAAGTGCGCCCAGCCCTTTTGGAAGGCCTGCTCCTGCTTACGTCCGACCGGGAAGCCCGCGGCCATGGAGGACAGGAACCTGTCCTCGTCAGCGGCGCTGGGGAAGCACTGCACGGCCGTGCTCTCACCGACGCCGCGCTGATCGAAGCCGACGAGGTCGAAGCGCTCGCGCACGGCCGCGGGAAAGCGGTCGTAGAGCTTGGGCAACGAGGCGGTCAGCGCCTCACCTGGCCCGCCGGACTGGAAGAACAACGTGCCGATCCGCTCCCCGGTGGCCACCCGCTTGATCAACTTGATGTCGAGCTGTCGTCCCCCGGGCTCGTCGTAGTCCATGGGCACCTTCAGAGTGGCGCACTGGTACGCCTTTCCCGCCGTACATTGCTCGTCCCAACGCAGCAGGGACGTAGGCGCCGCACGAGCAGAAAGCGGCACCAGCACCCCAACGAGCGCAACAACGGACACGCCGGCCAGAATCTTGCGGATGCTGTACAACACGTGCCTTCTTCTTTCGTTCGCGCAAGGTTGACAAGGTCCACTCTGCTCAGAAGAACAGCCACGATCGTTCCTGTGCGCCCCCGGATTGCCGGTAGGGACTGCCCCACCATGTCCAGAACATCGAAAACACCCGCGCCATGCTCAAACGCCTGGTCAGCCTGGGCATTGTGGTGGAGACCGAGCCGGGGTTTGCTCGCTCAGCCGCATCCATGCCTGGCAACGAGCCCGTGACCAGCCCTCCTCATGTAGCGCAAGCGATCAAAGGGGCGTCAACTCGCGAACCGCCCTCTGATCCTTGTGATCACGCAATGCCGCTTCGGTTCTGTTGTCCGGGCGGCACGACGAGGCGGAGCGCAGGACTCCGCGCAGATCTCCGGCCTGCTGGATGTCGCGCAGACGGGCCAGGTCCGGCTCGGTGAACGCCGCCGCGCCCCAGCATCAGGTCCGGCTTGCGCCCGCTGACCAGCACCCCGGGGCCCTCGGCGAAGCGTTACTGCCGGTCGCCCGTCGCGGCGGACAGTTCCAGGTAGAGCAGGTACGGCTCGATCCATGGGCCGCTCGGCCCCGCACCGGAGCGGAAGGCGGCCAGCGCTCCGCCCTTGTGCCAGACCTGCACCGCGAGCAGCGGCTCCAGCGGCGTGTCCGGCAATGCCTTCGCCGCCGCGTCGTCCAGGCCGGTGAGCAGCTCTGCGCAAGCGCCCCGGCACGGGGTCGGTGGGCTCGACGGTGATGGCGACCAGGTTGGCCACAGGTACAGGCCCCGCGTGCGGGAATTCCACCCGGCTGATCTCGAAACCTGATGGCTCGGGTCGAGCGACATGGATATAGAAGGACACGCCAGTCCTAACAGACTGTCGGCTTCGACCACCAGCCAGCAGGCCGGCGGCCTTGCGCAGCCGCTTGTTGTAGCCGGGCTGCTGGGCCAGGTAGGGGAAGAGGTGGCGTAGGTGGGCACGGGCATGGCGGAGCCATTTGGCCTCGGAGGGGAAGCCGAGTATGGCCCGCATCGTGGCGAGGGTGACCAGTTCGGCATCGCTCAGGCGGGGCGTAATGCCGACCGGCGGGCGCCACGGCGCCAGGTCGGGATGCTCCTTCAGGATGTCGTCGGTCGTCGCCTAGAGTGCTGTCGCGAGGGTGTCCACGTCGTTCGTCACAAAACGATCTTGGATACCCTCGTTCTCGTCTCCGCAGGCACCCCTTGGACCACACCACCAGGAGGAACCAGTGTCATACCCGCAACTGCTCACCCCCGAGGAGAGGCTCGCCGACGCGAAGAAGCAGCTGAGCCTCCCGCGTATCGTCGTGATCTGCGGCTCCATCCGATTCATGACCGAGATGACCGAGGCCGATCTGCGGGAGACCAAAGCTGGAAAGATTGTCGTCAAACCGGGCTGTGACATGAAGTCGCCGCACGAACTTTGGTCCGATCCTGCCGAGGCCGAGGCGCTGAAGGTCCGACTCGACGATCTGCACCGAGCGAAGATCCGGCTCGCTGATGAGGTGCTCGTAGTCGGCGACTACATCGGAGACAGCACCCGAGCCGAAATCGCCTACGCCCGGTCGCTGGGCAAGCCCGTGCGGTTCACGCACCCCGAAGTCGACCCCGACGCCTGACCGCCCACCCCACACCCTCCGCAGGCACCCCTTGGAATTGATCATCTAGGACAAAGAGATTGCACGGACCGTATGAGGGCCGTATATGGAGTTGTGAGGCGCCTAGCAGATTCCGGACAGTCGGCTACATAAGCTGACAGAAGTCTGGAAGAGGTAGGTACGTGGCAAGGCGTCGCAGGCAGTTCTCGCCGGAGTTCAAGGAAGAAGCCATCCGCATGGTG
>NZ_VCKX01000356.1 GCF_005889725.1 Nonomuraea zeae
CCGGCGGATAGGTATTAGCGACAGGCGACGCCCCCGATCGCGATGGCGGGAGCCGGCCGGCCGTGCGCCGCCGCCAGCTCCGCCAGCCGCTTCCCGCCGTCCGCCACCTCACGTGGCGAGATCAGCGAGGGGAACCAGCCGTCGCCCAGTCGCGCGGCCCGCCGGATCGCCGCCGCGGACGCGTTGCCCACCCACACCGGGGGCATGGCCACCTCGGGTGCCAACGTGACCGCGGGCTGCCCGGGCTCGTCCGGCAGCCGGGTCTCCTCGCCCGCGAGCAGCCTGGGCAGCAGCTCCAGAGCCCGGTCCGTACGGCTGCCACGCTGCCCGTACGGCACCCCGGCGGCGGCCCACTGCCCGGGCCCGCCTCCCGAGCCGACGCCCAGCACGAGACGGTCCCTGGACACGTACTGAAGGGTCGCGATCTGCTTGGCGGCCCACACCAGCGGGCGAATCCCCGGGACGAAGACGCTGGTGCCGATCCGGACCCGGGCCGTCACCGCAGCGGCGGCGGCCAAGGCGATCGGCGCGTCCAGTACCGGCCCGCCGACGGCCAGATGGTCACCGTGCCACACACCGTCCAGCCCGGCGTCCTCCACATGCCGCGCGGCCGCCACCAGGTCGATGCCATCTCTACGCTGTACGGCGATTCCGGGCAGAATCACCCCGATCTCAAAGCTCTTCATAGGAGCTACCATGCAACCTCAACAGCACTTGAGATCAACCGGCGCCCGCCGGACCCGCCCACCCACGGCCTTGGCATCGAGCGTCCGTCACAACGCTTCCGCCTCTTTCCGCAGCCACTCCGCCAAGGTCCGCACCAGCGGATGATCGTGCCGCTGCCGGCCGGTGGCGATCCCGATGTAACGGACAGGACGGGGCGGATTCACCGGAACGACGACCAGCCCCGGCGTATCGGGCGCCAGGGAGATGGAGGGCACCAGACTGATGCCGAGGCCCGCCGCGGTGAGCGCCTGGGCGAGGTGGTAGTCGCTGGTGGTGCCGCTGATCCGCAGCTCGAACCCGGCCGCGGCGGCATAGTCCCGCAGGAACTTCTCCGTCTTGGAGCAGCCGATGACCCACGGCTGCTCGGCCAGTTCGGCCAGGTCCACGGAGGCCCGGCCGGCCAGCGGATGGGCGGCGGGCAGCACCGCGGAGAGCGGATCCTCGGCCAGCGGCGTCCACCTCAAGCCCGTACGGTCGCCGGGCAGCACCGGCAACGGCCCGCCGAAGTGGTAGGCGATGGCCAGATCCACCTCACCCCGCCGGACCAGGGGCAGGCTGTCCTCGGGCTCCCGTTCCACCACGTTCACCTCCACCAGGGGATGGGTGGCGACGAATCGCGTGAGCACACCGGGCAGCAGGGCGCGGCCGGCGCTGGTGAAGGTGGCGATGTTCAGCCGCCCGTGGCCGGAGGCCAGCTCGTCGATCCGCTCGCGGGCGTGCCGCAGCTCGGCCGCGATCGTCTCGGCCGTCTCCACGAGCAGCCGCCCCGGCTCGGTGAGGGCCACACCGCGGGTGCTGCGGGTGACGACACGGGTGCCGAGCTGGCGTTCCAGCGCGGCGATCTGCTGCGAGACGGCGGAGGGCGTGAGCAGCATCGCGGCCGCCGCGCGGTTGAAGCTGCCGTGCACGGCAACCTCCCGCAGCACCCGCAGCCGGTGGGCATCGATCAACAGTTTTCCTTAAAACCAGGCCAGCAAGTCACCACTACCTCTACGGACGCTACCCCCGCCAGGCTTGGCCCCATGGCACAGATCTGCGTCATCGGGGGCAACCGCTACTTCGGCCGCCACCTGATCCACCTGCTTCAGGAAGCGGGAAACCGCGTCACCGTGATCAACCGGGGCTCGGCGCCGCCACCGCCCGGCACCGATCACGTCGTCGCCGACCGCGAGGACGAGAAGGCCCTCACCCGCGCCCTCGGCGGCCGGGCCTTCGACGCCGTCGTCGACCAGGTCTGCTACACGCCGGTCCACGCGGCCGTCGCCCGCCGCGCCTTCACCGGCCGCACCGCCCGCTACGTCATGACCTCCACGATGGAGGTCTACGACCCGGCCGCGTTCCCCGCTCCCCCGCCCCCGGCCGCCGTCCCGGTCTCGGAGGACGCCGTCGACCCGGCCTCGTACCCGGTGAGGTGGGACCTGCCGTGGCGATCATCAGAGGCCCTGACCCGCCTCCTGGGCGAGGCCACCTCGTACGCGGAGGGCAAGCGCCAGGCCGAGGCGGTGTTCTCCCACGACCCGGCGTTCCCGTTCGTGTCCGTACGCAGCGCCCACGTCCTCGGCGGCGGAGCTCGCGACTTCACCGAACGCCTGCGCCATTACGTGGAGCGCGTGACCGTGGGCCTGCCGGTCGCCGTGCATCGCGACCCGGCCCGCACATCGTTCATCCACCATGAGGAGATCGCCGCGCTCCTGCACTGGGCGGCCACGCGGGCCGTCTTCACCGGCCCCGTCAACGCCGCCTCCCACGGCGCCCTCACCGTCACCGACCTGTGCGAGGTGATCGCGACCACGACCGCCTCGCCGGCTCCCGCCTATCGCATCGTCCCCGGCGGGGAGCCCGCCTCCCCGTTCTCCTTCGACCGCCCGTACGCGATGAGCAACGCCCGCGCCACCGCACTCGGCTTCCCGCTCACCAAGGTCACCGACTGGCTGCCGCAGGCAGTAGCCGAGACCATCGCCGACCTCCTTCCGGAGCGCTGAAAGACCATGCATACCCGCCGTATCGGAACCATCGACGTCAGCGCCATCGGCCTCGGCGCCATGCCGCTGTCCATCGAGGGCCACCCTGACCGCGCCCGCGCGATCGCCACCGTGCACGCCGCCCTCGACGCGGGCATCACCCTGCTCGACACGGCCGACTCCTACCACTGGCACGCCGGCGAACGCGGCCACAACGAAGAGCTCCTCGCCCAGGCCCTGTCCACCTGGTCCGGCGACAGCTCCGGCATCCTGGTCGCCACCAAGGGCGGGCGTACCCGTCCCGGCGACGGCAGCTGGACGGTCAACGGCACCCCTGGCCACATCAGAACCGCCTGCGAGGGCTCCCTGCGCCGCCTGGGCGTGGCGGCCATCGGCCTCTACCAGCTCCACAAGCCCGACCCGGCCGTCCCCTGGCCGGACTCGGTGGGCGCGCTGCGCGACCTCATCGACGCCGGCCTCGTACGCGCGGCAGGCATCTCCAACGTGACCTGCGACCAGATCCACGCGGCCCGGGCCATTCTCGGGGACTCTCTGGTCTCGGTGCAGAACCGCTACTCCCCGCAATACCGCGACAGCCTGCCCGAGCTCCGCCTCTGCGACCGCCTCGGCATCGCCTTCCTCCCGTGGAGCCCTCTGGGCGGCATCGCCCGCAGCTCCCTGGACGGCCCCGGCGGCCCGCCGCCGCGCACCCCCTTCCACGCGGTGGCCGAGGAACGCGGCACCACGCCCCAGCAGATCTGCCTGGCCTGGCACCTGTCCCACTCGAAACACGTTATCCCCATCCCGGGCGCCACCCGCCCGGAGTCAGCCCGCTCATCGGCGCAGGCCACCGCCCTGACGCTGACGGAAGAGGAGCTGGAACGGCTGGACGCCGCCGCGTAGAACAGACGTCATGCAGAACACCGGAGAGGACCCGGCCGCAGCTTCACCCAAGCATCTTCCACCTACACGAGGCCCCAAGCCCGCAGCCGCCAAGACCGTCAGATCCAGCCTTCGTGTACGGCCGCCGGGCATGCGCGAACCGCCATCGCCCGAGACATCTCAGCCAACCGCACCATGCGCCTCCACCCGCCTGACCTTCGCCACACGAAGGACAAGCCCGGATCGCTACTCGGCGCTCGGAGACGCAGCCAGGGGAAACGACCACTCGCGGAACCCGGCGACCCTCTTCCAACGCCCTCCCCTGGCGCGTTGGCCGGTACTGGCTTACGCACGCCAGACGTACCGACATCTGGCGCAGTTCACAGCAGGGATTTCCTCGGCGAACACGACTTAGAGGTCCTAACAAAATGATCTAGAGCCGAGTCCCGTGGCGTTGCTGGTCGTTGATCTTCGTGTGAAGAAGGGCGAGCAGCTACCGTGGATGGTGCAGGACAGCCTGTGGGAGCGGATCGAGCCGCTGCTGCCGAAGGTGGAGCGGCGCCGGCGCCATCCGGGACGTAAGCGGCTGGATGACCGGCTGGCGTTGCAGGGCATCTTGTTTGTGCTCTACACCGCGATCCCGTGGGAGTTCCTGCCGCAGGAGCTCGGGTTCGGCTCAGGCATGACCTGCTGGCGGCGGCTGCGCGACTGGCACCAGGCCGGGGTGTGGGACCGGCTGCACCAGCTCCTGCTCGCCGAGTTGCACGCCGCCGGTCAGCTTGACTGGTCCAAGGCGGTGATCGACAGCTCCCACATCCGGGCGCTCAAGGGCGGCCCAAAACCGGGCCGAGCCCGGTCGACCGCGCCAAGCCGGGCTCGAAACACCACGTCATCACCGAAGGCGGAGGCATCCCCCTCGCCGTCTCCCTGACCGGCGGCCACCGCAACGACGTCACCCAGCTCATGCCCCTGATCAAAGCCATCCCGCCGGTACGCGGCCGCGTCGGCCGACCACGTCAGCGGCCCGACTGCCTGTACGCCGACCGCGGCTACGACCACGACAAGTACCGCCGCCTGGTCTGGCGCACCGGCATCAAACCCATCATCGCCCGGCGCGGCACCCCACACGGCTCCGGCCTGGGCATTCACCGGTGGGTCGTCGAACGCACGATCGCGCTCCTGCACTGGTTCCGCCGCCTGCGCATCCGCTGGGAAGTCCGCGACGACATCCACGAAGCGTTCATGACCCTCGCCGCTGCCATCATCTGCTGGCGACGCCTCGTCCGCTGATCTTTCTGTTAGGACCTCTTAGAGTCACCACCTGCTGCCATCGCCATCGCAGGTCCCCACTGCCGGTCGCCACCATCATGACCAGTCGTCATCGGCATCGGCATCGAGGCGGTTGCCCACCTCGCCTACGGCCGTTATCGCCCAGTGCGGCTGGCCACGATGACCTGCACCGTGTGCTCCAGCGCGTACGCAGGGTCGGCGCCCCCACCCTTGACCTGCTCGTCCGCACTGGCCACAGCCTGGATCGCCCGCGACAGCCCGTCCGGCCCCCACCCGTTCAGCTGCCGCTTCACCCGATCGACCTTCCACGGCGGCATGCCGACATGGCTGGCCAGCTGCCCACCCCGCAGGTTACGAGGAGCACTGCCGACCTTGGCCAGCGACCGCAGCCCACCGGCCAGCGCACTCACCAGGAGCACGGGAGCGACCCCGGTGCCGAGTGCCCACCTCAGCTGCTCAAGCGCCTCCGCCAGCCGTCCCTCGATCGCGGAGTCCGCGACGTTGAACCCGGTGACCTCTGCCCGCCCCTTGTGATAGCGCGCCACGGCAGCCACGCCGATCGTCTTGTCTTCCGTGTCGAACATCAGCTGGCTGCACGCCGCCGCCAGCTCCCGCAGGTCGTTCCCCACCGCATCAAGCAAGGCCTGGGCGGCGTCGCCGGCGACACCTCGCCCGGCTCGCTTGAACTCCCCCTTGATGAACTCCAGCCGCTCCCCGGCCTTGGTGACCTTGTTGACCGTCACTACCTTGGCCCCGGCCTTCTTCACCCCATCGACCAGGGCCTTACCCTTCACCCCACCGGGATGCGACAGCACGAGCACCGTGTCATCGGACGGGTGCTTGGCATAGGCGACCACCTCGGTGATGACGTCCTTCGGCAGGTCCTGCGCCGACCGGATCACCACCACGGACCTGTCGCCGAACAGCGACGGTGAGGTCAGCTGCGTCAGCTCACCGACCGCGACCTTGCCCCCCATGAGATCGTGCACCTCGGCTCCGGAGTCACCGGCCCGGGCCGCCGCGACAACGCCGCTCACCGCCCGGTCGGCCAGCAACTCCTCATCGCCGACGACCAAGGTCACAAGTGCTGGATCGGTTCCCGCCATGTCAGGCAGCATGCCATGCGCCACCGACAACCCGGTACTCGACGACATCACACCAGCTGGACGTCCGAAGGTGTGGGCGACAGACAGCCGATCTAAGAAGGTCGTTGGCCGAACATGGTGACAACAACCAGCCAACAGGGACCCCACGTACAGCCGACGGCTCCTGCCTCGTGGGCGTTGGCACCAGCGACGTAGCCTCCGAAACGATCTTCCCGGAATTCCTCTTGAACCCGGACTCCAGTTGGGGCCAAATCACGCCATACGCCGGTCCCGTTCAAGATCGCCGAGGGGGCCAACTCAGGCTCCTATCTGGAGCCAGCTCTCGTGCGCCGAATCAACCGCTCCCAAGGCCATCCATGGCTCACGAACACAGTCTCCGCATGCTCCCTGCTCCCTCACATCGCCGGAGCTACGCCCCAGGCGGCACCGCCACGCCGCCACGCGGGAGCTACGCCGCCAAACGATCTCACCACCTACGCCACCTCCCGGAGATGCGCCCCCAACGTAGTCCTACCTACGCCACCACGCAGAACTACGGCCCGAACGACACCACCGCCAACCGCCCTTCCCGCTCCACGACTGCGAGATCTCCCGCCTGATCCGTCCTGTAGACGGTGGCTCCGAGTCGGCGCAAGAGGGCAAGGGTGGACATGGCCGGATGTCCGTAGCCGTTGTCGGCCCCCACGCTGATCAACGCCGCGCGTGCGCCGAGCGACGCCAGGAACGCTGGTGACTGCCTGTTGGACCCGTGATGCGGGGTCTTGAGGATGTCGGCTTGTACGGCCAGCCGATGCAGCAACGCGTCCTGCGCCTCGGTTTCCAGGTCGCCGCCGAGCAGCGCGGAACCGGCCCGCCACCGCACGTGCAGCACCACGCTGGCATTGTTGATCATGCTTCCTTCGCCCTGACCGTTCATGTCGGCCTGGGCGGGATCCGGCGCAAGTACGGCCACCTCTGAAGGTCCGAACCGCCAGCGGGTCCCGGGTGCGGCCGTCCCTTCCGGGATCCGGCGGCGGGCCAGCGCGGCCGAGATCCAGGCGCCCGATCGTGCCCCTGTCCGCTGCGGGCTGACGACCACGGCTCCGACGCGCCGGTTCCTGAGGACTCCGGGGAGGCCGTCCACGTGGTCGGCATGCGGGTGGGTGAGGATGAGCAGAGGTACGTCATCGACACCGACCCTGCGCAGGCATCGGTCCATGACGACCGGATCGGGTCCGGTGTCGACGACCACACCGCGCCCTGGTCCGGCCGCGAGGATGAGTCCGTCGCCTTGGCCCACGTCGCACATCACCATCAACCAGCCCCTGGGCGGCCAGGGGGCGGCGATGGGCCGGACCACGAGCACCGCCACCAGAGCGGCACCGGCCGCCGTGAGCGCTATCGTCCGCCAGGCGCGGCGTCGCAGGATCGGGATCGCGATGGCCAGGGTGAGCGCCAGCAGCCCGACCCCGGCCAGGCCGCTCGGCCATGGCACGGTGGCGAACGGCAGGTTCACCGCCCAACCGGCGACCATGATGATCCAGCCGACCGCATAGCCGGCCGGGATCACCAGAAGCCGCGCGACGTCCGGGGAGATGGGCGCGACCAGGGCGGCTCCGAAGCCGAGCAGAGTCGCGGGCGCCACGGCCGGGGCCACGAGCAGGTTGGCGATCAATGCGACGGGGGTTATCTGGCCCGACATGAGCACGAGGATGGGCGTCACGGCCAGTTGGGCCGCCGCGGGCACCGCCACAGCCTCAGCCATCCAGCGCGGCAACCGCCGAGGCCTCGACAACCGGTTCGTTGTTGACGTGAGGCGGGATCTCGACGCGTCTACTCGGTGCTGGGCATCAGCAAGCGACGACACCGATTGGTCGCTGCCCCTCCGGCCCTGGGCGTGGACGGTGGACGAGATCAGCCGGTCACCGTCCCTCTGGCGCTGAACGTTGCCGGCCGTGGAGACCAGCCGATCGCCATCCCTCCGATGCTGAGCCTCAACGGCCGTGGAGACCAGCCGGTCAATGTGCCTCCCGTCCTGGGTGTCGATGGCTGACGACACCAGACGGTCGATATCCCCTCGGCGCTGCAAGTTGATTGATGACGAGACCAGGCCGTCAGCGTCCCTCCTGCCCTGGGTGATGAGCGCTGGCGACGCCGAGCCCTCGCCGCTCCTTCGGTCTGCCAGGGGCGACGCGCTCGCTCTGGGGTGAGCGTGTGCTGGGCGCCCGTCGTTGTCTTGGGTCACCGGGTCTGGCTGGTCGCGCTCGTCGTTCAGAGTCGAGAGCTTGTCGCGCCAGCGTGGGGCGAGGAGGAGGATGCCTGCGGTGGCCGCGACCGAGAGCGCGAAACCGTACGAACGGGCCAGCTCCGGGGCGAACAGCACCAGCAGCAGGACGGTTGCCGACAGGGCAGCGAGGCCGTCCCTGGCCCGGCCCGTGCCCAGAGCGATAGCGGCAGCCAGACCCATGAGGAGGGCACGGAGGACGCTTGGCGATGGGCGGGCTACCACGGTGAACGCGAGCATTGCGAGGGCGGCGAAGATTGCCCTCGAGGAAAGGGAGAGGCCGACCATGCGGGAGAGTGCGAGCGCCGCACCTGCGACGATCGCCAGATTCGCACCGCTTACTGCGTTGAGGTGGCTGAGGCCGGATTCTTTGAGATTCGAGGACACCTGAGGGTCCATGCGAGAGATGTCGCCGACGACCAAGCCGGGTAGCAACCCTCGCTGGTCGGGTGGGAGTGCCTCGGCGGCCGTCCGCAGGCCTGATCTGAGGGTGCCGGCCGTTGCCTGGAGGCCAGACGGTGGGGTCAGGACTTTCGGTGGGCCTCGGACCAGGAGGATGGCCGCTACCAGGTCGCCTGGGTTGGGTTTGGCCAGTCGGCCGGTGACGTGGAGGTGCTGGCTGGGGAGAAGCTTGCCCCAGACCGGCCCTGTGGCGAACACCGTGATGGGTACTTCGAGCGCTTGCCGGCTTCGGGCGGCCTGGATGATCTTCAGGTTGGCTGGGGTTACGTAGTTGTCTTGGGTGAAAGGTCCGCCTCTGCCTGGTCTGCGTTTGGGGTCGTCTGTCAGGGCGATCTCAGCGGTGACGAAAGCGCCCTCGGCGGCCAGCTCGGCCACTGGGCCTGTGGTGAGCGCGTGAACGCGGAAGGCGGATGCTGCCGACGCCGCTGCTGCGCAGATGAGTGTGGCGAGGATGATGTTGCGCCACGCTGACTGTCCGACTGATGCGGCCGTCGACCCGACCAGTGCTCCCTTCGACCCGGCCGGTGCCGCTTTCGACCCGGCGGGTGCTGCCGCCAATCCGGCCGGTGCTGCCGCTGATCTGGCCGGTGTCGCCACCAGTCCGGCTGGTGCTGCCACCGATCTGGTCGGTGTCGCCGCTGATCCAGCCGGTGTCGCCACCAGTCCAGTCGGGGTCGCTGCCGATCTGGCCGGTGGCGGCACGAGTCCGGCCGGTGTGGCCGCGATTCCGGCCGGTGTTGCCGCTGATCTGGTCGGTGTTGCCGCTGATCTGGCCGGTGTTAGCGGTGATCGGATCAGTGCGGCTGCGGAGGCGGCGAGAGTCGCGCACAGGGCGACGATCATGCCTGTGGAAGCTGAGCAACCGAGGAGCGTCAGCGTGGTGGCCCAGGCGACGACTGCGGGGAGAACAAGGGGCCAGGTGTGGTGGCGGTCGTCGGTGCCTAGAAAGCTGGGCTCTGGGCTGGTGCCCGACCTGCTGGTATTGCTTGGGTTTCGGTGCTGGGTTGCTGGTGGTGGCCTGGTGTCTTGTGCGCTTGGGATGGCCATGTCACACGCGCACCTTCGACTTGATCTCCTCGTACTTTCTGGGGCCGATGCCGCTCACTTCGCGGAGCTGGTCCACCGTGGTGAAGCCGCCGCGGCTGTCTCGGAACTCGGCGATGCGGGCGGCCAGGACCTCCCCCACGCCTGGAAGCTGTTCCAGTTGGTCGGTTGTGGCGGAATTGAGGTCAAGTACGGCGGTGGCTGGGTCTGGCGGTGTGGAAGGGCCGGGAGCTGCCGGGTTGGTGGCGGCCCCCACGACGATCTGCTCGCCGTCTATCAGGCGTCTGGCGAGGTTGAGGCTGCCTGTGGAGGCACCGCGGGGCACTCCTCCGGCCGCCGCCACCGCATCCGTGACCCGGGCGCCGGTGGGGAGTAGGTAGACGCCTGGATTGCGGATCTTGCCGGTGACGTGGACTGTGACTCGGGCGGGTGTGGCAGATGTGGGGGTCGTGGTCATTCCGGAGAGGACGGGGGACGGTGCCACGGGCGCGATCGAGGCGGGTGGCGGCAAGGGTTCTGGCGAGGGCTGGGATCGCCAGACGAAGAACCCGGCGATGACTATGGCGAGGACGCCCACGGCGAGCAGCACGCGCAGGCCCGGGCGGCCGGGGTCGAGGGCGGATGTCTGAGCCGCGAGCGCTGTGCGGAAGTCTTGGAAGGTGGTCGGTATGCGGATGGGGCTGGCTCTTTGCTGTGATTGTGGAAGCGGAGGGTCGCCCTTTTGGAGGCTTGGCTGGGCGGCCGCACCCGTCGCGTCGGTCCACCGGCCGGTGGCACCCCCCGCGTCGGTCCACCGGCCGGTGGCATCCCCGGCGTCGGTCCGCTGGGAGGCGGTGTCTCTAGCGTCGGTCCGCTGGGAGGCGGTGTCTCTAGCGTCGGTCCACTTAGAGGCGGTGTCTCGGGCGTCGGTCCAGAGGGCTGTGGCGTCCCTGGCCTCTGACTGCTGGGCGGTTGTGAGGCGGGCGTTTTCGTGGCTGGTGCTGGGGCGGGGTTGGTTTGAGGGCGTCTCGTACGTTTCCCGTGCAGGGGTGCTCCCCCACGCGCCGGTGGGCTCGCGGTCAGCTTCCGTACGCCGAGCGAAAGGTCGGCGTGGGCGGCGGCCAGGAGCGGTGATGGACCGTAGCCGGGACTCGGCTATGGCACGCTCTGCCGTCGGATCGGGGGTTCGCACGCTGGCGAAAGTAGACCTTCGGCAGTGATCATGGAGGAGCCGAACCGCGTTCTGGGGATAAGGGAGGCGGCTGATGAAGGGCTGTGGACAACGGCACGCCTGGAAGCCGCGTGGGTGAGGCCGAGAGGTTGATCGAAGGAACTGCCGGCGAAGTGGTCGAGTGTCTTCCGGGGGCTGATCGAGGCACTTGCAAGGAGGGCCACAGAGCAGACCCGCCCCTGGTGTAAGAGCCAGCCCGCCTCCCGGACGTGGGAGTCGGCCCACCCCTGCCCGAGACTCGGCCTGCCTGGGCCTGAAAGCCAGCCCGCCCGCGTCTGAAAGCTAGCCCGGCCGGTCGTGAGAGTCAGCCCGGCCCCCGAAGAGGGGCGAGAGCGGTGCAGGAGGTCAGGGGGGTGACTGGAAGGCGCGTGGATGGAAGGCGCGTGGATGGAAGGTGCGTGGCTGCTGGGCGTGTCGCTGGCGGGCGCGTGACGGGAGGGCGCGTGACGGGAGGGTGTGTGGCTGGGGTGGCTACAGGTCGCATGATGCGACGGTCAGGCCGAGCATCCCCGGGCCCACGTGGACG
>NZ_VCKX01000357.1 GCF_005889725.1 Nonomuraea zeae
GGATCAGGGTCGGTGGGATCAGGGCGACCGCCGACGTGCTGAAGGTCGCGGTCACCGTGGTGCCGGCGGCGCCGCTGCGGACGTCCAGCCGGCCGGCGAGCTCCGTCACGCGCTCGCGCATCAGCGCCAGGCCCATCCCGTGCCGGGCGGAGACGTCCTCCGGATCGAATCCGGCGCCGTCGTCCGAGACCGCGACGGTGATCACGTCGTCGCGGGCGCTCAGCCGTACCTCGATCGTGGCGGGGTTCGCGTGCTTGACCGCGTTCCCGAGCGCCTCCTGCACGAGGCGCAGGACGGCGTGCTCGGCCAGGGGGACCAGCGCGACCTCCGCCAGCACCGCCTCGACCTTGATGCCGAGCCGCGTCTCGTAGGCGTGGCAGAGCTCCTCCAGCGCGGGCAGCAGGCCCGCGTCCTCCAGCGCGACCGGCCGCAGCTCCAGCAGCAGCGCCCGCATCTCGCGCATCGCGCGGGCGGCGGCCCGCTCCATCGCCTCGGCCTGCCCGCGCAGCTCCTCCGGCGCAGCCCTGCTCATGCCGGCGGCCAGCAGGCTCAGCGAGAACAGGTCTTGAGAGATCGAATCGTGCAGCTCCCTGGCGATCCGGCCGCGCTCGGCCTGGCGGGCCTCGGTCCGCGCGGTCAGCCGCGCCGCCTCCACGGCCGCGCCGAGCCGGTCGGTCATGACGTTGAACGAATGCTCCAGCGTGCTCACCTCGTCGGCGCCCGAGACCGCCACCCTGGGCCGGAAGTCGCCGGCCGCCACCGCCGTCGTGACACCGGCCAGCCTGCGCACCCTGCTCGTCAGCCTGCGGGTGCTGAGCAGGCCGAACACCAGCCCCACCGGCACCACCAGCGCGAGCACGAGCACGCCCGGGACGATCAGCGACAGCAGCGCCTCCGGCCGGAGTCCCGCGGGGGCGGCGTCGTCGGGGGCCTGGACGTACACGTGGCCGAGGGTGGCGAAGCCGTCCGCCGACCTCATGATCACGGGGCTGAAGTGCCAGGTCGCCGGTCCCGCCCGCGTCCTGCTCGCGCCGCCGCGCTCGCGGTGGGGCAGGGGGACGTCCAGCGTGCCGCCGGGCGGGTAGATGCCGGGAGCGGAGCTGGCGACGATCTCCCCGTCGGAGCCGACCAGCATCTCCAGCATGGCGTAGCCCGGCTCGGGCGGCCGGGCGCCGCCGACGATCGTCCGGCCGCCCGACTCGGCCGTCGCCTGCGCCAGGAGCTCACCTGCGGACAGCCCGGGATCGGCCGCGGCGAGCCTGGCCGCCTCCAGGCTGAGCACCTTCGTGTCACTGGCCGCCTGCTCCTGCAGCACGGACGCCAGATCGGAGGCGTTGGCCTGCGGGATCAGCACCAAGCCGACGATCACGGCCTCGACCAGCAGCACCGCGGTGGCGGTGACGAGCACGTACGAGGCCGCCATCCTGCCGCGGAGGCCGAAACGCCACATCTGCGCAGCGTAACGTTTTGGTCATCTTTTCTCCTCCCCCTGTGGAGGGAGCAAAAAATCCTCCTTCTTGGCAATCGGCCTTTTCCTGAGGCTTTCGAGGTACCAATGTGGAAGGTATGAACGCGACGGTAGGCGACCGGCTCCTGGTGCACGGGAATACCGTTGGAGATAGGGACCGGAGCGGTGTGATCACGGAGGTCCAAGGCATGGACGGCGGGCCCCCGTACATGGTGCGGTTCGACGACGGGCATACGGGGCTGGTGTTTCCGGGCCCGGATGCGGTCGTCGTGCCTAAGTAGGATTCGGCCTGTGAGATCTGAACTCATCTCTGTGGCCACTGGTTCACGGGAGACGGTGCACGACATCACGGCCGAATGCGCCGAGTTCGTGCGCGCGCAGGGCGAGGACGGGCTGTTGCACGTCTTCGTGCCGCACGCGACGGCCGGCGTCGCGCTGCTCGAGCTCGGCTCGGGGAGCGACGACGACCTGATCGCCGCGCTGCGCGACCTGTTGCCGGCCGACGACCGCTGGCGTCACGCGCACGGCTCGCGGGGTCACGGCAGGTCACACGTCATGCCCGCGCTGGTTCCGCCCTACGCCACGATTCCCGTGCTGGGCGGGCGAATGGCGCTGGGCACCTGGCAGTCCGTGGCACTTGTGGACCTGAACGTCGACAACACGCAACGCCAGGTACGCCTGTCGTTTTTGTCGCATTGATTCTGGCCGACTACGGCCGTACCCGTGGCGACCGTTGACGACTGAGGGTCACAGCGTGTGGACTGTGCCGAAGCGATAAACCGCATAAGCGGGGCCACTCAAGCAGGAGGGATAAACGTGAGCGCGACCGCGGGTCAGGCGCAGGGCGAGCGCGGCCTGGCCGAACGACTCGGCCTCAAGCCGGGTCAGGTGGTGCAGGAGATCGGTTGGGACGAGGACGTCGACGACGAGCTTCGCGACTCCATCGAGAACCTGACCGGCAACGAGCTGCTGGACGAGGAGAGCGACGACGTCGTCGACGTGGTGCTGCTTTGGTGGCGCGACGAGGACGGGGATCTCTTCGACGCTCTCACCAACGCCATGCGAGCACTCGCCGACGCCGGCCAGATCTGGCTGCTCACTCCCAAGGCCGGGCGCGACGGCCACGTGGAGCCGAGCGACATCGGGGAGGATGCCACTACGGCGGGTCTTTCGCAGACCAGCAGCGTCTCCGCCGCACCCGACTGGTCCGGGACCAGGCTCGTCGCGCCCAAGGGCCGACGGTAGGGAGCCCGAGCGCCTGCCATGCGGCAGGATGATGCCTGTGAACGCACATCCTGCCGAGGTCGGCGCCCTGGCTCCGGATTTCGAGCTGCAGGACCAGCACGGCACCCCGGTGAGCCTGGCTCAGTTCAGGGGTAGGAAGGTCGTGCTGGTCTTCTACCCGCTTGCCTTCAGCGGGATCTGCCACGGCGAGCTGTCCGCGCTGCGCGACCAGCCGCTCGACGCACAGGTGCTGACCGTGTCGGTCGACTCCGTCTTCACGCATCGTGCCTGGGCGGATCGCGAGGGTTACACGTTCGCGCTGCTCTCTGATTTCTGGCCACACGGACAGGTCGCGCGGGCGTACGGTGTGTTCGATGAGGCGAAGGGGCTCGCTTTGCGGGGGACCTTCATCATCGACGGCGACGGCGTGATCCGGTGGTCGGTGATCAATCCGATCTCTTCGGCACGTGACGTCGCCGACTACGTCAAGGCACTCGCCGACATTTCATAACTTCGGAGGGAACGATGCCCTGCTACCGCTGCGGGGCCCGGCAGACCGACCCGGTGCGCGGCGCCAGCCCGTGGCAGCGCGGGGTGCGCAACGAGGCCCAGGTGTTGATCTGCCCGGACTGTCAACGGATGCACGACCTCGACCTGGACACGTGCTCCACCTGCGCGTCGACCGCGCTGATCTGCCGGCTCGGCGAGGTGGAGTGCCGGTCCTGCGGGGCGGTGCGGATGGCGCGTTCTGAGGCGCTCACCGCGTCCGTGGCGCCGCCGCCCGGGCTCTCCGCTGAGGTGGAGGCGGCGCTCAACCGGGTGCTCGGACGGGCCTGAGAGGGCTCTGGGGGCCGGCTGGGACGGGGAACGGCCGGAGAGTGCGTGCTGGGGGTTGCGGCGCCGTGAGAGCCGCTGAGGCGGCCCCGCGCTGCCTGTGCGGCCTGGTTGCGGGGGCGACTCCTGGGCCTGTGCGGTCTGGATGCGGGGGGCGACTCCTGGGCCTGTGCGGCCAGGGTGCGGGGGGCGACTCCTGGCCCACTGAGGTGTTCCTCAGCCCGCCTATCCAGACATTTGCTGAGCTGCGCTATCGTCTCTTCCCGTGTCCGCTATGAGTTCGTTCGTCGTCGCGCTCGACGTCGGTGGCACGTCCATGAAGGGCGGCCTGGTCAGCGAGTCCGGTGCGGTCCTGCTGAGCGAGCGGCGTCCGACGCCCCGGGCGGAGGGCCCGGAGGCGGTGGTGGCCGCCATCTCCGACTTCATCAGCCATCTGGCCGCCTCGGGCGACGGCGTACCGGCGGGCGTGGGCCTGGCCGTGCCGGGCCTGGTGTCCGGCAACTCCGCCCTCTACGCCGCGAACCTGGGCTGGCGCGACGTTCCCGCCACGGACTTCACCACCCTGGACATCCCGGTGCTGCTGGGACACGACGTACGCACCGGGGGGCTCGCCGAGAGCATCCTCGGCGCGGGCCGGGGCCTTACCGACTTCCTGTTCCTGCCGATCGGCACCGGCATCGCCGGCGCCTCGATCATCCACGGCGAGCCGTACGGCGGCTCCTCCGGCTGGGCCGGCGAGATCGGCCACACCCCCGTCTTCCCCGACGGGGAGCAGTGCGCGTGCGGCCA
The DNA here is from genome assembly GCF_005889725.1 of Nonomuraea zeae. GTDB lineage: Bacteria > Actinomycetota > Actinomycetes > Streptosporangiales > Streptosporangiaceae > Nonomuraea > Nonomuraea zeae. Next base: position 4,316 of record NZ_VCKX01000357.1, read on the forward strand.
GTTCGGCTGCCTGGAGACGTACGCCTCGGCCGCCTCGGTGGGCCGCCGCTACAGCCTGCGGGCGGGCCTGGAGGGCGTCAAGGCCGAGCAGGTGGTCTCCTCGGACGACCCGATCGCCATCGAGGTCTGGGACGAGGCGGTGGAGGCGCTGTCGCTGGCGCTGGCCACGTACACGCTGCTGCTGGACCCCTCGGTGATCGTCCTCGGCGGCGGCCTGGCCGAAGCGGGCCCGGCCCTCTTCGACCCGGTCCGCACCCGCCTGGTCAAGCGCCTGGCCTTCCGCGACGCGCCCCCGCTCATCCCGGCGGCGCTGGGGGTGGACGCCGGCATGCTCGGGGCCTCCCTCCTGGGCTGGCGCGCGGCCGGGCGGCCTGAGCTGGGGCCCGGGTGGGTAATGGATGTGCGATCGGGTCCGCTGGTGTCGTAAGGTGTAGTGCCGATCAGGGGCGGTTAGCTCAGCGGTAGAGCACTCGCCTTACAAGCGAGGGGTCACTGGTTCGAACCCAGTACCGCCCACCTGCGTCGAGAAGCCCCGCAGCGATCATGCTACGGGGCTGTCGTGCCATTAACGTGCCATTAGGTCACGCGGGCGAGCACTCCTGAAGATCCATCTTCGTCGTCGGGGTTGCTCTGGTTGATCTTGTCGTTCATGGAATCGGCGATCTTGCGGTCTGCCTCTGCCGTGCTGTGTTGGTAGATCAGCGCGGCGCGGACGGAGTCGTGTCCCATCCGTTGCATGAGGTCTTTGAGGCTCGCGCCGGAGCTGGCGGCGATCGTGTTGCCGGTGTGCCGGAGGTTCGTGGAAGTGCAGGCCAGGGACGCCGATCTTGCTTGTGCTCTTGTCCCACTTGGCCGCGCGCCGGAAGTTGCTGCGGCGAAGGATGCCGCCTCGTGATCCGGTGAAGATCAGCGCGTCGGGTTCTGGGTCGGTGAACTGGTCGAGGTGATCGCGGAGGGCCGGGATGATCGCCTCCGGGATGGCGACCGTACGGACTCCCGCGCGAAACTTGGGTGGGCCGACGAGGAGTTCACCGGTGTCGAGTTCGACATGCTGTTGCCGAACGCTGACAGTCCGGGCAGCGAGGTCCAGGTCCATGCGCCGCAGGGCCGCTACTTCGCCCCAACGCAGGCTGGCGAAGGTGGCGAGGAGGACCAGGGCACGCAGGCGTACAGGCATCAGGTCGGCCAGCTCGAAGACCTTCGCCACGGTCAGGACCGGCCGCTCCTCCGGCTTCTCCTCGCCAGCGCCCCGGATGCGGCACGGATTTCAAGCGGCGGCGCGCCGCGCCGCCGTACGCCCCGCGCCGACGTCTCTGCGCCGCGCTGCGGCCTGGGGGCCGGTCGCGGCGCAGGCGTCGCGCGGGGCATCGCCGCACGACCACCGCGCCGTACCCACGAACGCGCCGACCATCGGCACGCCGCCGCGCCGTACAGTGCCGTCATGGACGAGTCGCCTCATGTGGCGGACGACGAACCTTCTGCCTGCCCCGCATGCGGAGCCGGACCCGAGCAGTCCAGTGACCCGGACCGCATGTGGACCAGCATCTGCTACTGCGGGCATCCGAGGTACTACGACTACAAGCATGACGACGGCACATGCCCGTGCATCGTGGGCCGCTGAATTCAATGCCTCCGGCGGGGTCCTCCGGCTCCGGGATGATCGCCGTCCAGTCCTGGAGTCCGTAGGTGGTTGAGGGGGAAACCTGATCATCCCTTCCGCCATCGACCCGGGACAGGCCGAGCGGGCCAGGGCGGACGGGATGATTAGGCGGGAAGATCTGTACGTCCGTACGGGCGTGCCATTCGCGTGCCATTCAGAGGCACCAGCGCGACGGGGAAGCCCTGGTCAAGCGGCATGATCACGGGCCGATGGGGGCTTGATCGTCGTGCCATTAGCTCCGACCAGGCGCTTCTGAGGAGGTGGCGGCGGCGAGGGGCGACCCCAGGTCAGCGGCATGCAAAACCGATCTTGCCCTCCTTGCAAGCGAGGGGTCACTGGTTCGAACCCAGTACCGCCCACCTGCATCAAAAGGCCCGCAGCGATCATGTTCCGGAGCTTGCGTGCCATCGGCTCGCGTGGCCTCCCAGCTGCTCGACGAGCCCCCTCGATCTCAGTTCGCGAGTGGCTTGCGGATGTTAGCCGGTGGCCTCGCGGCCGAGGATGATTGTCCCGCCGCGCCACCGACGTCACTGGCCGCCTGGTCGAGCGCCTTGTCGGCCGTCTCCAAGCCGCCGCCACCGCCCGTTCGCCAGGAGACAGCCCTATCTGGGTGGCAACGGCCGGGGACGAGCAGGGACGGTCGAGGATTCGGGCGGAACGCTTGTCGAGGCGAGATTTTGAACCACCTAAGATCCCGGCTTCTCCTGGCGTGCCTAACAAGCGATCCGACGCCGATAAGCGCGCGTTGAGGGGGCAGGATGGCGTTCGGCAGGCACACTTGCGAAGATCGGGAGTGTGCACCGCTTCGACGACCCAACTGTCAACTTTCTGCCCGGCCAGCCCGTACGCATCAGAGTTTTGAGTCATGAGCCCTGGGGACTCATGGCGGAGATCATCGGCGACGAAGATGTCGGCTGTTCTGTAGACATGATCGCCGGGGGCAGTGTGACCGGTTCAGGGCCGTCGAGGCGTGAGGAGTTTCCGCCTGTCGGAGCAGAGGTCGATGCAGTCGTTCAGCAGGTCTGGAGATGGCGGACGGACCCTCCCTGGATTCGTCTGAGCATCCGGCGTCCGGACCTCGACAGCTTCCAGTGGCCTTGCGAATACTGCTTGCAGCCGACGACGCTCAGCCCGGGAGGTGACGGAGTCGTCATCGATGTCCGGAGCAACGACAGCTCGCGGGTCGTCCAGCTCACCGCTCATCGCGCCTGCTTCAGTGGACACCTGCATCCAGAGAGCACCGAGCGCACCCGAGCCGACATCTTGGGCCAGTGAGCCTCATCCGTCTTGGCGGGAGAAATCTCGCATCCCGGATCACTCAACGTGACTCGACTGAGGCTGGGCGCGGGTTACCGGGGGCGGGGGCCCTTCTTCTTGCGGCTGGCCGGCACGTTCTTACGGCTCGCTGGTACGGCCCGGCGGCCGGAGCCGCCGTTCTGTGCGGGTTTCTGGCCCTTCCGCGGTGCCGGCTTCTCCGCGGGGGAGGCAGGGGTACGGCCGCGCGAGCTGTTCGCCGTCCGGCCGCGGACGATGCCGATGAAATCCTCCACCAGGTCGGTGGTCGCGGCCGTGGGCCAGGCCAGCGCGACCTGAGACTGCGGCGCGTCCGGCACCGGCCGGTACGTGAGATCCCTGCGGTGGTGCAGGCGTGCCAGCGACTGCGGGACCAGGAGCAGCCCGGTGCCGGCCGCTACCAGCTCGACGGCGTTCGCCGTGGTGGCCGGGCGGGTGAACGCGGGCAGCCCGGGCCGGGCCGTCCACTCGATGGTGTCGTCCAGAGGATGGAGGACCTCGTCGTCGGTCAGGTCGGCGATGGTCACCTCGTCGGCGGCGGTCACCGCGTGGTCCTTGGGCACCACGACCACCGTGGTCTCCACGTAGAGAGGGATCACGCTGAGCCCGTCCCGATCGACCGGCAGCCTGACGAAGGCGGCGTCGGCGCCGCCGTCCCGCAGGAGTGCCACCACCTCGTCGGCGGGAACCGTGATCAGGGTGACCGGCACGCCGGGCATCCTCTCGGCCCAGACGTTGACCCATTTCGCGGGTGTCACCCCGGGCACGTACGCCAGCCGGAACGCCCTGCCGGTCTCCTCATCAGTCACTTCCTCAGGGTACCGATGTCAGGGGAACCCGTTCCGACTGACTACGCTTGACGGCATGACCTCGTCCAAACCGAAGACCATCCAGACGATGAAGCCCGAGACCGCGGCGAAGAAGCTGGGTGTCCTTCTCTCGGCCACTCCCGCGGAGTTCCAGTCGGGTGTCGTCTCCAGGGACGAGCTGAACGAGTTGCAGGCGACGCCACCGGCCTGGCTCGCTGACCTGCGTCGCAACGGCCCGCACCCCAAGCAGGTCATCGCCGCGAAGCTCGGGGTCTCCATTTCCGGCCTGGCCAGAGGCGGGGTCACCGACCCGCTCACCACCGCCGAGATCGATGCGTTGAAGGCGGAGAAGCCGGAGTGGCTGGAGCGCGAGCGGTCCATCCAGGCCGAGACCCGCAAGGAAGCACTCCGCCTCAAGCAGCGCTAGGCACTTCAGGGTTGTCAGCGCTCGTCCCGCCAACGTGTCGTTAGCCGAGCCTGCGCGAGCTTGCTCGGTGCCCAGGGGCTGTGGCGGTGGTGTGACTGCGATCCAATCCGTTCACGGTGTCGGTCGCCGCCGCTCACGCCGTACCGGGCGAAGTGGCCGATCCTGGCGGTGCGCTGCGGTTTGGCTATCTGCGCTGACGCCGTAGCACCATGATGGCGACCACCACAGCCACCACAAGGAACAAGAGAAGCAATATCTCGAACCAGCCTAAGCCGAACACGCATTTGTCCCCTCAGTCGGGATCGTTCAACTCACAGTGTGTGCCTGTGCGTGGCTGGTCAAGGTGAATGCCTCCGGCGGGCGGGTGTTGGCTCCAGAGGTGATCAGGGGCTGGCGGTAGGGCCGATCTTCCCGCCCCCTGCGCATCCCGGGCCGGCTGCGGTACGAGGCCGGCAACGTCTGCGGCTGGGTCGGCCGCCTGCTGACTGCTCGCAGCCTGGTTGCCCGAAGCGACGGACCGCTCGGCCGGTCCTGAGACGCTCTACCACCGGATCTCCGAGATCCTCGGCCTGGGCGAAGGCCACGCGCGGCAACTCGTACGACGCGCCTGCGGCGGAGCTGGAAGAACTGCTCGCCGCCGACGTCGCCCGGCAGGCCGTCCGGCCGTCGGCTTCGTGACGCTCGCCCGCGCGGGCCGGCGTCGATCGTCTAGCGAGTCTGGTCGGTCGGGCGGATGAGGATCTCGTTCACCGCGACGTGCTCCGGCTGCGTGACCGCGTACACGACGGCGTTGGCGATGTCATCGGGCTGCAGGGTCCGCATGGAGGCGGCCATGCTCCGCGCGGCGGCCCGCATCGCGGGGTCCGTGATGTGGTCGGTCAGCTCGGTCGCGACGAAGCCGGGCTCGACGACCACGACGCGCACGCCCTGGGCGGTGACCTCCTGCCGCAGCGCCTCGGAGAAGGCGGTGACGCCGAACTTGGTCGCGGCGTAGGCGCCGTTGCCGGCCGACGCGATCCGGCCCGAGGTCGAGGAGACCTGCACGACGGCGCCCTTGCGCTCCAGCAGGTGCGGCAGCGCCGCGTGGACCAGGTACATCGACCCGAGCAGGTTGGTGTCGATCATGCGGGTCCATTCCGTGGTGTCCGCACCCGCGATCGGACCGGCGAGCATCACCCCGGCGTTGTTCACCAGGATGTCCAGGGCGCCGAAGTGCTCGACGGTCCTGGCGACCGCCGCCCGTACCGACTCCTGATCGGTCACGTCCAGTTCGACGGCCAGCATCTCGCCGGGCGCCTTGCGCACCAGGGCCTCCAGCCGGTCGGCGCGCCGGCCCCCGACCGCGACCCGGGCCCCCTCCGCTGACAGGGCCAGCGCGGTGGCCTCGCCGATGCCCGACGAGGCTCCAGTGACCAGGACGACTTTTCCGTTCAACGTGTTGCTCATGATGTGCTTTCTTCGTCTGTTCGGACCGGGGTCTCCTCGCGGAAGCCGATCTCCCGGTGGGTGCCGTCGCACAGGGGTTTGTTGCCGGAATGGCCGCAGCGGCACAGCGTCATCCTGTTGCGGGTCTCCAGCGGCCGGCCGTCGGCCCGCACGACCGGGACCTGGCCGGTGACCCACAACGCGCCGGCCAGCCCGTCCTCCTCCTCCAGGACCGAGACGGCCTGAGGGAGGTCGGGCTCGACGGTGTCGCCGCCGCGTTCGAGCGCGTAGCTGTAGGAGCCGGACGGGCAGTGGTCGATGCGGCCCATGACGTTCGAGCGCACGTCGCTGTCGCCGGTGTCGGCGAGCATCTCGGCGATCGGCCTGGTGCGGCCGATGCAGAAGGCGGCGTGGACGCACAGCTCGCCCACCCGCTGCGCCGAGATGCCCACCCCGTCGTGCACGTGCTGCAGTTCCCGGTACGGACGCATGACCGGGCTCTCCGTGCCGTCGAAGCCGATCACGGCGTGGGTCCCGTCGCAGAACGGCTTGGAGCCCGAGTGGCCGCAGCGGCACAGCGCGTAGGTGTCCTCGGTCGCGATGGCGTCGCCGGTCCTCCAGGTCAGCGCGTCGTTCGCGGAGGAGACGATCTTGCGCTTGCGCCGGAGCGGGACGCCGCCGTACACGACGTACGGGCCGTCGCGCAGGACGACGATCCGCCGCCGGTCGCCGACGCCCCACCGGCGGCGTTCCGGCGTCACGTACTCGAAGGTGGGGCCGGCCGTGCTGCCCTCGCCGTCGGCCATCCCCATCAGGGCCCGTGCCTGGGCCTTGAGCGCGTACATGGTGCCGGTGGCGACCGCGAGCAGCCTCGGGCTGCCGTTGAACGCCTGCTCCAGCAGGTGCAGGATCGCGCAGTAGGTGTGGTTGAACTCGTCCTGCGCCCTGTGGAGCGCGCTGCCGGGTTCGGCGGGTCGCGGGTTGGGCCGCATCGGGCGTACGCCGGCCGGATCGACCCGGATCGGCTCGCCGGTGGGGCCGGATTGCGGGGTGTCGCCGCGCTGGTAGCGGCGGCCGAGTTCGACCTCCTGGAAGCGGTAGTAGTGGGCGACCTCGTCTCGTTCGGGGTGGAAGATGTCCTGGTCGCCGTCCCAGACCTCGCCTCTGGCGGTGCCTTCGCCCTGTTCGACGATCTCCTCCAGCGCGGCCAGCGCGGAGTCCAGACCGTCCACCGCGGTCAGCCGTCCGGCGGTGTGCCGGAAGTGCGCGGCGCTCACCTGGCGAGTGGGGTCGCCTCTGAAGACCGCCTGCTCGCCGAGCTGCTTGCACAGGTGGCGCAGCCCTTGTTCGATGGCGGCGTAGAACTGCCCGATCGTTTCGTAGCCGTCGCCTTCCGGCGGCGCGCCGGGTGGTGCGGGTCGTTCCAGGTGCAGGAACATCTCCAGGGCCTTGGGGCCGAAGGGGAGCAGCGACAGCTCCAGGTCGCTGTGGGGCAGTCTCCGGGGG
>NZ_VCKX01000358.1 GCF_005889725.1 Nonomuraea zeae
TCAGATGTTTATACGAGACAGCCACCCGCGTCACCTCGTCGGCGAACGCCGACAGCTGCCCCACCATCGTGTTGATGGTGTCCTTCAGCTGGAGGATCTCGCCCCTGGCGTCAACGGTGATCTTCTTCGACAGGTCGCCGTTGGCCACCGCGGTCGTCACCTGGGCGATCGAGCGCACCTGGGTGGTGAGGTTGGAGGCCATGAAGTTGACGTTGTCGGTCAGGTCCTTCCAGGTGCCGAGCACGCCCTTCACCTCGGCCCGGCCGCCGAGCTGGCCCTCGGTGCCGACCTCGCGGGCCACCCTGGTCACCTCGCTGGCGAACGCCGAGAGCTGGTCGACCATGGTGTTGACGGTCAGCTTGAGCTCCAGCAGCTCGCCGGTGGCCTCGACCGTCACCTGCCTGGTCAGGTCGCCCCTGGCCACGGCCGTGGTGACGACCGCGATGTCGCGCACCTGGGCCGTCAGCCGCCCGGCCATCGCGTTGACCGCCTCCGTCACGTCGCGCCAGCTCCCCGACATGCCCTGGACCTTGGCGCGCCCGCCCAGCCGCCCTTCCGTGCCGACCTCGCGGGCCACCCTGGTCACCTCGCCGGAGAACAGCGCGAGCTGGTCGACCATGCGGTTGACCGCCTGGCCCATCAGCCGCAGGCCGCCGCGCAGCGGCCGGTTGTCCTCCTGCAGATCGACCCGCTGCGACAGGTCGCCGTCCGCGACCGCGTTGAGCACGCGCGTGGCCTTGGCCGTGGGGATGACGAGCGCGTCGACCAGGGCGTTGACGGCGGCGACGTTGACCGCCCAGCCCCCGGTGCCCGGGCTCGGGCTGAGCCGCTCGTCGAGGCGGCCACGCCTGACCACCTCGCTGCGGACCCTGGCCACCTCGCCCGCGAGATGCTCGTTGCGATCGACGACCTGGTTGAACGCGGTCGCGAGCTCGGCCAGGAACGGGTCGCCCGGCACGTCGAGCCGGGTGCGGAAGTTGCCGTCCCGCAGGCCCTGGAGGGCCACGAGCAGCGGGCGGAGGTCCGCCTGGTGGATCGATCCAGGCGCGTACGGGGGGTCCAACTGCGCGACCATGGCGGCCTTCTTCACAACTGGAGGTATCAGCGGCACCAGTCTGCCACCCTGAGAGTGACCGAACTGCCACATCGAGTGATGTTCTAGGACGCAGAGTGGACACGACCAGGGTGTCGAGCACGGCCTTCGACGGCACGCCCCATGCCCCAGCGCACGCGCGCAAATTCGTCCGCCAGGTGCTCGGCGAATGGCGCCTGAGCCACCTGGCGGAGGACGCCGTGCTGCTGACCAGTGAACTCGTCACGAACGCCGTCGTGCACGCGGGCACCGGCATCGAGCTGACCTGCCGCCTGGACGTGGAGGCGAACCCGGCCAAACTGGAGATCGAGGTCGATGACCACCACCCCACGCGAACCATCCTGACGGCCGACCCGATGCCGGCCGGCGGCGGCCCCGACGGGCTGCCCACCTCGGGGCGCGGGCTCGCCCTGGCCGGCATGCTGGCCGACGCCTGGGGCGTCACCTACACCAGGACCGCGAAACGCGTCTGGGTGCGCATGGAGCTCACCGACGGCTGCGAGTGCCCCGAGCCGCTGGCCGGCACGCCCGGACCGGCACCCGCCGCCCTGGCCGCACCCATCGACTCGCTGCACGTCGGCGTCGTGGTGTGCGACCGCGACGGGCTCGTGCAGTCGTGGAACTGCGAGGCGGAGCAGCTGCTCGGCTGGCGCTCCGACCAGGCCATCGGCCTGCGGCTGGCGGACCTGGTGGCCTGGCGGGGGCACGGCCCGTACGCGCTGTCGCTGCCCGACACGCTCGGTCTGGGCCGGTGGCGCGGCGAGGCGCGGATGCGGCACATCGACGGCAGGCTGATCCCGGTCTACGTCTCCCACCTGCGCACCCGGGGGCGCTCGGAGGATCGCCGGTCGATCTGGATGGTGGTGGCCCTCGACCACCGCTACGTGCTGACGCCGCCGCCCGCGCCGCTGCGCAGGGAGGCGGGCACCCGCATCAAGGACCTCATGGACCAGGACATGCCGTTCGCCGAGCTGCTCGACACGATCGCCCAGATCGTGCAGGTGTCCAGCGGCGGCGACGCGGCGTACGTGCTGCTGTCCGCGGAGGCCGGCAACACGTTCGGCGTGGCGGCGGGCTCGGGCGCGACGGCGGGGCTGGTCGGGGTGCTGGCCACGGGGCTGTTCGGGGCCGACCGCAAGACGCCGACGATGATCGAGGACCTGCTCGCCGGCGATGTCGAGCTGGCCCAGCAGTTGCGCGCCAGGTCGCTGGCGTGCGCGCCGACGCTGGTGAACGGCGAGGTGACCGGCTACATCGTGGTGACGGCCGCGCAGCCGGGCCGCTTCGACCAGGAGCTCACGGTCAGCCTGCAGCACATCGCCGACCAGGTCGCCGTCCCCGTGCAGCGCGAGCGGCTGGCCGAGCGGGAGCGCGCGCACCGGGGGCGGCTGTCGTTCCTGGCCGAGGCGGGCGAGCTGCTCGCGGGCGTGCACGACGAGGAGCTGATCGCGGCGCTGACCGCGCAGCTCGTCGTACCCAAGATCGCGACCTGGGCGGCCGTCTACCTGACCGATCTCGCCGGGATGACCAGGCTCGCCCACGTCTGGCACAGCGAGGAGCGGCACAACGCGCAGCTGCGCAAGTCGCTGCCCGCCATCCCCCGCACCGCGATCGACGAGGTGAGCTGGCCCGTCGGGGCGGAGACCGTGCTGGCGTTCCCGCTGCTGACCCAGGGCAGGTCGCACGGCGCGCTGGTGATCGGCCGCGCCGAGCCGACCCTGCCGCTGGAGCTGGCCGACCTGCTGTCGGACCTGTGCCGGCTGGTGGCGCTCAACCTGCACACGGCGATGCTGTACGCCAGGCAGGCGACCACGTCGCGGGTGCTGCAGCGCAGCCTGCTGCCCATGCGCGTGGCCCCCATGCCCGGCCTGGAGTCGGCGGTCGTCTACGAGCCCGCCGAGGAGGGCGCGGACGTCGGCGGCGACTTCTACGACCTGTTCACGGTGGCCGATCACTGGTGTTTCGCGCTGGGCGACGTGTGCGGCAGCGGGCCCGAGGCGGCGGCGATCACCGGCCTGGCCCGCCACGCGGTGCGCCTGCTGGCCAAGGAGCACTACACGGTGGCCGACATCTTCGACCGGCTCAACCACGCGCTGCTGGAGGAGGACGAGGAGGGGCGCTTTCTCAGCCTGCTGTGCGGGGAGCTGACGCCGCTGCCGCAGGGCGGCGCGCTGTGCACGATCGCCTCGGCCGGCCATCCCCCGCCGCTGCTGCTGCGGGCGGACGGCCGGGTCGAGGCGATGGCGACGCCGCAGCTCCTGCTCGGCGTCGAGGCCGGCGCCCGGTTCTACGTGGAGACGTTCGAGCTGGCGCCGGAGGAGGTGCTGCTGTGCGTCACCGACGGCGTGACCGAGCGCCGCAACGGCGACCGGCTGCTCGACGACGGCGACGGGCTGTCCGCGGTGCTGTCCGGCTGCACGGGGCTCAGCGCCCACGCGGTGGCCGAACGGGTGCGGCACGCGGTCGAGTCGTTCGCCGCCGAGCCGTCGCACGACGACGTGGCCCTGCTGGTGATCAAGGCCTCCGCCGTCCTGCGGGCGGTCAGATGAAGCGGTAGGTCGTCGTCGAGGTGCGGCGCTCGCCGGGCCTGAGCACGGTGGAGGGGAACTGCGGCTGGTTGGGCGAGTCGGGGAAGTGCTGCGTCTCCAGGCACAACCCGGCGAAGGGCCCGTACGGCGTCGCGACGCCGTCGAGCATGCTGCCGGTGTAGAACTGCACGCCGGGCTCGGTGGTCGTGCACTCCATGGTGAGGTCGCCGGCCGTCACCCTGGCGCCGCCGGTGAGCACGAAGCAGTGGTCGTAGGCGCCGTCGTAGCGCTCCCCCACGGCGTGCGGGGTGGTGAAGTCGAACGGCGTGCCCTTGACCGGCGCGAGCTCGCCCGTGGGGATCTTGGTGTCGTCCACCGGCAGGTAGTGCTCCGCGTCCATCTGCACCACGTGGTCCCGCACGTCGCCGCCGCCGGCGAGGTTGAAGTAGGTGTGGTTGGTCAGGTTGACCACGGTCGGCGCGTCGGTCTCGGTGGCGTAGTCGAGGCGGATCGCGTCGTTCTCCAGTGTGTAGGTGACCGAGGCGGTCAGCGTGCCGGGGTAGCCCTGGTCGCCGTCCGGGCTGGTCAGCGTGAGGGTCACCGACGAGTCCGTCTGGTCCTCGATGGTCCACACCGTGCTGTCGAAGCCGTGGGTGCCGCCGTGCAGGCTGTTGACGCCGTTGTTGACCGGCAGCCGGTATTCGGTGCCGTCGAGGGTGAAGCGGCCCTGGGCGATGCGGTTGCCGTACCTGCCGACCACGGCGCCGAAGTAGCGGCTGCGCGTCAGGTAGTCCTCGACCGTGTCCAGCCCGAGCACGACGTTGACGCCCGACACCTCCAGCGAGCGCAGGACGGCGCCGTAGGTGAGCACCTCGGCGCGCAGCCGTCCGGAAGACAGCTCTACCCGCTCGACGCTCTCCCCAGACGGAAGCGTTCCGAAGATCTTTGCGGCGCTCATTTATTGGGCCCTTCCCGTGGACTCGCGAACTATGAGGGCGGTGTCGAGGGTCACCGTCGCGCCCTCTCCCCCTGACTGCAGCAGCAGATCGACGGCCATCCTCCCGGCGGCCACGGCGGGCATGGCCACCGTGGTGAGTTTCGGCCGGTTGAGCCGTCCTGGCAGGATGTCGTCGAACCCGATCACACTTATCTGGTCTGGTACCCCTATCTCCATCGCCGACAGCCCCTCAATGAGTCCGAGAGCGACCAAGTCGTTGTAAGCCAGCACGGCGGTGGCGCCGCAGGCGGCGACGTCGGGCGCCACGGCCAGGCCGCCGGCCTCCGTGGGCTGGTTGGGGCCGAAGAAGACGAGGTCGAGCCCTTGAGCGTCGGCGGCGACGCCCTGCATCTCGTTGCTGGTCCACGAGCCGATCGGGCCGGACACGAGCGCGATCCTGCGGTGGCCGAGCCCGGACAGGTGCTCCAGCGCGAGCTTGGCGCCCTGGGCGACGTTCATGAGCACGGCGGGCAGGCCCTTGATACGCCGGTTGACCACCACGAACGGGACGTCCTCCGCCAGCCGCTCGATCATCCGGTTGGACAGGCGGGGGCTGCACAGCAGGACGCCGTCCACCTGCTTGGTGAGCGTCCTGATCAGCTCTTCCTCGACGCGGGGGTCCTCGTCGGTGTCGGCCACGAACACGTGGTAGTCGCGCCCTCTGGCCTGCGCCTGGGCGGCCTTGATGAGCGGCGGGAAGAACGGGTTGGCGATGTCCGCCACGATCAGGCCCATGTTGAACGTCCGGCCCGTCGTGAGCGCCCTGGCCGCCCGGTTGGGCCGGTATCCCAGGTCGTCGGCGGCGGCGAGCACGCGGCTCCTGGTGGCAGGATTGACCAGGTGCGGCGCGGAGAAGGTACGGGACACCGTGGACACGTGCACGCCGCAGGCCCGCGCCACATCCTTGATCGTCGCCGCCATCGCCCGCCCTCCCTTGCAAACGGTTGCCAGACTGAAGCTTGACCTTCGCGCTTGCGGCAGTCAAGGTTCTTGCAACCGGTTGCTAAGGGAGGCACGCCGATCGTTACGTTGCCGGCGACCGTCTACCAGGAGCCGCCGAGCTCGTTCAGGGTGAACACGCCGCCGGCGCGGTCGTGCAGCGGCTGCGTCAGGTCCGGCTCGCCGTGCTCGGCGATGAGCGGGGCGGCGTGGGACTCGGAGTCGTCGCGGGAGACGTACCCGATGGACTTGGCCTCCTCCAGCGACCACCAGCGGCGGGTGTTGTCGGAGACGCCCCAGACCACGTGGTAGCCGGGCGCGACGAGCGCGGCCTCCACCAGCCCGGCCAGGTCGTCCGGCGAGATCCAGGTGGCCAGCCCGCGGGTGTCGAGCGAGCCCTCGTTGCAGGTGCCGAGCCGGACCACGGTGACGTTCATGCCGAAGCGGTCGTGGTAGAGGCTGCCGAGCGCCTCCATGACGACCTTGCTGACGCCGTAGAAGGTGTCGGGGCGGGGGAAGGCGTAGTCGGGCAGGTCCGCGCCGTCCGCCGGCCTGGTCTGGAATCCGGCCGCGTGGTGGCTGCCCATGAGCACGAGGTGCTCGACGCCCTCCTCGCGGGCGGCCTCCAGCAGCACCTGGGTGCCGTTGATGTTGGCCTGGACGATGTCGGCCCAGGGGTGCTCCCTGCTCTGGCCGCCCAGGTGGAGCACCGCGTCCACGCCCTTCATCGCCTCGGCCACGGCGGCCGGGTCGGCCAGGTCGGCCGTCACCCACTCCTCCCCTGGCCCGGTCTCCACCGGATGGAGGTCGGAAAGCCGCAGCGTACGGCCCTCGCGGGCGAGTCGTGGGCGGAGCAGGGTGCCGACTTTTCCTGCGGCGCCGGTCATGAGAATGCGCATGACTCCATGATGTACACGATTCTGACCTGATTCACATCCTTGAATATTGACCGTGAAGCAGGCGCTAGTTACGTTCACAGCACTGAGTTCATGTCTGCGTCACATGTCCACGTATGTGAACGGGAGGCGGTCTGATGTCACGTCGTCTGCTCGGGGTCGCGATCATGGCGTCCCTGGCCGTAGGGATGGCGGGCTGCGGTTCCGGGGGATCGAGCACGGACAACGCCCTGGAGATCTGGATCAGGCAGCTGCCCGATTCGGACTCCGCCAAGACAGCCAAGAAACTAGCCGACGCCTTCACCAAGGCCAGCGGGATACAGACGAAGGTCGTCGCTGTATTCGACGACTTCGAGATCAAGCTGAACCAGCAGGCGGCGCAGAAGAAGCTGCCCGACATCGTCATCAACGACACCGCCCAGCTCGGCACCATGCAGTCCCAGGGCTGGCTGAAGCCGGTCGACAAGGCCGCGCTGTCCGGCAGCGACAAGCTGTCGGAGCTGTCGTGGAAGGCCGCGACGGGCAGCGACGGCAAGTACTACGCCGCGCCGTTCTCCTCCCAGGCCTTCGCGCTGATCGTCCGCAAGGACTGGCGCGAGAAGGTCGGCATGGAGGCCCCGCAGACCTGGGAGGACCTGGCGAAGCTGGCCAAGGCGTTCACCGACAAGGACCCCGACGGCAACGGCCAGGCCGACACCGCGGGATTCGTCATCCCCGGCGGCACCAAGCGCGGCTACGCCTCCTGGTACGCCTCCTCGCTCATCTACGCCAACGGCGGCGACTTCATCAAGGCCAACGGCGGCGGCAAGTTCGCGGCCACGGCGAACGACCCCAAGACCGTCGAGGCCGTCCAGTACCTCCAGGACCAGTTCTGCAAGGCCAAGACCGTCAACCCCGGCGCGGTCAGCAACGACACGACCATCACGCACGAGGTGTTCGAGAAGGGCCAGGGCGGCATCTACCTCGTTGGGCCGTACGTGCTGGCCAGGTTCGTCAAGAACGTCGGCACCGACAAGATCGAGGTCATCCCGGTGCCCAAGGGCCCATCCGGCGGCCCCGGCACCCTCGGCGAGGGCGAGAACGTCTACATGATGGCCGGCTCCGAGAACGAGGCGGCGCAGAAGAAGTTCACCGAGTTCGCGATCTCCCCCGAGGGCCAGAAGATCGGCATGAACAAGGACGCCAACGGCGCCATCGTCCGCCTGCCGGTCAACACCGGCGTCGACATGAGCGCCGAGCGGCAGGACCCGCGCTGGAAGGTGTTCCAGGACTCCTTCGCCAACGCCGTCTACGCGCCGCCGGTGCCCAACTGGACCCCGATCCGCCAGGTCTCCGCCGACGCCATCAACACCGTCTGGGCCGACTGCACCGCCGACGTCAAGACGGCGATGGACGGCCTGAACACCAAGCTCACCCAGGAACTGCAGACCCAGAAAGCATCATGACTCCCACGCTGACCCGGGCGCGGAGCCGGTCGGCGCCACCGCGCCGCCACACCAAGACGCCGGTGCGGTGGCGCGGGACGCTGATCGCCTGGCTGTTCCTGGCGCCCGCACTGCTGCTGTTCCTGTACTTCAAGTTCATCCCGATGTTCGTGGGCCTGTGGAAGAGCCTGTTCAAGGTCCAGACGTTCCTCGGCGACGAGTGGGTCGGCCTGGAGAACTACCGGACGATCATCACGAACGACGAGTTCGCCTCGGCCGTCTGGCACAGTGCCGTCCTGGCGCTGGGCACCACGGCCGGCTCGCTGTTCCTGGGCCTGCTGCTGGCGCTGCTCATCGAGGGGCCCGCCCGGTACCTGTGGTTCGTCAGGACCGCGGCGTTCCTCCCGGTCGTCACCACGATGGCCGCGGTGGCCGAGGTGTGGCGGATCATGTTCCATCCCGGCGACACGGGGATGCTCAACACCCTCATCGGCTGGGTCGGCGTCGATCCGCAGCCGTGGCTGGGCAGCGAGCACTCGTCGCTGTGGTCGATCATGCTGATGAGCATCTGGCGCGGTACGCCGTACGACATGATGATCTTCCTGGCCGGGCTGGTCGGCGTGGACCGCTCGCTCTACGAGGCGGCGGCCGTGGACGGGGCCTCCACGTGGCGGCGGCTGGTGCACATCACGCTGCCGGCGCTGCGGCCGGTCTTCTGGATCCTGTTCACGCTGGCCGCCATCCGCGGGCTGCGGGTCTTCGTCGAGGTGTACGTGCTGACGAACGGCGGCCCGAACGGCTCGTCCGAAGTGCTCATGACGTTGATCTACAAGCTCGGGTTCCAGCGGAACGAGCTGGGCATCGCCTCCGCGGGCGGGATCCTGCTGTTCCTGGCCACGCTGGCGCTCACCGTGATCGTCCAGATGTTGCGCAGGAGGCAGGCGACATGAGACCGGACAAGCGGCGGTCGCGCAGGAGGCGGGTGACGTGAGGTTCGACAGTGCGCTCGGCTTGGAGGCACGCAGGGGGCCTCTCGCCATCGCCGGAAAAGTCATCATTTATGCCGCTATCGTGCTGATTTTCACCGGGCCGCTCATCGGGCTGCTGGTCAGCTCGTTCAGCAAGACACTCGACCCGACCTCGTTCTCGCTCTGGCCCGACGACTTCACGTTCGAGAACTTCATCGACGCCGAGCGCAAGAACGTCTACATGTACCTGCTCAACTCGTTCGTGGTCGTCGGGTTCGGGCTGCTGCTCCAGGTGCTGGTCAGCGTCTTCGCGGCGTACTCGCTGGCCCGCAAGAAGTTCCGCGGCATGACGGTGGTCATGCTGCTCATGCTGGCCACGATGATGCTGCCCGAGGAGATCATCGCGATCCCGCTCTCGCTGGTGCTGTCGGACCTGCCGGTCTTCCACGCCAACCTGATCGGCACCTACGCCGGAATGATCCTGCCGGTGGGCGCCTGGGGGTTCTCCATCCTCGTGATGACCGAGTTCATGAAGGAGGTGCCGGTCGAGCTTGAGGAGGCCGCGCGCATCGACGGGGCCGGCGAGCTGCGCATCTTCGCGACGATCATCCTGCCGCTGTGCCGTCCGGCGCTCGGCGTGATCGGGGTCTTCGGCTTCACCATGATCTGGGACCAGTACCTGCTCCCGCTGATCGTGGCGCCGGAGCCCAGCATGTGGACGCTGCCCGTCGCGCTGCGCTCGCTCAGGTCGGACGAGGAGACCGGGATCGGCGTGCTGCTGGCGGCCTCACTGCTGGCGCTGCTGCCGTCGATCATCGCCTTCCTGGCCTTCCAGCGGCAGTTCATGCGCGGCCTGACAAGCGGCGCGGTGAAAGGTTAGGTGTCCACATATATGGACGTGATCCAATATCCTGACACTCCACAGCCGCTGTCGTCGAGATGGGACGAGTATGGAGCCCCAGCTGGTCAAGTCCGCGGAGCGGACCGTACGCATTCTGGAAGCCCTGGCCGAATCTCACGACAGCCTGACCCTGTCGGAGCTCCAGCAGCGCACCGGCTTTCCCCGTAGCAGCCTGCACGCTCTCATGCGGACCCTGGTCGAGCTCAACTGGGTCGAGACGAACTCGGCCAGGTCGGCGTTCGGGATCGGCCCGCACGCGTTGCTGACCGGCACCGCGTACCTGGACAAGGATCCCGCACTGCCGTTCGCGCAGGAAACTCTGGAGGACCTGCGGGACGAGATCGGGCAGACCGTCCACTTTGCCCGCAGGGACGGCGCGCACGTGCTCTACCTGGCGACCCGCGAGTCCCGCGAGGCCGACCACGTGATCCCCCGCGTGGGCAGGCGGCTGCCCGCCCACGTCACGGCGCTCGGCCAGGTGCTGCTCGCCCAGCTCACCGACGACGAGGTCATCGCGCTGCTGCCCGACCCGCTGACCGGGCTGACCGAGCACACGATCACCGATCTGGCCAAGCTGACCGGCGAGCTCGACCAGGTCCGCACCCGAGGCTGGTCCTACGAGCGCGAGCAGGGCACCCACGGCGTGGCCTGCGCGGCCGTCGCGGTCGACTACCGCATCCCGGCCACGGACGCGATCAGCTGCTCGATGCCCGCCGGGCTCGAGGCCGCCGCGGTCGAGCAGATCACCGAAGCGGTGATCAAACACACCCGCAAGCTGGCCGCCACCCTCCGCAGGGAGGGCATCCGCTAGAAAGGACCGTTGATGCGGCTCGATGGTGTTCTCTTCTTTCCCGTGACCCCCTTCGGCGACGATGGCGACCTCGCAGAGCCCGTTCTGGCCCGGCACGTCGCCGACGGGGTCACCGCGGGGGCGGGAGGAGTGTTCACCGCGTGCGGCACCGGCGAGTTCAGCGCCCTCGACCTCGGCGAGTACACCCGAGTGGTGGCCACCTCCGTGGCGGCCGCCGCGGGACGCGTCCCCGTGCTGTGCGGGGCGGGCGGCCCGCTGCCCGCCGCCAGGGCGTTCGCGCGGGCGGCGGCCGCGCAGGGGGCCGACGGGCTGCTGCTGATGCCGCCCTACCTGGTCACCGGACCCCAGGCCGGATTGATCCGGTACGTCCGCGAGGTCGCCGCGGCCGGCGGCCTGCCGATCATCATCTACCAGCGGGGCACCGCGCGCTTCACCCCCGAAACCGTCGCCGAGCTCGCCGAGCTGCCGGAAGTGGTCGGGTTCAAGGACGGGATCGGGGACTTCGACCTCCTGCAGCGGATCATCCTGACCGTGCGGCGGTCGCTCGCCGGGGAGTTCCTGTTCTTCAACGGCCTGCCGACGGCCGAGCTGACCGTGCCCGCCTACCGGGGGCTCGGGGTGAGCCTGTATTCGAGCGCCGTGTTCGCGTTCGCGCCCGAGATCGCGCTGGCCTTCCACAAGGCGGTGACGGGTGGGGACGAGGTGCTGGTGCGGCGGCTGCTGACCGGGTTCTACCTGCCGCTGGTGGAGCTCCGGGACCTGGTGCCCGGGTACGCCGTGTCGCTGGTGAAGGCGGGGGTGCGGTGCCGGGGGCTGGAGG
>NZ_VCKX01000359.1 GCF_005889725.1 Nonomuraea zeae
ACGCCCACCCCGGCCCCGGTCCACACGCCGGCGCCCGTCCCCGAGCCGACGTACGAGCTGCCCTCTCCGGAGCCGTCGCCGACCGGCACGCCGCCGCCGAGGCCCACCGCGCAGAACGTGCCGCCCAGCCCCGCCGAGGTGGCGGACCCGATCACGATCGCGTCCCCGTCGCTCACCGTGGAGCTGGACCCGGCCTTCCCCCGCATCCTGCGCTACACCGACCGGGCCACGGGCGCCTGGCTCGGCGGGAGCGCCGCCGTGCCCGCCGTGGTGCTCAACGGCCGGCCGTACCCCGCGAGCGTGACCCTGACCGGCCGGGACGGCGCTACCGCCCGCTACCGGCTGACGTTCGGCGACCTGCCCGGCGTCGCGCTGAAGGCGAGCGTGGGGGTGAAGGGACGGGTGACGACGTTCAGGATCGACTCGGTGGCCGACACCGAGGCGTTCCGGGTCGGCACGATCGACCTGCCGGGGCACGACCTGGTGTCGGTGTCGAGCGCGCAGCAGGGCGCGGCCACCGCCTTCACCAGGCTCGACCCGAACTCCACCCGCACCGCCGACGTCTTCGCCCCCGTCACGGCCGCCACCGCGCCGGACGAGGCGCCGATCGGCGCGACGTACGCGATCGTCAACACCGGCAGCCTGGCCGCCGCCGTCGAGTCGAACTCCTCCTACGACCGGCCCTCCGGGGTGACGGACCGGGAGGCGGCCCGGCTCTGGCACCAGGCCAGGAAGGACGCGGACGGCACCGTGCGGGTCGGCGTGTGGAGCGGCCAGTGGACCCACCGCGCCGAGGGAGCGCCGTTCACGGAGGAGCCGCCCTGGGCGAAGATCGTGCTCACGCCCGACGCCAACGGCGACGGCGCCCTGGACTGGCAGGACGGCGCGATCGCGTTCAGGAGCATCGGCGTCAGGGCGCTCGGCGCGGAGCGGACCAAGGACCGGGTGGTCACGCACATCCCGTTCAACTTCTCCAGTCAGGCCACGCACCCGTTCCTGCGCACGCTGGACGACGTCAAGCGGATCTCCCTGGCCACCGACGGGCTCGGCCAGCTCGCGCTGCTCAAGGGCTACCAGTCGGAGGGGCACGACGCGGCGCACCCCGACTACGGCGGCAACTACAACCGCCGCGCGGGCGGCCTGAAGGACCTCAACGCGCTGCTCAAGGTAGGCAAGAGCTGGAACGCCACGTTCGGGGTGCACGTCAACGCCACCGAGTCCTACCCCGAGGCCAGGAGCTTCGACGAGCGGCTCGTGAACAAGGACGCCAAGGGCTGGAACTGGCTCGACCAGGCCTACCTCATCGACCAGCGCGGCGACCTGGCCAGAGGCAGCCTGGCCAGGCGCTTCGAGCGGCTGCGCGAGGAGACGGACGCGAATCTCGCGGTGCTGTACGTGGACGTGTTCAGGCCGTACGGCTGGGTCGCCGACCGCACGCTGGCCGAGCTGCGCGCGCAGGGCTGGCAGGTGACCACGGAGTGGTCGGACAAGCTGGAGCGCTCGTCGCTGTGGGCGCACTGGGCCAACGACCTCAACTACGGCGGAGTCACCAACAAGGGGCTGAACTCGCAGATCATCCGGTTCATCCGCAATGACGAGAAGGACGTCTGGAACGCCCATCCCATCCTCGGCAACGCCCGCATCGTCGAGTTCGAGGGCTGGACGGCGGAGAACGACTTCACCGCGTTCTACCGCAACATCTGGGAGCACAACCTGCCGGCCAAGTTCCTGCAGCACTACAAGATCATGGACTGGAGCGCCGACGAGATCGTCTTCACCGGCGGCGTGCGCGGGACGTACCGGAACGGGCGGCGGGAGCTGTTCGCCGGCGGGCACAAGGTGCTCGACGGGAGCACGTACCTGCTGCCGTGGCAGGGCCGGTACTACCACTTCAACCCGGCGGGCGGCGAGAGCACGTGGGACGCCGCCCGGCCGATGACCGTCTACCAGCTGACCGACCAGGGCCGCGTGCGGACCGGCGTGGTCACCCCGGCTGGCGGGAAGATCACCCTGCGCGCCGAGGCGGGCGTGCCGTACGTGCTCTACCCCGCCGGGGCGCCCGAGCCGGCCGTCCCGGACTGGGGGCAGGGGAGCGGCGTGCGCGACCCGGGCTTCAACGACGACCGGCTGGCTGGTTGGAGCGTCACGGGGCCTGTGAGCGTCGAGCGCAACGACCTGGGCCAGCGGGTCGCACGGCTCGGCGGCGGCGCCCAGGCGCGGCTGGAGCAGCGGCTGAGGGGGCTGCGAGCGGGCCGTACGTACACCGCCTCCGCCTTCGTCGAGGTCGAGCCCGGCCGGACGCGCGCGACCACGCTGGAGGCCGCGGGCGCCTCGGTGACGGTCAATCGCTCGACGGCCAGGAACTACATCGCGTCCGACGAGAAGCACGACACCTTCTTCCAGCGGGTCAAGGTGACGTTCACCGCGCCCGCGGGGCCCGTCACGCTGCGGATCACGGCCGCGGGGGCGGACGGCGACGTGCGGGTGGACGACGTACGGGTGTTCGAGCGCGAGCCGGCGGGCCGGGTGGAGACGTTCGAGTCGGCCGAGCCGGGCTGGGGGCCGTTCGTGAAGGGGGACGCGGGCGGGTCGTTCGACGCGCGTACGCACCTGTCCGAGCGGCACGAGCCGTACACGCAGGCCGGGTGGAACGGCAAGGTGATCGACGACGTGCTCAGCGGCGACTGGTCGCTGAAGGCGCACGAGGAGCGGCAGGGGCTCATCTACCGGACGCTGCCGTGGACCGCCGCGTTCGAGCCCGGGCACGCCTACGAGGTGTCGTTCGCCTACCAGAACGCGCAGGCGGAGACCTACGAGTGGGTCACCGGCTACGACAAGGGCGGCGTCAGCGTCGAGACCCGGCGCACGCCCGTCCCCGAGCGGCGCGCCACCGCCGTCTTCACCGAGCGCGTCGTCGCCGGCTGCGGTGACGTCTGGGTCGGGCTGCGCTCGCTCAGGCCCGAGCAGGCGGGCGCCGACTTCGTCCTCGACGACTTCTCCGTCACCGACCTGGGCGTGACGCCGGAGGCGCCGGTCTGCGGGTCGCTGGCGGTCGTGCCCGGCCCGGCGGCCTTCGAGCAGGGGGCGGCCAACGAGGTGCGCACGACGTTCACGAATCTGGAGGACGTCACGGCCGAGGACGTGACGGTGAGGCTGGACGTACCGGAGGGGTGGACGGCTGCCGGGAACGGGACCGGGACCGTCGAGCCGGGCGCCAAGCTGACCACGGCCTGGCAGGTCACCCCGCCGGCCGGCGCCCCCTACGGCACCTACGAGCTCAGGGCCACCGCCGCCTACACCGCCGGGGGCGCGGCCAGGACGCTGACGGCCACGGCGAGCGTGCGGACGCTGCCGCCGCCGCCGGCGGGCGAGGCCTATGCCAGCGACCTGGAGTGGGTCAGCGCGGACAACGGCTGGGGCCCGGTCGAGCGCGACCGTTCCAACGGCGACACCGGCCCGGCCGACGGCGGGCCGATCGTCGTCGGCGGGCGGACGTTCGCCAAGGGGCTCGGCACGCACGCGCCGGCAAAAGTGCGTTTCTTCCTGGGTGGGAGGTGTACGAAGTTCACAGCCGTGGTGGGGGTTGACGACGTGCAGGCTACCCGGGGCTCGGTGCAGTTCAGCGTGGTGGCGGACGGTACGGAGAAGGCGCGCAGCCCGGTGCTGCGGGCCGCCGACCCGGCGTACGAGCTGAGTGCCGACCTCACCGGAGCCCGGTACGCGGACCTCGTCGCCGGCGACGCGGGAGACGGCAACGGCAACGACCACGCGGACTGGGGGGAGGCCCGCTTCACGTGCGCCTGAGCCCGGAGATCAGCCCAGCTCGGGCGAGGTGCGCACCTCCAGGGCCGGCCCCACGCGGTCGAGCTCCAGCACGACGATCTCGTTCGCGCCCGCGCGCAGCAGCGGCCAGGGCAGGTACAGGGTTCGCTGCGGCCCGCGATCCCAGTAGCGGCCCAGGCAGAAGCCGTTCACCCACACGTAGCCCTTGCCCCAGCCGGGCAGCGCCAGGTAGGCGTCGGCGGGCTCGGCCACCTCCAGCTCGAACGAGAAGAACGCCTGCGGCGCGGCGGCCCGCCCGCCGGTGAACGGCACCTTCGACACGTCGTCGAGCGGGATCGCGCGCGCGCTCACCCCGTGCAGGTACTGCAGGCGGTGCAGCACCCCGGCTCCCAGGCCCTTGCGCTCGCCGAGGCGGGGGCCGTAGTTCGGCCGTCCCATCGACTCGACCAGCACCTCGACCGTGGCGGGCCCGGCGACCAGCACCTCGGGCGGCTCCACGTCGCGCTCGAACACCCCGGCGGGCTCGCCGTCCACGAACACGTGCGCCCGGTCGCGCAGCTCCGGCAGGGTCAGCCGGTACGGCTCGCGCGGCCCGGGAACGCTCACCCGGTACAGGACCAGGCCGTGCTCCAGCCCGAGGTCCTCGAAGGCGGGCGGGCACGGGGAGTGCGCCTCCGGGCCGGCGATCGCGTCGAGGGCGTCGCGCAGCCGTACGGACCCGGACGGGCGCAGGGTCGCGGCCGGCAGCAGTCCGGGCAGCGGCGGCACCTCAGGCGGTTCCCCGGCATAGCGGGACAGCACCTCCCTGAACTTCCAGAACTTCTCCGTCGGCGCCCCGCGCTCGTCGATCGGCGCGTCGTAGTCGTAGGAGGTCACCGTCGGCCGGTACGCGCCGTCGGCGAGGTCACCGGCCAGGTTGGCGCCCGAGGACGCGCCGAAGTTGCTGCCGCCGTGCGCCATGTACAGGTTGACCGAGGCGCCCGTCGCCAGCAGCCGATCCAGCGTGTCGGCGGCGTCGCCCGCGTCCCTGGCCATGTGCTGGTGGCCCCAGTGGTCGAACCACCCGCACCAGAACTCCATGCAGAACAGCGGCTCGCCCGGCCGGTGCGCCCGCAGCGTCTCGAAGGCCCGCTCGGGGTCGGAGCCGAAGTTCACCGTGGCCAGCACGCCGGGCAGCGTGCCGCCCGTCAGGTACCAGTCGGCCGGGCCGTCCGAGGTGCACAAGGGCACCTCGACGCCTCTGGCCCGCAGCCCGTCCGCCAGGTGGCGCAGGTAGACCTGGTCGGTGCCGTAGGAGCCGTACTCGTTCTCCACCTGCACCATGATCACGTTGCCGCCCCTGGTGACCTGGCGCTCGGCGATCCGGGGGATGAGGCGGTCGAAATAGCGGTCCACGTGGGCCAGATATTCGGGGTCGCCGGTCCTGATCCGGCCGGTGAGCCAGGCGGGCAGGCCGCCGTTGTCCCATTCGGCGCAGATGTACGGGCCCGGCCGCACGATGGCCAGCAGTCCCTCCTGGGCGGCGGCGTCCAGGAAGTCGCCCAGTTCCGTCATGCGGCGGAAGTCGCCCTGGCGCGGCTCGTGCAGGTTCCACGGCACGTACGTCTCCACCGTGTTGAGCCCCATCGCCCGCAGCATCCGCAGCCGGTGCCGCCACTGCTCGGGGCGTACCCGGAAATAGTGCAGCGCGCCGGACAGCACCCGGAACTCCGCGCCGTCCAGCCGGAACGTTCCACCGTCGATCGAGAAAACGCTCATGACCTTCCTCCGATAGGATTTCGCGCCCAGCAGCCTCGCCGAGTCCCCAGGCCGGCGGCCATGGACAAACCCGAGCGCCTGTTGGACTCCAGGGAAGGGGCCCATGTCGTTCCGCCAGTGGATGCACTACCTCACGCCGGGGCCCGCCCACCGCGGGCTCGGCCTGGTCTGCCTGGGCGTCGGGCACCAGGAGGGCCGGCTGCCCACGGTTGGGCCGCGCACCATGCAGCACCACGTCGCCGTCGTCGTCACCGAGGGCGGCGGGTGGTTCGCGCACGGGGGCGGGCCGCGCGCCGAGGTGGTCGCCCCGGCCGTGCTGTGGCTCCTGCCCGGCGTCGAGCACCACTACGCCCCGCACGACGCGGGGTGGAGCGAGTGGTTCGTCGACTTCACCGGGCCGGCCGCCGTCGCCTACCAGGAGCTCGGCTTCGTGGACGCCGCCGATCCCGTCACGCCGCTCACGACCGCGGAGCCGGCCGTCCACGCCATCGGCCGCATCGCCCAGGCGTGCCGCAGGGGGAGCCCGTACCTGGAGGTGGAGACGTCGGCCACCGTGCACGAGGTGCTGGTCGCGCTCAGGCGCAGCCGCGCGGACGAGGACCCGCACGGCGATCCCGTGCTCGCCGGGCTGGCCAGGGACGCCTGCCTGCCTCTGTCGGTCGCCGAGCACGCCGCGCGGCTCGGGATGCCGCTGGAGGCGCTGCGGCAGGCCGTGCGCAGGCTCGCCGGGTGCAGCCCGAAGGACTACGTGCTGGCGATCAGGCTCAACCGGGCAAAGGATTTGCTCGCCACCACCGACCTGCCGGTCGCCGCCGTGGCCAGGCGGGTTGGCTACGAGGATCCGGCCTATTTCACCCGGTTGTTCACGAGACGCGCTGGATTGCCGCCCAGCGAGTTCCGCGCGCAGCAGTTCCGCGGCATTCCCGCTGGTCCGTGAGCCTTAGCCGATGCTTATCCCCGGCGTGGTCAGATGGAATCCCGGTACTGTGCCCATCTCAGCACAGAGACAGAGGAGATGACCTTTGATCGCGTCAGTGGCGTCACTAAGAGCGAGTGCGAAGATACCCTGGGTGACGACCGTCGCCCGGCTTGTTCTGGGCGTGGTGCTGATCGCGGCGGGCGCGCTCAAGATCGGCAACTTGTCCGACTCCGTCGTGGCGGTCAAGGCGTACCAGCTGCTGCCCGAGTCGATCGCCGTCATGGTGGGCTACATCCTGCCGATGCTGGAGATCGTGGTCGGCGTCCTGCTGGTCGTCGGTCTGCTGACCAGGGTGGCCGCGGTGATCGCCGGGGTGCTCATGTTCGCCTTCGTCTTCGGCATCGCCTGGGCCTGGGCGAACGGGCTGCGGATCGACTGCGGCTGCTTCGGCGGCGGCGGCCGGCTGGGGGAAGGCGAGGAGCCGACATACCTGCTCGACATCCTGCGTGACTTCGGCCTGGTGCTGCTCGGCGCCTGGACGGCGCGCTTCCCGCCGGGCCGCTTCGCGCTCGACGGGGCCCTCGGCCTGGAGGGCGACACTACGGATGTTGAGGGGGACGACTGATGAGCAAGGACCAGCACACGACGACGGCGTCGAAGACGGCGCGGGAGAAGATCAAGGCGCAACAGGCCGCCGCCCACGCGCGTGACAAGCGCAAGCGCCTGGTGACATACGTGACCGCCGGCACGGTCGCCGTCGCCGCGCTCGGCCTCGGCGTGTGGTACGGGATCAGCAACTCGCGCTCGGAGCAGGCCTCCGCCGACCTCGCGCCGATCACCCTGCAGCCCGACGGCACCGCGGTGATGGCCAAGGCGGGCGTCACCCAGCCGGTCGTCGACATCTACGAGGACTTCCAGTGCCCGGCCTGCAAGGAGCTCGAACGGGTCAGCGGCCAGACGTTCAAGAACCTCGCCGCCGAGGGCAAGGCGAAGGTCGTCTACCACCCGATCACGATCTTCTCGCAGGAGCCGACCAAGTCCAACTCCGTGCGCGCGGGCAACGCCGCCCGGTGCGTGGCGGACGGCAAGCAGTGGATGGCCTTCCACGACCTGCTCTTCAAGAACCAGCCGTCGGAGACCGTGGAGGGGTTCAAGCCGGACGAGCTCATCCAGCTCGGCAAGGACGCCGGAGTGACCGCGCCGGGCTTCGAGCAGTGCGTGACCTCGGGCAAGAATGCCGAGGCGCAGCTCGCCTACAGCAAGAAGGTCAGCGACGCGCAGAAGCTCACCCATACGCCGACGGTGAAGTTGAACGGCACAGAAATCGACAATTCGCAGGTCTTCAGCCCGAAGCAACTTCGCGAAGCGATTACGGAGGCGGCTAAGTAGGCTTGCTTCCGCTACCCTCACCTGACATGCCCCTTGCCTCGATTCCCAGCCCTTCCCAGGGGGTCTGGTATCTCGGATTCGTACCGATCCGGGCTTATGCGCTATGCATCGTGCTCGGCGTCATCGTCGCCGTCTGGCTGAGCGAGCGGCGCTGGCGCGCTCGCGGTGGCCAGAGCGGGACGATCGTCGATATCGCGGTCCCCGCGGTCATCTTCGGGCTGATCGGCGGCCGCCTCTACCACGTCATCACCGACTGGCAGACCTATTTCGGCAGCCGCGCGGTCAAGGAGCCCTACCAGGCGCTGTTCATCTGGGAAGGCGGCCTCGGCATCTGGGGCGCGATCGCGCTCGGCGGCGTCGGCGTGTGGTGGGCCGTGCGCAGGCGCGGCATCTCCATGAGCGCCGTCGCCGACACGGTGGCCCCCGGCATCGCCTTCGCCCAGGCCATCGGCCGCTGGGGAAACTGGTTCAACCAGGAGCTGTACGGCGGGCCGACCACGCTGCCGTGGGGCCTGGAGATCGACATCAACCACGGCGGCGAGCCCGGCGTCCTCTACCACCCGACTTTCCTGTACGAGTCGATCTGGGACCTGGCGCTGGGCTTCGCGCTCATCTTCGCGGGGCGGCGCTTCGCGCTGCACCACGGGCGGCTGTTCGCCCTCTACGTCGCCGGTTACACGCTGGGCCGCTTCTGGATCGAAGGGCTGCGCATCGACCCCGTGGGCGGGGTGGATCACGCGGTGACGTTCCTCGGGCTGCGGATCAACCAGTGGACGTCGATCGTGCTCTTCCTCGGTGCGCTGGTCTACCTGTACGTGACCAGGAACAAGGACTCGGAAGAGCTCGTGGTGCCGCCGACGGCCAGTTACACGGGGCCGGGGGAGCCCGGCGAGTCCGCGGCGGCCGCCGAGGGGGACGACAGCGAAACCTCGGCCTCGAAGGAGGCGGAGGGCTCGTCCTCGGAGGGCGGCGGTCCGAAGGACACCGAAACGGCTGCGGAGGACGCTGACGCGACCAAGGCGACACCGGCCGCTGAAGACACCTCAGCCGAGAGCTCAGGCGAGACCTCTGCCGAGCCCTCTGCGGGAGCCGCTTCGGGAGCTGCTTCAGGCGCCGCTTCGGGCGCCGACGAGACGTCGGCGGCGGAGGACGCGAAGCCTCCGGCGGCCACCACCTCTGAGGACGCTGAGGTGGGCAGCCCTGCGCCGGCGACCGTCCAGGCTTCCGACGACGAGCCGTCGGAAGCCGCCCGCGCATCGGATCGGCCGGTGGAGGAGCCGCCGGCCGACAGCCGCGAGGACGACGCTCCCGCCCCTGAAGCCGTGACGAAGGAGAAGAACTCGCGATGAGCGGTCGCGCGGAGATCCACCACCAGCATCGCGACGTCACCGGAGGCTGGTTGCGGCCATCGGTGTTCGGCGCGATGGACGGCCTGGTGTCGAACTTCGCGCTCATCGCCGGTGTCGCGGGCGGCACCGCCAACACGAGGGTGATCGCCCTCGGCGGTGTCGCCGGGCTCGCCGCCGGAGCCCTGTCCATGGCGGGCGGCGAATACGTCTCCGTGGCCAGTCAGCGTGAGCTGGCCCAGGCCGAGATCGCCGTCGAACGGCGCGAGCTGGCCCGCTATCCGGAGGACGAGCGGGCGGAGCTGGCGCAGACCTTCGTCGACAAGGGCGTGACGCCGGAGCTGGCCGCCGAGGTGGCCAGGCAGATCTCGCAGAACCCTGACCGGGCGCTGGAGGTCCACACCCAGAACGAACTGGGCGTCGCACCCGATGAGCTGCCGTCGCCGGTGCTGGCCGCGGTGTCGTCGTTCCTGTCGTTCAGCGTGGGGGCGGTGCTGCCGCTCCTGCCGTACCTGTTCGGGGCCGACGAGCTGGCCGTGTCGGCCGGGGTGGCCTGCGTGGCGCTGTTCGCGGCGGGAGCGGTGGTGTCGGCCGTCACGGCGCGCAGCTGGTGGTATTCGGGGCTGAGGCAGCTCGTGGTCGGGGCGGTGGCGGCGGCGGTCACATTTTCACTAGGCAATCTCATCGGGGCGGCGGGGCTGTGATGGCCCGCAGAAGAGGCCCCGCAGGCTCCAAGGGCGGCAAGCCGAGCCCGGACGGACTCCCCGGCACGACCGGTGGCGGTCGCCGGGGTTCCGACGGTTCTGCCGACGCGGACCGTAGCGGTCGCCGGGGCTCGGACGGGTTCTTCGGCGCCGACGACAGCGGCCGGTGGGGTCCGGACGGACTCTCTGGGGTGGACGGCAGCGGCCGCCGAGGCTCGGCCGATTTCCCCGGCCCGGACGGCAGGGGCCGCCCGGCTCCCGGGGCGGACGGCGGCACCCCGGCCGGTGGCCGCCACTCGTCCTCGGGCGCGGACGGCACGCTCACGGGTCGCCACACACCCACGGGAATCGAGGGCGGCGGCCGTCCGGGAGACGCGTGGACGGCATCCGGCACCGACGCGCGCGGCTGGGCCGCATCGACCGCGGACAGCGCAGGTTGGGCGGCATCTGGCACGCACGGCGGTGGCCGATCACCTGCGGGCACGCACGGCGACGGCCGAGCTATGGGCACTCCCGGGGACGGTCGCGCTGCGGGCCCGCACGACGGCCGTGCTACCGGTGCCCATGGCGACGGCCGGATGGTCTCCGGCACGGCTGACGGTGGCTGGGCCGTATCGAGCACGGACGGCGGTGGCTGGGCGGCGTCGGGTACGGATGGCGGCGGTTGGGCGGCGTCGGCTACGGACGGCGGTGGCCGGTCCGCATCAAGCACGGATAGCGCAGGTTGGGCGGCATCCGGCACGCGTGGCGGCGGCCGGTCCGCGCCGGGCACGGACGGTCCCGGGGGGACGGCATCAGGCACGCATGGCGGCGGCCGATCCGCATCAAACACGGATAGCGCGGGTTGGGCGGCATCGGGCGCGCATGGTGGTGGCCAGCTGTCCGGCACGGGTGACGGTGGCTGGGCCGTGTCCGGTCCAAGTCGCGATGGCGGCGGGTCGGCGGCCGGACCAGACGGTGGCCGGTCGGCGGCTGACGGAGGCGGCCGGGCGGCGGCGAATGCCCGCGGCGGCCGGGCGGCGGCGCGGGCGCGCGGCCGGGGCCGGTCGGCGGCTCATGGTGATGACCGGTCGGCCAATCACGGTGACGGCCGGTCCGCGGACGCGGCAGGTGGTGGGCGGTCAGCCGATGCGGCCGGCGGAACGCAGTTCTTCGACGCGGCTCCTGGCGGCCGATCAGCGGAGGCGGCTCCCGGCGGCCGTGCAGCCGGAGCGGGTGCGCACGGCCGGACGGCCAATAGCGGAGGCCGTGCGGACGAGCAGGGCTGGGCAGCCGCCAGCGATGGTCGTGCGACGGGCTCCGACGGGCAGGGCCGGGCGGCCGGTTACGGCGGCCCCCGCCGCGACGAGCACCGCCGTGATCGCGGCCATCG
>NZ_VCKX01000035.1 GCF_005889725.1 Nonomuraea zeae
CACCTGGCTCGCCACCCCCTGACCCCCGGCAGCGGGGTCAGACCTGCCATTCGTCGTTCCTGAGCAGCTCGATCGCACCGCCGCCGGGCTCGATCCCGGTGACCGTGACGTCGGGGCCGCCGACCATGAAGTCGACGTGCACGGCCGAGCTGTTGACCCCGGCCGCCTGCAGCCCGGCGGCGTCCAGCGCGCGCAGGTGCGCGGGCACGCCGGGCGGCAGCCCCGCGCCCCAGGCCAGGTGGCAGGTGGCGTTCTCGTCCAGCAGCGTCTCCAGGTAGGTGAGGCCGGACTGCCCGACCGGCGAGGAGCCGTCGACCAGCGCCAGCTCGCCGAGCCTGGCCGCGCCCGCGTCGGTCGCCTGGTGGGTGCGCACGACGTCAGCGCCCGTGCTCGCGCGCACCTCGGTCACCACGCCCCCGCTGAAGGTCAGCTCCAGGTCGCGGATGACGCTTCCGTTGAGCGCGAGCGGCCGCGTCGAGCGTACGGTGCCCTCGACCCTGCGGCAGTCGGGCGTGGTGAACACCTCCTCGGTCGGGAGGTTGGCCTGGAACTCGTGCCCCTCGACGGATTCGAGCCGCGCCGCCGTCCAGTGCGCCCGCGGCAGCAGGCCGATCGTCAGGTCGGTGCCGGGGCCCTGGAACCGTACGGCGTCGAGGCGCAGCCCGCTCAGCACCTTGGCGCGGTCGAGCAGCTCGCCGATCCGCTGCTCCCACGCGGCCCGCGGGTCGGGGCGGTCGAGGCGCAGGATGGGGCGCAGCTGCCGCCACAGCCGGGCCTCGTCCGGGTCCCCGAAGATCGCGCGGGCCCACTCCGCGGTCGGGCACGGGACCATGACCCACCTGACCAGGTTGCCGAGCTGCGCGCGCTGCCTCGACGTGAGGTGCGGCATGCGGTCCAGCCCGGCCCGCACCTGATCCAGCCCGGCGAGGAGGTCCGGTGCGGCGGCCCCGCGGAGGTTGACCACGATGCCGCAGTGGCGGATCACCTCCTCGTTGCGCGCGTCCAGCCAGGACGGGACCTCGCCCAGCGTCGCCGCGTCCGCGTGCTGGACCCGGGACCGCTTGGCGTAGGGGTCGAAGTACCAGATGTCGGCGTACCGGGCGCCGCGGGCGTACGCCGCCTCCGCGAGCGCCCTGGCCAGCGGGGCGTGCTCGATCTCGGCGTTGATCAGGACCCGGTCGTCGGCGAGCACGGGCACGGCGACGTCGAACACCACGTCGGCGTAGCCGGCCAGGTCAGCGGCGGGAATGGTCACGATTGTCTCCTCGGGGAGATGTCCAGACGAAGGTGGCGGGGGTGCGTCATCGCTCGTCGCGGAGCTCAAGGAGCAGCGCGGTCATGCTGACCTTGACGCGGTCGGCCGAGCGCGGCGGCCCCGCCTTGCCGTGCACCAGGGAGACCGCCTGGTCGATCAGCCCCACGACCTCCTCCCACGTCTGCCTGTCCAGCCACACCTCGGCGTCCATCGACGTGCGCTGCGCCCCGGCCTGGGCGAGCCGCCGGGCCAGGTCGGCGCTCATCGCCTCGTGCAGGAGCAGGCGGCCGTCCGTGCGGTCCAGGCGGGCGGCGCTGGAGGGGTCGTACCGGTAGCACCGGCGGGGCCGCCCCTTACCGCCGCGCGGCGGCTGCTCGTCCACCTGCTCCAGATATCCCGCCTCGGCGAGCTGGCGCAGGTGGTAGCTGGCGGAGGCGTGCGCGATGCCCAGCTCCTCCGCGACCTCGGCGGCCGACAGGGACGCGCCGGTGAGCAGGGACACGATCCGGATCCTGAGCGGGTTCGCCAGCGCGCGCAGCGGCACCAGCCCTTGGCGACTTTCCCAAGACATGTTGGGATTATGACATTCCCAAGAGGTCTTGGGAAAGGGTCAGCCCGCGTCGAAGGGGCGATCCGGTACGCGCGCATCACGGAGCGGGCGGTCAGAGCGCCAGCTCGCCCACGGTCTCGCCGAACAGCACCTCCCCCGTCCGCTTGAAGCCGAGCCGCAGGTAGAAGCCCTCGGGCCCGCCCTCGCCCGGCTCCCACAGGACGGTGACGCGCCGGTGGCCGCGCCGCCGCGCCTCCTCGCAGAGGGCGCGTACGGCGAAGCTGCCGTAGCCCTTGCCCTGCTCCGCCGCGGCCACGTTGAGCCGCCAGACGCCGCAGCGGAACGCCTCGATCTCGTGGCCCGGGTCGAAGTTCGCCATGACGAACGCGACCGCGCGATCGCCGTCGTAGACCAGGCGCGGCCAGGCGGTCTGGCGGGAGGCGTAGGCCTCGGCGAGTGAGGCCACCACCGGGGCGACGAAGGCCTCCTGCGCCAGGCTCACCTTGATCTCGACGGCGGCGGCCAGATTGTCGGGCGTGATCTCTTCGAGTCGTGGCACCGCACCAACCTAAAGGATCGGTCAGGCATCCTCCCTGGCCGCGCGGCGGGCGGCACGGCACCCAGGTGACCGCGCACGGGTGGCTGCGGTCGCGGGCGACGACCTCCGGCCATTCGCGGGTCAGCCGTTCGACGGTTCCGGGCGCGTGCTCGCAGGCGCTGGGCATCTCGCTCCACACGAGCAGGCCGAGCCGGTCGCACCAGGCCAGGAAGCGGGGTCGCGCCAGGAAGACGAAAGGCGATGCTTTTCGGCGCCTCCCGGCCGTGACCAGGGCGCCGTCCTTCGCTAGATTTGTCTATAAAATGGATTAATTCATCGGATTTGAGGATCCAGCGTGACCACACCCGATCTGACCGACGTGCACCCGGCCTGGCTTCCCCCCGAGGCGTTCCGGGCGATCGGCTCGCGTCGCACCCTCGTGCTCGGCGACGGCCCCCTGGTCGAGACCGTACGCGCGGAGGTCGCCCAGGCCTGCGCCCGCTACGACGGCACCGTCGCGGCCCCGGGTGACGAGGCCGATCTCGTGCTCGCGCTCACCACGGCGACGCCGCTCCCGCCCGCCGCGCAGGCGCTCCTGGACGAGCCGGCGGACGCGGCTTCAGGCGCGGCCACCGGTGCGGCTTCGGGCACAGCTTCGGGCGCGGCTTCGGGCGCGGCTTCGGGCGCGGTCGGCGGTCTCGGCGACGAGGGGTACGTGCTCGCCCGCCTCGGCGGCGTCACGGTGGTGCTCGCCGACGCCCCGGCCGGCCTGCTCTACGGGCTGTTCCACGTGGTGCGCCTGGGCGAGCAGGCATTCGGGGCGGACCGTCCCGCGCGGGCGCACCGGCCGGCGATGCGGCGGCGCATGCTCGACCACTGGGACAACATCGACGTGCACCCCGTGATGGGCCAGGTCGAGCGCGGCTACTCGGGCGGGTCGATCTTCTGGCGGGACGGCGCGGCGGCCGGGGACCTGACGCGGGTACGCGCCTACGCCCGGCTGCTGGCCGCCACCGGCGTCAACGCGATCTCGGTGAACAACGTGAACGTGCACGCCACCGAGGCCCACCTGCTGACCGACCGGCTCGGCGACGTGGCCGCGATCGCCGATGCGGTGCGCCCGTACGGGATCCGCGTGCATCTGTCGGTCAACTTCGCCTCCCCCATCGCACTGGGCGGGCTGGCCACCGCCGACCCGCTCGACGAGGACGTGCGCGCGTGGTGGGCGGCGACCACCGAGCGGGTGTACGCGACGATCCCCGACTTCGGCGGCTACGTGGTGAAGGCCGACTCCGAAGGGCAGCCGGGCCCGTTCGCGTACGGGCGCACCCACGCCGACGGCGCCAACCTGCTCGCCGGCGTGCTGGCTCCGTACGGCGGGGTCGTGCACTGGCGGGCCTTCGTCTACAACCACCGGCAGGACTGGCGCGACCGCTCGACCGACCGGGCCCGCGCGGCCTTCGACCACTTCGCGCCGCTCGACGGGCAGTTCCACGACAACGCGATCGTGCAGGTCAAGCACGGGCCGCTGGACTTCCAGACCAGGGAGCCGGTGTCACCGGTGATCGCGGCCATGCCGGCCACCCGGCTGGCGGTGGAGCTGCAGGTGACGCAGGAGTACACCGGCCAGCAGCGGCACGTGTGCTACCTGGCCCCGATGTGGCGCGAGGTGCTGGGGTTCCGGCCGTGGGGCCAGGACGGCCCCGACGTGGCAGCCCTGGCCACCGGCGGCCAGGCGGTCAGCCGCAGCCTGGCGGACGGCGGCCGTCCGGCGGACGGCGGTGGTCTGGCGGACGGCGGTGGTCTGGTGGCGGTCTCCAACGTGGGTGACGACCGCTACTGGACCGGCCACCCGCTCGCCCAGGCCAACCTGTACGCGTTCGGCCGGCTCGCCTGGGTGCCTGGGCTGGACCCCACGGCCCTGCTGGACGAGTGGATCGGCCTGACGTTCGCGGCCGGCCCCGACCGCGAGGCGCTCGGCCGCACGCTGCACGAGATGATGGACGGCTCCTGGCGCACCTACGAGCGCTACACCGCGCCGCTCGGCGTCGGCTTCATGGTCCGCCCCGGCCACCACTACGGCCCCGACGTGGACGGCTACGAGTACACGCCGTGGGGCACGTACCACTTCGCCGACCGCGACGGCGTGGGCGTGGACCGGACGCGCGCCACCGGCACCGGCTACACCGGCCAGTACCCGCAGCCGTGGTCGGAGGTGTACGAGTCGCTCGACACCTGCCCCGACGAGCTGCTGCTCTTCTTCCACCACGTCCCGTACGGGCACGTGCTCCAGAGCGGCTCGACGGTCATCCAGCACATCTACGACACCCACTTCGCGGGCGCCGAGCAGGCCGCGCAGACCCGGCTGCGCTGGGAGAAGGCCGAAGGGCTGGTGGACCCGGCGCTGTGGGCCAGGGTGAAGGAGCGGCTGGACGAGCAGGTCCGCTCCGCCGAGGAGTGGCGTGACCAGGTCAACGCCTACTTCTTCCGCAAGTCGGGCGTGCCCGACGCGCACGGGCGCCGCATCCACTGAACGAGCCCGGTCCGGCCTGACCCGGCCGGACCGGCCGCCTCACTGAGGTGCGGTGAACCGCTCCTGCACCTCGGTGGTCATCCGGCGGCTGTTCCACAGGAGCACCGACGCGGCCACCGAGGCCAGCAGGACGGGCACGACCTCCGATGCGACCAGCGTGAGGCCGCCCGCCACGATCAGCAGGCACGCGTTGGCCAGGGTGGCGGCGGGGAACCGGCCCAGCGAGTACGCGGCCAGCCGGGCCACGTCCACCGCCCTGAACGCGAACAGCGAAGTGATCACCAGCGCATTGGCGACCCAGAGCGTGGCCGCCACGGCGACGACGACGAGCAGCACCGCCCACCAGCCGGGCACCCCGGCGGCGGAGAAGTTGCCGAGGGTCATCCCGACGATCGTCAGCCACACCAGCCACGGCGTCCATGCCTTCAGCGCACCGGCGGCGTTGAGCCGGTAGCCGCGCCAGAACGCCGACGCCGGGCGAAGGTCCGTGAGCTCGGCGCGGCGGTGGCGCAGCGCGTACAGGGCGGCGGAGAGCGCGGGGCCGAGCGGCAGCAGGCAGAGCGCGGCCAGCGGCACGTTGCTGGCGTCCCGGTCGAGCAGGACCAGGCCGGCCAGCCCGGGCGCGGCGGTGAGCAGGACCAGGAGCTCGACGATCAGCAGCGTGTAGATCAGCGCGGCGGCCCGGGAAAGCGGCCCCGTGCCGAAGCGCCGCCCAATGCCCGTGCCCGCGCTCGCGCCCGCGCTCGTGTCCGTGCCCACCTCGCTCATGCGATGCCCTCTCCCAGGCCGAGTATCCGGCTGTCGTCCCACCAGGGCGGGGTCTCGTCCACCACCGCCGTCAGCTCGACCAGGGTGACCTCGTGGCGTCCGAGCGTGAGGTCGAGCTCCACAAACCCGCCCGTCATGGGGAGGTTGCGGTGGCTGCGGACTGGTTCCGCCGCTTCCCGGAGGATATCCAGCTGCCGGGGATGGGGAGACCGGGGACGGCCCATTTCGCACCAGGCCGTCCAGGCGTTGCCCTGCTCCTCGCTCACCGACGAGCGCAGCATGAACGCCGAGACCGCGTCGCCCATGGGGACGGACAGGCGCACGGTGTGCCCGTCCACGGGCGGGCCGCCGGTGACGTCCACGGGCGCCCAGGCCAGCACCGTGACCCGGCCCGTCGCGTCCCTGGTGACGAGGTGGTCGGCGCCGCGGGTCAGGAGCTGGTCGCCCATCCTGGCCATGAACGCGTACAGGTGGTAGGTCGGCTTCTTGACCTGCCGGTGGGTCAGCAGCCCGAACCCGCCGTGGAACAGCGCCGTCGGGATCCCGACCTCCTCGAACATGTCGCTGAAGGTCCAGTAGGAGAAGGAGTCCGCCAGCTCTCCCCCGGCCGCCAGCACCGGAGCGAGATAGGCGGCGTTGAAGGCCGTGTCGTGGATGGGGTTGTCGGGCCGGTAGGAGGAGTTGAACTCCGTGATGTGCACCGGCAGGCCCGCCAGCGGGCCCCCGGCGAGCTGGCGGCGCGGCAGGCCGAACTGCTCCAGCAGCTCCGAGGCGGGCCGCAGCGTCTGATGCACGCCGAACGGGACGTGCTGGGCCGGGCCCGAGGTGTAGGCGTGGCGGCTGACGAAGTCGACGGGCACCGAGCGCTCGGTCACGAAGTCGGCGAAGCGGGTCATCCACTCGTCCGAGCCGGGCGAGATGGCCGGGCCGCCGACCTGGAGCGAGGCGTCCACGTCCTTGATGGCGTGGGCGGTGACCTCGTACAGCCGGTGGTAGGCGGCCTCGTCCGCGTCCTGCCAGAAGTCCTTGAGGTTCGGCTCGTTCCACACCTCGATCGGCCAGGTGCGCACCTCGTCCAGGCCGTAGCGGCCGATCAGGTGCGTCACGGTGGCCTTGACCAGGTCGGCCCACTCCCGGTGGGAGCTGGGCGGGGTGACGTTGCCGCGCCACCAGAAGACGGTCTGGTCGCCCGAGGCCAGGCCGGAGGGCATGAAGCCGAGCTCGACGAAGGGCTTGATCCCGAGCTCCAGGTAGGCGTCCACGACCTGGTCCACGTACGTGAAGGAGTGCCGCACGTGCCGCGCGCCCGCGTGCTCGTACGGCTGGTGCACGCCCATGCCGTCGCTCAGCAGCCCGTGCCCGCGGATGTGGCGGAAGCCGATCTCCCGCTGGACGAGCGCCAGCGAGTCCTGGTAGTCGCGCCGCAGCGCGAGCTCGAAGCGTCCCGTGCCGACGCAGAAGCGCCAGGCGTCGGACAGCCGTCCCGAGGGATGGCCGGGAACGAGGTTGCGCATGGTCGTCCTATGGTCGGGGCCGCCCCCGGAGCGGGAGCGGCCCGAAGAGGTCAGGTCAGCCGTGGTCCTTCTTGAACCGCTCGTAGGCGGTGGTGACCAGGTTCAGGTAGGAGGCCATGTTCTTGCCCTCCAGCTCCTTGACGTAGGCGTCCCACTCGCTGAGGTCGCGCTCGCCGAGGATGAACTTGAGGGTGTTCTGGGTGACGTGGTCCTTCAGCGGCGTCTCCCACAGGCTGGCCTGCTCGCGCTCATCGTCCTTGAAGGGGTGCGGCGGGTCGACCGGCCAGGGCTTCCTGGCGTTCATGACCTCCTGGAAGGCCAGCTCCTCCTCGGAGAAGGTGGAGTTCAGCAACTTGGTGGTGCCTCCGTAGGCGAAGACGCCGTTGGAGAAGCCGAAGTCCTTCTGCAGGTGCTTGGGCGCGTTGGGGTTGAGCCCGACGAAGTCCACGTCATCGGCGATCTTGTAGTTGCCGGACGCGTCCTTGGTGAACGTGGTGCCCTCGACGCCCCACTTGGCGAACTCCTCGCCCTGGTCGGAGTACCAGAGCCAGTCCAGGAACTGCATCATGGCGACGAAGTTCTTGTTCTCCAGGGCCTTCTTGGAGATCATGACGCCGTTCTCCAGGCGCGTACCGATCTTGTAGTCACCGACCGGGCCCATGGGCACCGGGATCTTGACGATCTTGGCGTCCGGGTTGTTCTCGGTCAGCGCCGCCCGGTAGTCGTTGATCAGCGACTGCGCGTTGGAGCTGATCACGAAGGACTTGCCGGAGGTGAACTTGGCCTTGGCGGCGTCGTCCTGCTGGGTGAAGCTCTCGGGGTCGAGCAGCTTCTCCTTCACCAGCTTGTTGAGGTACTCGATCATCTGCTTGTACTGGGGCATCGCGCCGGTGTAGGCGAACTTGCCGGCCGCGACGTCCCAGGTCGCGTGCTGGTAGTCCCACCCACCCCTGGTGCCGTACGCCTGGGCGACGAGCTTGAGCAGGTTGCCGCCCGGCGTGGGGACGCCCCAGCGGTCGGTCATCGGGTACTGGTCGGGGTACTCGGCCTTCATCGCCTTGAGCACGGTGTAGAGGTCGTCCCAGGTCTTGGGGACCTCCAGCTTGAGCTTCTCCAGGATGTCGGTCCTGATGGCCAGCGAGTAGTCGACCCAGATGTCCTCGTGGAGACCGGGCAGCAGGTAGAACCGGCCGTCCGACTGGCGCAACGTGTCCAGCTCGGGCTCGAGCTTCCACTTGGCGACCTTGTCCTTGAAGTTCGGCATCAGGTCGACGTAGTCGCTGACCGGCAGGACCGCGCCCGAGGCGACGAAGGCCTCCTCCTGCGGGTGGTACGTCTTCGGGATGATGAGCGGGGCCTGCCCCGCGCCCACCAGCAGGCCGCGCTTCTTCTCGTAGTCGCTGAGCGGCACGGTCACGGCCTTCAGCGTCACGTTCGTACGCTTGGTCAGCTCCTGCCAGAACAGCCAGTCGTTCTTGTGCGGGTAGAACGGGTGGTTGTTGTAGAGCACGTCGAACGAGAGCGGCTCGGTGGCCTTGAACTGCTGGTTGACGCCGTAGCTCGCCATCGCGCCCGCCTTGTTCGCGGACACGTCGGCGGTCTTCTTCGGCGTCTCGTCCTCGCCGCAACCGGCGAGGACGAGCGTGAGCGCGCCCAGGCCGAGGATCGCCTGACGTCGTGAGAATTCGCGCATGGGGGATTTCCTTAGGTGAAGGGGCTGACGGGAGGACTAACCCTTGACCGCGCCGATCATGACTCCAGAGACGAAGTACCTCTGGACGAAGGGGTAGACCGCGAGGATGGGGAGGACGGTGAGCATGATCGTCACCGACTGGATGTTGGCGGCGGCTTGTGTCACCTCGGACGTCACCGCGCCCGCGGACTCCGCGCCGGTGGCACCCGCGATGAGGTTGCGCAGGTAGATGGTCACCGGGAACAGCTCGGCCTCGGTCAGGTAGAGGAAGGCCGTGAACCACGAGTTCCAGAACGAGACCGCGTAGAAGAGCACCATCGTGGCGATGACCGCCTTCGACAGCGGCAGCACGATCTTCCACAGGATGCCGTAGGTGCTCAGGCCGTCGATGGCGGCGGCCTCCTCCAATTCCTGCGGCAGGCCCTCGAAGAACGCCTTCATGACCAGGAGGTTGAACACGCTGATGGCGTTGGGCAGGACGATGGCCCAGATGGAGTTCGTCAACCCGAGGCTGTTGACCAGCACGTACTGGGGGATGAGGCCGCCGGAGAAGATCATGGTGAAGACGGCGATCCAGACCAGGACCGTGCGGCCTTTGAGGTGCTTCTTGGACAGCACGTACGCGTAGCAGGTCGTCAGCACCATGGCGATGGCCGTGGCGACGACGGTGTAGATCACGGTGTTGCCGTAGTTCGTCCAGAACATCGGGTCCGAGACCACGATCCGGTAGGTCGTGAGGTTGAACCCGCGCGGGATGAGGTTGACCTCGCCCGCGACGATGTAGCGCTCCTGGCTGAACGAGCGGGCGACGATGTTGATGAAGGGGTACAACGTCACGATCACGACACCGGTCAGGATGACCGCGTTGACCCCTTGGAACACGCGGTAGCCACGGCTCTTGGCGATCGTTACCACAGGCTCGCCCCTACTGTGCGGCGGGAGATCACGTTGGCCGAGGTGATGAGCACCACCCCGATCAGGGCCTCGAACAGGCCGATGGCGGCGGCGTAGCTCATGTTGCTGGACTCGACGCCCATCCGGTACAGGTACGTGGAGATCACGTCCGCGGTCGGATACGTCAGCGGGTTGTACAGCAGCAGGACCTTCTCGAAGCCGACGGCCATGAACGTGCCGATGTTGAGCACGAGCAGCGTGATCGCGGTCGGCCGGATGCCCGGCAGCGTGACGTGCCAGATCTGCTTCCAGCGGCCGGCGCCGTCCATCCTGGCCGCCTCGTAGAGCTGCTCGTTGATGGTCGTCAGCGCGGCCAGGTAGAGGATGGTGCCCCAGCCGACGGTCTGCCAGACCTCCGACGAGACGAAGATCGTGCGGAACCAGTCGGGCTTCTGCATGAACACGGTGGGCTCGCCGCCGAACGCCTTCACCATCTGGTTGATCGGCCCGTCGATGGAGAGCATCTGCATGACGATGGCGGCCACGATGACCATCGACAGGAAGTGCGGCAGGTAGGACACCGACTGCAGGAACCGCTTGAGCTTCGTGCTGCGCACCTCGTTGAGCAGCAGCGCCAGCACGATCGGCAGCGGGAAGCAGAACAGCAGGGTCAGCGCCCCGAGGACGAGCGTGTTGGTGAACACGTTCCAGAACGTCGGGTCGTTCAGGAACATCTTCACGTAGCGCAGGCCCACCCATTCCTCGCCGAAGAGGTTGCCGCCCGGCTCGAACTTCCTGAACGCGATGACGTTGCCGATCATCGGCCCGTACCTGAAGATCAGGAAGAACAGCAGCGGCAGGATCGCCAGCGAGTAGAGCTGCCAGTCGCGGCGCAGCGCGGCCCGCCAGCCGGTGCGGGGCCGGGCACGGTGGGCGGCCCGGCTCGCCTGTTGCGGGCCGCGGGTGCCCGATGACGGGTCCAGCGTCTGGGATGTGCTCATCCATCGACCTCCGGTGCGATGCGGTCTATGCGCGCCAGCGGATGCAGCGCCCGCAGGTGACCGACCTCGCGCTCGGCGCCGGTCAGGCGCAGCGGCACGGCCGCGACCGGCTCGCCGCTCGACCGCCCGAACCGCAGCTCGACGTCGCCGGGCTCGACGATGCGGGTGCCCCGAACGCCGGTGAACGAGGTGAGGTCGGCGGGGACGGTGAAGCGCACGCGAGCGGACTCCCCCGGCTCCAGCGGGACGCGCAGGCAGCCGATCAGGCGGACGACCGGTCGCGTCGTCTGCGCGACCGGGTCGTGCAGGTAGAGCTGCACGACCTCGGTGCCGGCGCGGGTCCCGGTGTTGCGCACCGTGATGCCGACGCGCACCTCACCGTCGACCGGCCAGGCGGTGCCGCCGCCCGAGCCGCCATGCGAGTCGCCGCCCAGGTCGCGGCCCGAGCCGCCGCCCGAGTCACTCCCCGGATCGCCGTCCACGCCGCCGTCGCTCCACTCGAAGGTCGTGTAGCTCAGGCCGTGCCCGAACGGGAACGCGGGGGTCGGGTCCACGGAGGACACCTCCGAGCGGCGGCCCAGCGGCGGGGACAGGTACGTCGAAGGCAGCCCGGCGGCGTCGCGGAGCACGCTGACCGGCAGCCGCCCGGACGGGTTCACCGCGCCGGTGAGCACCTCGGCCAGCGCCTGGCCGCCGCGCTGGCCGGGGAAGAAGCCGTAGACGATGGCCGCGGCCGCGTCCACCTCGGCGCCCAGCGCGTACGGGCGGCCGGCGAGCAGCACGAGCACCACCGGGGTGCCGGTCGCGAGTACGGCCTGGACGAGCTCGGCCTGCACGCCGGGCAGCCGCAGGTCGGTCGCGTCGCAGCCCTCGCCGGAGGTGCCGCGGCCGAACAGCCCGGCCCGGTCCCCGACGGCGACCACGCACACGTCGGCCTCGGCCGCGGCGGCCACCGCCGCCGCGATACCCGAGGTGTCGTCGCCGGTGATGCCGCAGCCCGGCGCGTACGCGAGGTCGCCGGCCAGGCCGCCGAGCGCCTCGCGCAGGGACGGGATGTCCAGCCCGAGCCCGTGCTCGGGATGCGGGCCCACGTGCGCGGGGAAGGCGTAGCAGCCGAGCATGCCCATCGGGTCGTCGGCGAGCGGGCCGACCAGGGCGATCCGCCGGCCGGGGGCCAGCGGCAGGATCCCGCCGGTGTTGCGCAGCAGGACCACGGACTGCCTGGCCAGGCGCAGCGCGACGTCCTGGCCGGCCTCGTCGTCGAGGCGGAGCTGCTCGACGTCCGCGGGCAGGGGCTCCCAGCCGGCGTCGAGCAGGCCGAGCTCGGCCTTCTGGGTCAGCACCCGGCGCAGGGCGCGGTCGATCAGCGCCTCGTCCACGTCCCCGGCCTTCACGGCCTCGATCAGCGGGGTGCCGAAGGTGTCGACGGTGGGCAGCTCGACGTCGATGCCGGCCCGCAGCGCGAGCCCGGCCGCGTCGGACGCCCCGGCGGCCAGGCCGTGCAGCTTCTGCAGGAAGCGGATGGAGAAGTAGTCCGCGACCACCGTGCCGGAGAAGCCCCACTCCTCGCGCAGCAGCCCGGTCAG
The DNA here is from genome assembly GCF_005889725.1 of Nonomuraea zeae. Classification (GTDB taxonomy): domain Bacteria; phylum Actinomycetota; class Actinomycetes; order Streptosporangiales; family Streptosporangiaceae; genus Nonomuraea; species Nonomuraea zeae. The sequence continues at coordinate 12,333 of NZ_VCKX01000035.1, forward strand.
CAGGCTCTCGTCGGCCGCCACGGGAACGCCGTCGATCTCGGAGTAGGAGTTCATCACCGACCGGGAGCCGCCCAGGCGCAGGGCCATCTCGAACGGAGGCAGGATGACGTCGGCGAGCTCGCGCCGGCCCATGTGCACGGGGGCGAGGTTGCGGCCGCCGCGGGAGACCGAGTAGCCGGCGAAGTGCTTCAGCGTGGCGACGATGCCCGTGCTCTCCAGGCCGCGTACGTAGGCCGCGCCGATCGTGCCGACGAGGTAGGGGTCCTCACCGATCGTCTCCTCGGTGCGGCCCCAGCGGTAGTCCCTGGTCACGTCCAGGACCGGGGCCAGGCCCTGGTGGATGCCGGCGGCCCGCATGGACCGGCCGATCAGCCCGGCCATCTCCTCGACCAGCTCGGGGTCGAAGGAGGCGCCCCAGCTCAGCGGGGCCGGGTACACGGTCGCCCGCCAGGCGGCGAACCCGGTCAGGCACTCCTCGTGGACCTGGGCGGGGATCCCGAACCGGCTGGCCGCCGCGATCTGCGCCTGGGAGGCCGCCAGCGAGCGGGCGCCGGCGACCGGATCGACCGGCGCCGTGCCGAACGGCCGGGTGAGCTGGCCCAGCCCCTGGCTGATGACCGTGCTCCACTCCACACCCTCCATGTCGGACTGGTGCGGGGCGACCCCTCCCCCGGAGGCGTCGGCGCCGACCCACACGCCGACCAGTTGAGCCACCTTCTCCTCGAGAGTCATCAGCGGGATGAGCGCCTCGGCCCGCTCGGCGGGCGAAAGCCGTTCGTCCCGCCACTGCGCGCCCTCTTCGGACGCAGGGCTCGTGTCGATTGGTACCTGGCCCCTCATGCCATCCCTTCGGCCGGTGACGGCGCAGGACCCACGCGCGGCGAGTGGGGGGTCACGCTGGCGTGTCGCGCCGAAACTTTCACGACGATTTGTTTAATATTGCGGCAACATAAGGGCACCGTTGGGGCGTGTCAAGAGTGCCGCCATCTGCAACGTTGCGAGGCCGATCTGTCAAGGCCGGTTGGAGTCACAGCCTTGGATCAGCACTGAACGAGCGTTAAGTTGCCCGAAAGTTTCGGAAACCTGGAGAGCGACTCCCGGCAACACCGGGCACCCGCGAACGGGTTACCGGATCACACCGTTCCCGGCGCCCGCGGCCGGCCTCCGGGGAGTCCGGCCGCGCCGTCACGTTACCGGGCGCGCCAATGCCCTGGTCACCGTGGGGCCGATAACCAGAAAACAGGCTTTATCTCGAAAAATTTACTCATATGGTCAATCGGCGGCCCATCGGGTCCGCTGATGCCCCCCGCCGAAGGTGACGTGCTGGGTCGGAGGGGCCGCGATACCTGGGGATGACTCGATTCTCATACTCGAGCCGGATGGTCGCGCCGGGTGATCCGATCCACGATCGAGTACCCGACGAATGGATGGAAGATGCGAAGACTTGTCCTCGTACCCACCGTTTTACTGGCCCTTGTTGTCCCCGCGCTGCCGGTGCCGGCCTCGGCCGGCGCGGCGGCAGACACGGCGGCGGACACGGCGGCGGACACGGCGGCGGACTCGGTCGCATGGGCGCCGTGCCCGCAGGATCCCACCGCCGAGTGCGGCACGCTGCGCGTGCCGGTCGACTGGGCGCAGCCGGGCGGGCAGACGTTCGAGCTGGCCCTCGCCCGGCGCAGGGCCACCGATCCGGCGGCCAGGACCGGCTCGCTGGTGATCAACCCCGGCGGGCCGGGCGGGTCAGGTGTGGACGCCGTGCTGGCGAACCGGCCGGGGTTCTCGCCGGAGATCACCCGCCGGTTCGACGTCGTGGGCTTCGACCCGCGCGGCGTCAGGCGCAGCAGCCCGATCCTGTGCTCGCTGGAGCTGGCCGTGCAGGCGCCCGATCCGCTCTCGGTGACGAGCCAGGCCCGCTTCGACGCGTTGCTCGCCTTCAACGAGCGCTACCGGCAGGACTGCAGGAGCCGTACCGGGCCGCTGTTCGACCACGTGGACACCGGCAGCGTGGTGCGCGACCTCGACGCCCTGCGCGCCGCCCTGGGCGACGACAGGCTGACCTACTACGGCGTCTCGTACGGCACGCTCATCGGGCAGCTCTACGCCGAGCGCTACCCGCGCCGGGTGCGCGCGCTCGCGCTCGACAGCAACATGGACCACAGCCTCGGCACGGCGGCGTTCCTGGACTCCCAGGCGCTGACCGTCCAGGACTCCTTCGACGAGTTCGTGGCCTGGTGCGACCGGACCGCCTCGTGCGCGCTGCACGGCAGGGACGTGCGCGCGCTCTGGCAGGAGCTGCTGGCTCGCGCCGAGCGGGGCGAGCTGCACCTGCCGGGGATGCCGGAGGCCGTGCTGAGCAGGTTCGGCCTGATCTCGCAGATCTTCGGCGCGTTCTACGGGCCCGCCTACAAGGAGCTGGCCGAGTTCCTGGTCGCCCTGGAGAGCGGGGACGGGACGGCGCGGGCGTTCCTCACGCCGCCGTCGGCGCAGGCCGAGGACGTGATCGACGACCCGAGCCGGGTCTTCTGCCTGGACTACCTGCTGCCCATCCGCGACTATCGCGACTACGCGCGTCATATGCGCAGGTCCGCGGCCATCGCGCCGGACATGCTGGTCAGCCCGGCGGCCCACGCGATGGCGGCCGCCTGCCTGGGCACGCCTGGCCCGATCCCCAACCCGCAGCACCGCCTGCGCGTGGTCCACACGCCGGCGCTGCTGCTGGGCAACGCCCTGCACGACCCCGCCACCGGCTATGCGTGGGCGGTCAGCGCGGCGCGGCAGATCGGGCGCGAGGCCAGGCTGCTCACCTACGAGGGATGGGGGCACGGGATCTACGGCAGCGGCGAGTGCCCGACGGCCGCGATCGACGGCTATCTGACCTCGCTCGCGGTGCCGGCCAAGGGCGCGAGGTGCCCGGCCGTGCCGCCGGGCGAGCTGAGCACCTTGCGGGCCCGGCCGATCCCCGGTCCCGTCCCCGGCCTGCCCGGATGGACGCCCGCGGCTCCATAGCCCGGCCGTCAGCCCAGCCGTCAGCCCTGCCGGTGGTCCGGCCGGTGGTCCGGAGCGGCGCATGTCGCGCTCAGCCACGCATCGGTGCGGGAGAAGCCATGACCGGCCTTTCCCGCACCGGTCTGCCGGTTCCGCCTAGTACGGCAGCACCCGGCCTGAGGGGGTGCGAAGGTCGAGCGTGCGGCTCTTCGCTTTTCTGGGCTTGCTGATCCTGATTCTTTTCATGCTTCGACGCTAGAGATGTGCGATTTTTGTCCGCTATCTCCCTGGTATCCGTGAGCGCCCGCCGTACGGCGGCGGCGACCGCGGCCACGGCGGCCGTCTCGGCGTTCGCGCCCGAGCCGACGCCCCACCAGAGCTGCCCGCGCACGCGGCACTGCGCGTAGACGGTCACCTGGCGGCCCAGCTCGGCGCCGCCCGTGCGGTGCAGGGCGCGTACGTCGATGCCCTTGGGGGCGAGCGCGGCCGTCACCCGCTGCACCGCGTCCGCCCGGTCCGCGCCCACGTCGAAGGGGACGCCGTCGAGATAGAGGTCGGCCGGCACGGGCTCGCCGGTCGCCGGCTCGGGCAGGCCCGCCCGGGGGCTTACCCGGTACTCGCGGTCGAACAGGTCCTTGATCCGCTCCGGCGTGAGCTCGCCGCCCGCCGCGTCCGCGTCCGCCTGCACGATCCTGGCGAACTCCGCCTGCAGCGGGCGCGGCAGGCGCAGGCCGTAGCGGGCGCCCAGCACGTACGCCACCCCGCCCTTGCCCGACTGGCTGTTGATGCGCACGATCGCCTCGTACGTGCGGCCCACGTCCTCGGGGTCGAGCGGCAGGTACGGCACCTCCCACGGCAGGTCGCGCACGAGGACGCCCCGCCGCCCCGCCTCCCCCTCCAGCGCGTCGAGCCCCTTCTTGATGGCGTCCTGGTGCGAGCCGGAGAAGGCGGTGTAGACGAGGTCGCCCCCGTAGGGGTGGCGCGGGTGCACGGGCAGCTCGTTGCAGTACTCGACCGTGCGCCGGACCGCGTTGATGTCGGAGAAGTCGATGCCGGGGTCGACCCCCTGGGTCAGCAGGTTCAGCCCGAGGGTGACGAGGTCGACGTTGCCGGCCCGCTCCCCGTTGCCGAACAGGCAGCCCTCGACCCGCTGGGCCCCGGCCAGCAGCGCCAGCTCCGCGCTGGCCACGCCGGTGCCGCGGTCGTTGTGCGGGTGGACGGACAGGCACACGTGCTCGCGCCTGGTGAGGTTGCGGTCGAGCCACTCGATCTGGTCGGCGAACACGTTCGGCATCGAGCGTTCGACCGTGGTCGGGAAGTTGAGAATGATCCCGCGGCCCGGCTCCGGCTGCCAGACGTCCATGACCGCTTCGCAGACCTCCAGCGCGAACTCCAGCTCCGTCTCGTTGAACAGCTCGGGCGAGTACTGGTAGCCGAAGTCGCAGCCGCCGAGCAGGCGCTCGGCGTACTTCATCGCCAGCCGGGTGCCGTGCACCGCCAGGTCCTTGCACTCGTCCCTGGTCATGCCGAACACGGTCCTGCGGAACTGCGGCGACGTCGCGTTGTAGACGTGCACGGTGGCGGCGCGGGCGCCCTCCAGGCTCTCCACCGTGCGGTGGATCAGCTCGTCGCGGGCCTGGGTGAGCACGGTGATCCGGACGTCGTCGGGGATCAGGTCCTTCTCGATCAGCAGCCGGACGAAGTCGTGGTCGTCCTGGCTGGCCACCGGGAACCCGACCTCGATCTCCTTGTAGCCCATCGACACGAGCAGGTTGAACATGGCCAGCTTGCGGTCGGGGCTCATGGGGTGCGGCAGCGACTGGTTCCCGTCGCGCAGGTCCGTCGACAGCCACCGCGGCGCGGCGGTGAGGGTCCTGTTCGGCCAGGTCCGGCCGGGCAGGCGGACCTGCGGGAACATCCAGTAGCGGGCGGCGGGTCGTCGGGCCTTCATGTGTACTCCCTGGATTGACGATGCCGGATACGGTCGACAGGCACAGATCGCGCGATCCTTCTGCCGACCAGCATCGGCAAGGCCGCTATCGACCCGGCTTCGGCCCGCTATTGGTGGCTATGCCGGTAGGGGATCCAGGGGTCGCGTCCCGGCGTTTGTCCAGCTCAGCCCGTAGCTGATGGGCGACGACGGGGTCCATCTCCTCGGTGCGCCGCACGGCGCGGTCCAGGGCCTCCCGTGCCGCGTCCGCGGCGCCGAGCCCGTTGTGCGCGTCGCTGAGCAGCGCCAGCGCGAGCGCCTCGTCGAACGGCACGCCCACCGTGGCGAACAGGGCCAGCGCCTGCTCCGACGTGGTGACGGCGGTCGCGGGGTCGCCTTCCGCCAGGGCCAGCTCGGCCAGCGCGGTGAGCACCCTGCCCTTGGCCAGCCGCTCGCTCGTGGTGCCGGCCAGCAGCAGCGCGTGGCGCAGGTCGACGCCCGCCTCCGCCAGCTCGCCCAGCCGCAGCCTGGCCAGGCCCAGGCAGTGCAGGATGTACGCCTCGCCCGTGGAGTCGCCGATCTCCTGGATGGCGGCCAGCGCCTCCTGCAGCGGGTCCAGCGCCTGCCTCAGCTCGCCGGCCTGCAGGTGGGTCTGGCCGAGCCGGAAGAGGACCTGGGCCCGCAGCCGCGAGCCGCCCTCGTTCTCGGCCAGCTCCATGGCGTTGCGCAGCAGCTCCTTGGCGCCCTGCGGGTCGTTCCTGATCAGCTTGACCTGGGCGAGGTTGTGCAGGGTGTAGATGGTGGTGCTGTGCGCCCGCGAGGAGCGTGACAGCTCCAGCGCCCGCTCGAAGAACGCGGCGGCGTCGTCCAGCCTGCCGGTGACCAGGTCCAGGTGGCCGCGGTTGGCGAGCACGGAGGCCAGCGCCCGCTCGTCGCCCACCTGCGTGAACAGCTCGATGGCGGCGTGGAAGTCCGCGCGGGCGGCGTCGAAGCGGTGCTCGGCGGTGGCCAGGGCGCCGCTGGAGTAGAGCATGGCCGCCTGGCCGCGCAGGTCTCCGTCCTGCCTGGCGGCGGCCAGCGCGATGCGCATGGTCTCCCGCCAGTCGTCCAGATAGACGCGCGACTGGAAGAAGGTCGCCGCGCCGAGCGCCAGCCCCCAGCTGATCTCGGCCAGGCCCGCCTGGGCGGCCTGCCTGATGCCCGAGACCAGCAGGCTGCGCTCCCGCTCGAACCAGGCGGCGGGCACCGCGACCAGCCGGTCGATCAGCGTGCCGGGCAGCGACCACGTCGCGGTGGCGCCGGGGATCATGATGCGGTCCTCATGCTCGCGCCGCCGCGCGGCCTCCACCATCGACAGCAGCCCGCCGAGCACCCTGGCCAGGGCCGCGGCGCGGTCGGCGGCCGGCTCCTCGGCCGCCAGGCGCTCCCTGGCGAAGACCCTGAGCAGGTCGTGGAAGCGGTACTGGACGTGCGCGCCGCGCCCGGCGCCCGAGGTCTCGATGAGCTGCGTGTCGGCCAGGTCGTCCAGCAGGTCGGCGGCCTCGCCGATGGGCTGGTCAAGCAGCGCGGCGCTGAGCCACGGGGAGAACACGTCGGAGTCGACGATCGCCAGCCGGCGGAACAGCCGCCGCGTGTCGTCGCCGAGGCTGTCATAGGTGAGGGAGATGCTGGCCCTGATGCCCATCTCGCCGTGCTTGAGCTCGTCCAGCCGCCTGGTCTCGTCCTCCAGCCGCTCCACGAGCTGCTCGACGCTCCAGTGCGGCCTGGCCGACAGCCGCGCGCCCGCGATGCGCAGCGCGAGCGGCAGGTGGCCGCACAGGTCGGCGAGCGCCGCGGCGGCCTCCGGCTCCGTGCGTACGCGGTCGCTCCCCGCGATGCGGGACAGCAGCTCCAGCGACTGATCGGCGTCGAAGACGTCCACGTCGACGTGCACCGCGCCGGACAGCCCCGCCAGGCGGCTGCGGCTGCTCAGGATGACGGCCGAGTCGACGCTGCCGGGCAGGAGCGGCAGGATCTGGCTCTCGGTGCTGACGTCGTCCAGCACGACCAGCATCCTGCGGTCGGCCAGCAGCGCGCGGTAGAGCTCGGCGCGCTCTTCCAGCCCGTCGGGGACCGCGGTGCCGGTGACCCCCAGCGCGCGCAGGAACCGCTCCAGCACGTGCATCGGGCCGACCGGCCGGGCCGAGCCGCCGTGCAGGTCGGCGTAGAGCTGGCCGTCGGGGTAGTGCTCGACGACGCGGTGGGCGGCGTGCACGGAGATGGCGCTCTTGCCGATGCCGGGCTTGCCGGCCAGCGCGACGATGGGGACGGCGTAGCCGACCCGGCCGCCGTCGGCGACCACCAGATGCTTCATGATCTCGTCGAGCTGCCGCGTCCTGCCGGTGAAGTCGGCGATGTCGGTGGGCAGCAGCCGCGGCACGCCCGCCTGCGGCTCCGCGACCCGGGGCTCCGCGGTGAGCTGCACGGGGGCGGCCGGCGGGTCCAGGTCGGGGTTGGAGCTGAGTATCGCGTGCTCCAGTTGCTGGAGCCGCTCGTTGGGTTCGATGCCCAACTCTTCGATCATGGTGCTGCGCGCGTCCCGGTAGGCCTGTAACGCCTCGGCCTGGCGGCCGGACCGGTAGAGGGCGATCATGAGCTGCCCGCGCAGGCGCTCGCGGAGCGGGTGCTCCGCCACGAGGGCGGTGAGCTCGCCGACCAGCTCGTGGTGGTGACCGAGCTCCAGCTCGAGGTCGATGCAGTCTTCGCAGGCGGCGACGCGGTCCTCGTTCAACCGGCTTGCCGCCGCCTGGAGCACTCTGCTGTCGATGCCTTCGAGCGCCGGCCCCCGCCAGAGCGCGAGGGCCTCCCGGTAGCGTTCGACGGCCCGCTCGGCCTGGCCTTCCCGGCGTTCGAGCCGGGCCTGCCTGACCAGCCCGTCGAAGTGGCTGGCGTCGAAATCCTCCGCGGGCACCCTGGCCACGTAGGCATGCGACTGTGTGACGATGATGTCTGGTTTCCCCTGTGCCGCGAACAGGCGGCGAAGTGCTGAGATACAGATCTGGATCTGCGCTCTGGACGTCGTCGGCGGGGCGTCCTCGTAGATCGTCTCTGTCAGCCGGGAGATCGTTACCGCCCGTCCCTCGTTGAGCAGGAGGAGGGCGAGGACCGTCTGCTGTCTGGCCCCTCCCAGATCCAGCCGGCGGCCGTCTGCGACAACCTCCAACGGCCCGAGGATGCGAAACTCCACATCCGTCTCCCCAATGGCGCTGCGCTCACTCCCCGTGAACCGCATCTCTCCGGACAGACTAGGCCATCGCGACTGCCCCCTCCTATGACGCGGAGTCGATGCTCTGGTCAGGGAAGACGGTCAGGGCCAGGTTCCGCAGCACTCGTCGGGCTGATCGGCGTTCACGATTACCGTGCTCTGCGCGGTGACGGTGGCGCTGATGGTCGTGGCTGAGGCTCCGGTGCTGAAGGCGGAGATCGCCAGCACGGTGGCGATGAAGGTGGCGGCGGTGAGCCGGCCCAGGCGGATGATCGTCTGCTTGTTCATGATGTTCCTCGGCGCTTTCTTTGGTGGTGTTCCTCCGATGGCCAGAACACTAGAAAGGGCCGCCATTGCTTCGGTATCGAATCGTCATCGCGCAGCTCAAAGGGGTTGTGCGGGCTCTTGGCCGGGCTCTGGGAGCCTCGGCGCGGAGGCCACCAGCCGCCGCGTGCAGGGGTGGCGCGGCGAGCCGAGCACCTCCGCCGTGCCGCCCCGCTCGGCCACCCGGCCGCCTTCGAGCACCACGACCTCCTCGCACAGCTCGGCCACCACCGTCAGGTCGTGCGAGACCAGCACCACGGTCAGGTCCCTGGTGTCGCGCAGCTCGGCGAGCAGATCGACCAGCCGGACCCGGGTGACCAGGTCGAGCGCGCTGACGGGCTCGTCGGCGAGCAGCACGCGCGGGTGGCAGACGACGGCCCGCGCGAGCGCGATCCGCTGGCGCTGGCCGCCGGAGAACTCGTGGGGGTAGCGGCGCGCGGCCTGCGGCGGCAGCCCGACCGCGTGCAGCGCCTCGGCCACCCGGCGGTCCGTCTCCGCGCGCCGGCCGGGGCCGCTGACCAGGCCGAGCGAGCGCAGCGGCTCGGCGACGATCCGGTCCACGCGCTGCCTGGGGTCGAGCGAGGAGTAGGGATCCTGGAAGACGGGCTGCACGGCCCGCCGCAGCGCCCGCTCGTTCCCGCACAGCGGCCGGCCGTCGAGCAGCACCTCGCCGCTGCCCGGCCGCAGGAGGCCGAGCAGCAGGCGGACCAGCGTCGTCTTGCCCGCGCCCGACTCCCCCACCAGGGCCAGGCTGCGCCCCTGCACGACCTCGAAGCCGACCCCGCTGAGCACGGGCGGCCCGCTCCGGTAGGCGAACCCCAGCTCGCGCACCTCGATCAGCGGCGCGGTCATCCCGTCCTCCCCGTGGCGTCGCCCTCGCGCCCGTCCCGCACGGCGGGTGCGGGGCGGGAGATTCCGGCGAGCGTGCCGTGCAGCCTGCGGGCCGCCGCGACCAGGTCCCGCGTGTACGGGTGCGCCGGCGCCCGCAGCACCTCTTCCACCGTCCCCGACTCCACCTCGCGGCCGTCCTTGAGCACCAGGACCCGGCGCGTCACGGCGGCCACCACCGCCAGGTCGTGCCCGACGAACAGCAGCCCCATCCCCCGCGCCCTGACCAGGTCGTCCAGCAGCGCGAGCACCTCGGCCTGGACCGTGGTGTCGAGCTGGGCGGTGGGCTCGTCGGCGATCAGCAGGGCGGGCTCGCAGGCCAGCGCCATGGCGATGGCGACCCGCTGGCGCTGACCGCCGGAGATCTCGTGCGGATAGGCCCTGGCGACGCGCGCGACGTCGGCGAGGCGCACCTCGGCCAGGGCGTCGTGCACCGCGCGGCGCAGCGCGCGCCCCCGCAGCCCTCTGTGGCGCCGTAGCGGCCCGGCGACCTGTGCCCCCATACGCATGAGCGGGTCGAGCGCGGTGAGCGGCTCCTGGAAGACCACGGCCACGGCCCGGCCGCGCAGCCGGTCCAGCCGCCGCTGGGAGGCTTCGAGCACCGGCAGGCCGTCCAGGAGGACGCTGCCCGAGGCGGTCATGCCCGGCGATAGCAAACCGATAAGCGCCAGTACAGTGAGCGACTTGCCCGATCCTGACTCGCCGATCAGCCCCAGCCGGTCTCCCCTGCCCATGTGGAACGACAGGCCGGAGACGAGCTCCCGCCCGCCGGCCGCGCGCACCGTCAGGCCGTCCACCGCCAGCAGGCTCATCCGCTCCTCCGCAGCACCGGGTCGGCGACCTCTCTGATGCCGTCGGCGGCCAGGTTCACGCCGATCACGAGGACGGCGAGCAGCACGCCCGGCGCGATGACGCCGATGGGAGCGGTGAACGCGGTGGACTGGGCCTCGCGCAGCATGTGGCCCCAGGAGGCGTTCGGCGGCGGCGCGCCGAGCCCGAGGTAGGACAGGCTCGCCTCCGCCAGGACGGCCAGGCCAAGCTGCAGCGCGAGGTTGGTGGCCAGCACGGGCCAGATGTTGGGCAGGACGTGGCCGAGCACGATGCGCGGCCAGGTGGTGCCGGACGTGCGCGCGGCCGTGATGTAGTCCTGGGCCAGCACCCGCTTGACGAGCACCCGCACCAGCCGGGCGACGATGGCCGACATGGCCAGCCCGATCGCGGCCACGGCCGCGCCGAGCGAGCCGTGCCGGCCGGCGATCACGAGCATGGCCAGCAGCAGCGTCGGGAAGGCGATGAGGATGTCGAGCACGACGGCCAGCGCGTCGTCGGCCCAGCGCACGGCGAACCCGGCCAGCAGCCCGGCGGCCAGGCCGAGCGACCCGCCGACCGCGACCGCGCCGGTCCCGGCCGCCAGGGCGATCCTGGCCCCGATCATGAGCTGGGTGAGCAGGTCGCGCCCGAGCGTGTCGGTGCCGAGCAGGTGCGCGCCGCCCGGCGGCTCCAGCCGTCCGCCGGTGGTGTCGGCGGGATCGTACGGCGTCCAGAACAGCGAGACGAGCGCCGTCACGGCCACGACGGCGACGAGCGCGCACCCGACGGCGAGCGTCCGCCCCCTCATGCCGCCGCCCCCGTCACGGTTCGCCGCAGCCGCGGATCGAGCAGCCGCTGGGCGAGGTCGGCCACGAAGCCGATCACCAGCACCGCGCCGGTGCTCAGCACCAGCACGCCCTGGATGACCGGCCAGTCGTGCTGCGCGAACGCCTTGACCAGCAGGGCCCCGAGTCCCGGCAGGGCGAAGACGTTCTCCACCACCACCGCGCCGAGGAAGGTCGTGGCCAGCTCGGCGCCGAGGATCGGGATCACGGGCGCGGCGGCGTTGCGCAGGCCGTGCCGCCGGACGGCCCCGGTCAGCGAGGAGCCGAGGGCCCTGGCGGTGCGCAGGTAGCCGGCGTCGAGCACGTCGATGGCGGCCGAATGGACGTAGCGGATCAGCGAGGCCGACATGACCAGGGTGATGGTGAGCACGGGCAGCGCCAGCGAGGTGAGCGCGGCGGCCGGGTCGCTCCAGTCGCCGGCCGGGAACCCGCCGGCCGGCAGCCAGCGCAGGCGCAGCGCGAACACGGTGATCAGCAGCATGCCGATCCAGAAGACCGGCACGGCCAGGCCGAGCTGGCCGAGCCCGGACAGCAGCGTTCCGTACCGGGTGTTCCTGCGCAGCGCGGTGACGAATCCCGCGGGCGCCGCGATCAGCACCGACAGCAGGAAGGACAGCACCGTGAGCGGGACGGTGACGGCGAGGCGGCCGGCGATCTCCGAGGCCACGGGCAGCGAGCTGACGAAGGACCGGCCGAGGTCGAGCGTGGCCATGCTGCGCGCCCACGCGGCGAACTGCTCGGGCAGCGGGCGGTCGGAGCCCAGCTCGTGGCGGGCCGCGGCGATCTGCTCCTGGGTGGCGCCCACGGACAGCAGCGCGTTGGCGGGATCGCCGGGCAGGAGCCTGAGCAGCGCGAACAGCACCACCCCCGCGACCGCCAGGGACAGCACGAGCAGCAGGCTTCTCCGGAGCAGGTAGCCGGCCATGGGCGGGTCAGTGCTTGTCGATCTCGATGTTGTACGCGGGGAACTGCGCGTTGAGCCCGTTGATCGCGTAACCGGAGACCTTGGCGGAGCTGACGACGATCTGCGGGTTGAGATAGAGCCAGTCGCTGGCCGCGTCCTCGGCGATCCGGCGGGCCGCCTTGCGCAGCAGCGAGGCCTGCTCGGCCGCGGTGTCCGCCGTCTCCGAGCGTTTGATCCAGCCGGCGACCTCGGGGTTGTCGTAGCCCCAGTAGAAGCCGGGGTCGCCGTACCAGCGGATGTCCCGGTCGTTGACGTGCTCCTGCAGCGTCGCGGTGAAGTCGTGGCGCTGGTAGACCCGGCTGTACCACTCGTCGGCCGTGATGATCTTGATGGTCACCTCGACGCCCACCTTGGCCAGCTCCGACTTCGCGAAGGTGGCGATCGTGGGGTGGGGGTCGTAGCTGGGCGTGTCGAGGGTGAAGGCGAAGCCGTCGGGGAAGCCGGCCTCCGCCAGGTGCTTCTTGGCCAGGGCGGGATCGTAGGCGTTGACGGCGGTCTCGTCCTGGTACCAGGGGTCGGTGGGCGGCACCATCGAGCCGATGAGCTCGCCGTAGCCGTTCCAGATCGAGCGCAGCAGCTTGGCGTCGTCGATCGCCTCGCTCACGGCCCTGCGGACCAGGACCTTGTCGAAGGGCGTGCGCCGGTCGTTGAAAGCGAGCAGCAGCTTGGTCGTCGAGTGGCCTTCGGTGATCTTGAAGGCGGGGCCCGCGAACTGGGCCAGCGCGTCGGGGTTCTGCTCGCTGGTGATCAGGTCCACCTCGCCGGACAGCAGCGCGTTGTTGAGCGCGGCGGCGTCGGTGAAGTAGCGGAAGACCACCTGGCCGGTCTTGGGCGGCGGGCCCCAGTAGCCGTCGAACTTGCCAAGGGTCAGGGTGGAGCCGCGCTTCCAGGCGGTCAGGGCGTACGGGCCGGTGCCGTCCTCCTTCGTCGCCGGGTCGGCGACGGCGCTGTTGCCGATCCACACCTGCGTCAGGTTGTACAGCAGCGAGATCGACTTGGTCGACAGCCCGATCACGACGGTGCGGTCGTCGGGCGTCGTCACCTTCTTGATCATGCTGAGCGCGCCCGTGCGCGAGGATTTGGAGGACTCGGCGAGTATGCGCTCGATGCTGTGCTTGACGTCGGCGGCGGTCAGCGGCTTGCCCGAGTGGAAGCGGACGCCCGAGCGCAGGGTGAAGGTGTAGGTCAGGCCGTCGCGGCTGACGGTGTGGGTCCGGGCCAGCAGCGGCTCCACCGCGCCCGCGTCGGTCAGCCGGAACAGGCCCTCGTAGACGTTTCCGCCGAGGGCCTCCGTGGCGCCCTGGCCGCCGCCGCTGGCGTTGTCCAGGTTCTGTGGCTCGTACAGGGAGCCGATGGCGAGCGTGACGGCGGAGGTGTCCCGGCTAGGGGGCTGCGTGGTGCAGGCGGCCGCGAAGGCGAGAACGACAAAAAGTGCGATAGTGCGCGTTAACCGACATTTCACAATCTCTCCCGGATTGCTGTGTACAGGACAACCCGCAGGGCCCATTCTGATGGCTGCACAGCGGTATGACTACGGTGCCGACCCGAACACATGCTCATGTTCCGCCGAGATCCAGCACGTTCCCTATCACTTATCCGAAAAAATGTGCGGCCATGGCGCGGCCCGCGATCTGTACGGGCGCCCGCCCCCAGAAGCCGGTCCCGGCACGTTCCGACACTGCCATGGAAAAGATCCGCGCCAACCCCTAAGCACCCCTCGACCCGGCCGTTCCACACCCTTCACCGGAAATACCGCAAGGGGAAACGGTGGGGTCGCCTAAGGGGGCCGTAGGGGGTTCGCCGGAGGTTTTCTCGCGCGTAATGTCCGGCAGTAATCGAGAATTCTGGAGGAAGGCGAGGATGAGTCGATGTCTCTTGTACAGGAGCGCCTGCTGGCGCCCGAACTCGCCGATGCGCGGCCGTTGTTCCGCACCCCTATGGGGGTCGAGGTCACGGGAGTGCCGCTGTCCGGCGTCCCGGCAGCCGAGCGCCTGCGCATGGTCCTGGCGACCCGCGCGCTCACGCAGCACTGGCCGATGCTGATCGACGCGGCGCTCCCCACCCAGCTCGAATATCACTGGACGTTGCCCGACATCGCGATGCCGCTGAACGAGGTGCTGACGCGGGCGAGCGGGGTGCGTCCAGGAGAGGAGCCGGACGCGCGGCCCGCGAACGTGGTGTGGCCCGAGTTCGGCCGGCCCGAGCGGGTGGCCCGCCCCGCGGCGGCCCCCGGCGCCCTGCTTCCCGCCGAGAGTCAGGTGTACCTGGCGCTGATGCCCGTCGAGTCGGGCTGGCAGGTGCCCGGGCTGCTCAACTACGGCGGCTGGAACCGCTATCCGGACCCGGTGCAGCACACCGCGCTGCTGCGCGACTGGTACCGGCGCTTCGGCGCCGAGCTGGTGGCCATGACCGACTGCACGGCGGAGTTCGTCGTCCGGCGTCCGCCGCGCACCAGGGCCGGCGCCTGGGCGCTGGCGTGGGAGCTGCTGCGCTACAGCGACGCCGTACGCGGCAAGTCACCTGACGCGGCCGTCAATTTCGCGGCCGATCTGCTCGGCTCCGGCCACTGGGTGGCCCACTGGCGCTGAGCCGATCCGGCGCAGCGGCGCGGTCAGGCCGCGCGCGGGGGCGGCCTGCTCGCGCGCGGGCTCCAGGACGATCGCGGTCAGCAGCAGCCCGTGCTTGGCCTGCCAGCGCCCGGCGAACCTCCTGAGCGGCCGCCCGTCGACCATCGCGCCGGGGACCAGCAGCCGCGCGGAGAACGTGCCCGCGGGGTCGATGACGATCAGCGCGTTCTCGAAGCCGAGCCAGCACTGGGTCAGCGGGAACCACGCCTTGTAGACCGACTCCTTGACGCTGAACAGCAGCCTGTCCCAGCTCACGCCGGGGTCGGCCGCGCGCAGCCGGTCCACCTGGGCCGTCTCGGCGGGCAGGGCGATCGCCTCCAGCACGCCGAAGGGCAGCTCCTCGTCGGGCTCCGCGTCGATGCCGACGGTGGTGATCCAGGGCGACTCGCCGAGCACCACGCCGCGGTATCCCGCGCAGTGCGTGATGCTGCCGACGACGCCGGCCGGCCACAGCGGCTCGCCGCGGGCGCCGGGCAGGATCGCCGCGGGCGGGCGGCCGAGCAGGCCGAGGGCCTTTCGCGCGCACGCCCGCGCGGTGGTGAACTCCCTGCGGCGTTTCTCCACGGACCGCTCGATGAGCGCTTCCTCCTCCGGGAACAACGCCTCTTCGTGAATGTCCTCCAGCGTGTCCGCGGCGACGACCGAGGGCGGCAGAATGTCTTTGATCACGAATTCTCCTTGGTCGTGGTGCTCACAAAAAGCGTAGGCAAGCGCCGGCCGACCAGAAAAGGACGCGGACCTGGGTTAAGGGAAATAGGGGTTGCCCGCGCCGAGCATTTCCTCGATTTGAGCGGTCGGGCGGTCCCCGAGCCAGGGGTCGAGTTTCGCGGCGAGCGACATCGCGGCGTCGAGCGCGTCGCGGGCCGGCTGGTCCTCCCCCTGTGCCCGGTGCGCGCCGCTGAGCATGAGCAGGGCCCGCGCCTCGTGCATCGGCACGTCCATCATCCGGAAGTGAGCCAGCGCCTCCTTCAGGGGGCGCACGGCCTCGCGCGGGCGGCCCGCGCGCATCGCCAGCTCGCCCAGGCCGACCAGGATGCGGGCCTCGGCGTGCCGCGCGTGGGCGACGCCGGCCAGGGAGAGCGCGCCGCGCAACGCCCGGCCGGCCGCGGCCGGGTCCCCGGTGCGCAGGAGCGCGACGCCGATGCCGTAGCGGGCGTAGCTCTCCCCGACGACGTCGCCGATGTCGCGCACGATGGCCAGGGACTCCTCGAAGCTGCGCACCGCGCGGACCGGCTCGGCCGCCTTGAGATGGGCGTGGCCCAGCCGGTGCAGCACCTGCGCCTGCATCCGCCGGTTGCCGCCCTCCGCGCTCAGCCGCAGCGCCTCGGCCAGCAGGCTCCTGGCCGCGGCGAAGTCGCCGATCTCCAGCTTGAGCTCGGCCAGGTCGTTGAGCACGTACGCGACGGCGATCGGCTCGCCGAGCCCGCGGAAGAGCGCCAGCGCCCGCTCGTGGCGGACGACGGCGTCGGCCAGCCGGCCCGCCAGCCGGTCCACCACGCCGAGGTTGCGGATGACCAGCGCCGTGCCCTGCTCGTCGCCCACCTCCTCGAACAGCTTCACCGCCGACTCGAAGGCCCGGCGGGCGTCGTCGAAGCGCTGCTCGGTGAGGTGGAGCGAGCCGGTCGAGTACAGCATGGCGGCCTGGCCGCGCTTGTCGTCGGCCTGCCGGGTCACCTCCAGCGCGATCTGGTGGGTCTCGCGCCAGTCGTCAAGGTAGACGCTCGACTCGAAGAGCGTCACCGCGCTGATGGCCAGCCCCCAGCACAGATCGGCGAAGCCCGCCTGCGCCGCCTGCCTGATGCCGGTGACCAGGGGGGCGCGCTCGCGCTCGTACCAGGACATGGGTGCGGCCACGAGCTGGTCGGCCAGCCCTTCGGGCAGCTGCCAGCACAGCGCCCGGCTGCGGATGTGCACGGAGTGGCCGCCGTGCTTGCGCCGGTGCGCGGCGTCGGCCAGGGACAGCAGCCCGCCGAGCACCCTGGCCAGCGCGGCCCGGCGCTCGGCCGGGGGCTCCTCCGCGGCCAGGTGCTCGCGGGCGAAGACGCGGATGAGGTCGTGGAAGCGGTACTGGCTCTGCGCGCCCCTGCCGTCGCCCACGCTCTCCACGAGCTGGGCGTCGATGAGGTCGTCGAGCAGGTCCAGCGCCTCGGCCAGGGGCCGGTCGAGCAGCGCGGCCGCGACCCAGCCGGAGAAGACCTGCGTGTCGAGGATCGCCAGCCGCCTGAACAGCCGCCGCGCCTCCTCGCCGACGGTCTCGTAAGTGAGCGAGATGCTGGCCCTGATGCCCATCTCGCCGTGCTTGAGCTCGTCCAGCCTTCGCGTCTCGTCCCGCAGCCGGTCCACGAGCTGGCCGACGGTCCAGTGGGAGCGGGCCGCCAGCCGTACGCCGGCGATGCGCAGCGCCAGCGGGAGCTGGCCGCACAGCGCCGCCAGCTCCTCCGCGGCCTCCGGCTCCGCGGCCACCCGCTCCTCGCCGACGATCTTGGACAGCAGCTCGATCGACTGCTCCGGCCGGAACGTGCCCAGCGAGACGTGGATGGCGCCGGGCAGGCCGGCCAGGCGGCTGCGGCTGGTGACGACGACTGCGGAGTCGGAGCTGCCCGGCAGCATGGGCAGGACCTCGTTCTCGCTGCGCACGTCGTCCAGCAGCACCAGCGTCCGGCCCGTGCACAGCAGCGCCCGGTAGGTCTCCGCGCGCTCGTCCAGGGTGGCGGGCAGCGCGTCGCCGGGGACGCCCATGACGCGCAGGAACCGTTCGAGCACCTGCATCGGGCCCACCGGCTGGGACACGCCGCCGTGCAGGTCCGCGAAGAGCCGGCCGTCGGGGAACTGGGCGGCGACGCTGTGCGAGACGTGCACCGCGATGGTGGTCTTGCCGATGCCGGGGTTGCCGACGAGCACGATGATCGGCACCGCGCGGGTGGTGCCGCTCGTGCCGAGCAGCAGCAGCTCCCTGATCGTCTCGACCTCGCCCTCGCGGCCGGTGAAGTCGGCGATGTCCGTGGGCAGCATCATGGGAGCGCTGCGCACCCTGGCGGCCGGCGTCACCGTCGCCGTCCTGCGCGGCTCGAGTGCCGGGTCCCAGCGCAGGATCTGGCGTTCGAGCTGCTGGAGTGCGGCGTTGGGCTCCAGGCCGAGCTCGTCCAGCATCACCTTCTTGGTGTTCTCGAAGACCTGCAGCGCCTCGGCCCGCCGCCCGGACCGGTAGAGCGCCAGCATGAGCTGGCCGCGCAGGCGCTCGCGCAGCGGGTGCGCGGCCGTGAGCGCGGTCAGCTCGCCGACCAGCCGGTGGTGGCGGCCGAGCGCCAGCTCCTGCTCGATGCACTCCTCGTTGCCGGTGACGCGGTCCTCGGCCAGCCGGCCCGCCATCGCCTGGACCAGCTTGCTGTCGATGCCCTCCAGCGCGGGCCCGCGCCAGAGAGCGAGCCCGGCCCGGTAGTGCCGGACGGCCTCGTTGCCGCGGCCCGCGTCGCGGGCGCTCCTGGCCTGGTCGAGCAGCCGCTGGAAGCGGTAGGCGTCGATTTGCTCGTACGGCACCTGCAGCGTGTAGCGCTGGGACTGGGTGGTGATGAGGTCCTGGAGCCCCTGCGCGGCGAACAGCCGCCGCAGCGCCGAGACGCAGATCTGCACCTGCGAGCGCGCCGTCGGCGGCGGCGAGTCCCCGTAGAGCGACTCCACGAGCCGGGCCATGCCCGCGGTTCTGGCCGGCTCCAGCAGCAGCATGGCCAGAATCGTCTGCTCCCTGATCCCGCCGAGCTTGATGAGCTGCCCGTCCAGGACCGCCTCAAGGAGTCCGAGCACGAAGAAGTCCACCGGAACTGTCCCCTAGCACAGCGGCCGCCTTCTGCGCCCCTCTGCTTATTCATGCTGAGCGCTGCCGGGAGAAACAGCAAGGATCCACATATAGCTAAAAAGACACTCAATGCGGCCTGTGAGTTTTATTTCCTCCTTATAGAGCAAAGGGCAGGAGCGGGGTGTTTGCCCTGCTCCTGCCCTCGTTCACGACCCGGTTCCGGCCATGGCCCGACTTTGTGCGCGGCCTCTAATGCACCCCGGCGACGCCCGGATCTCCGCTGCGCGGGGGCGTCAGGTCGAGGGTGGCGGGCAGCTCGGTGCGCCGCGAGATGCCCAGCTTGCGGTACGTGCGGGTCAGGTGCTGCTCGACCGTGCTCACCGTGAGATACAGCTTGGCCGCGATCTCCTGGTTGGTGTGCCCGGTCGCGGCCAGCACCGCCACCCGCTGCTCGGCCTCGCTCAGCAGCTCGGCCGAGCGGCCGTGGACGCCCGTGCCCCTGCTGTGCCGCCCGCCGGAGCCCTCGCCGCTGGACAGCGCCGCCAGCAGCGGCTCGGCCTGGCAGCGGCTGGCCACCGAGCGCGCCCAGGCCGCGATCATGCCGGAGCGCCGGAACTCGCCCAGCTCGTGGAAGGCGTCGGCGAGGTCCACCAGCACCCGCGCCAGCTCGTAGTCGTCGCCCGCCTGCCGCAGCAGGTCGGCCGCGCGGCGCAGCAGCATGGGCCGGTGGCGCAGCTCGCTGAGCCCGGCCAGCACGCGCATCGCCATCCCGTGCGCCCTGGGCGTCTCGGGGGTGCAGCGCTTGAGCTGCTCGGCGATCAGCCGGGCGCTCTCGTCCACGTCGCCCATGAGCAGGCACGCCGACGCGGCCTCGGCCCGCCAGGGGATCAGCCCCGGCGCGTCCATCCCCCAGCGCTCCATCAGCTCGCCGCAGCGCAGCAGGTCGCGCAGGGCCAGGGCCGGGTGACCGGTCGCCAGGCTGTACCGGCCGCGGGCGTGCAGGTAGGCCAGGCCGTACCTGGTGTCGAACATCGAGTCCAGCACCACCTGGTCGAGGTGCTCGTGGACGAGGTCGTACGCGCCGGTCGCGGTCGCCGCCAGCATGAGGCTGCCGAGCGGGCCGCCGGCCGTGACGCCCCAGCTCGTGAGCGGGATGGCGGCCAGCGCGGCGCGGGCGTGCGCGATCGCGGCGGGCATGTCGCCCTGGCGGACGGCGATCTCGGCGCGGATCGCGGCCAGCCGCGCCCGGCGGCTGGGCGCGTTCCTGCTGGAGGCCTCCTTGATGAACGCGTCGCACCAGGGCGCCGCCAGGTCGGGCCGCTCGCTGAAGGTCAGCGCGAGCAGCGCGTTCTCCACCGTCTCCATCGACATCTCGTCCAGGTGGCAGCCACGCAGGATCGGCTCGACGGCCAGCGCCTGCTCCCCCGGGCGCTCGGTGAGCACGCGGACCAGCGAGCGGGTGGTCTTGAGCCGCCGGGCCGCCGCGACCGAGCGCACGTCCACGTCGGGCGGGTCGGGCAGGCGTACGCCCGGGTGGGTCACGCGCAGCCACGGCGCGATGATGAGCAGCTCGGCGGCGGTCTCCGGGTCGCTCTCCGCGTCGCGCAGCACGTGCTGGAGCACTTCCTCGGCCTCTTCCGCGCGGCCGTGCCAGAGCAGGGCGCGGGTGAGCACGGCCGCGTCGCTGCCGCGCAGCCAGCCGCGCCGCAGGGCGTCGGTGAGCTGGGTGAGCCGCACGGCGGGGGCGGCGGGGTTGATGCGCCACTCCGCCCTGATCAGCATCGTGGTGATCTTGGTCCGCTCGCGCTCGTCCGCGCACTCGTTCCAGGCCAGCCGCAGGCACGACACCGCGCGCTCGACGTTCCCCTCGCGCAGGGCGTGCCTGGCCGTGTCCTCCAGCACGGGCACGACCCAGGGGGCGTCCACCCGGTCGGCCCGCAGCAGGTGGGCGGCGACGTCCGCGGGCTGGGCGCCGCGCTCGTAGGCGAGCACGGCCGCCTTGTGGTGCAGCCCCATCCGGTCCTCGTCGCTCATCCCGGCCAGCACGGCGGCGGCGGCCGCCTCGGTCCTGAACCGGCCGTCCACGACCAGCCCGGCCCCGGCCAGAGCCTGGAGCCCGGCGGCCACGTCCTCGGCCGTCTCGCCCACCAGCCGGTCGAGCTGCTCGACCGCGCCGAGCGCGGCCAGGCCGCGGGCGACGGGCAGCATGCGGTGCTCACCGCGGCTCAGGCAGGCGAGCACGGCCCTGCCGTACCAGCCTTCGGGGACCAGGTCCTCGGGCGGCTCGCCGCCGCGCGCCCGCCGCTGCTCCTGGTAGTCCTGGATGAGCGCGCTGATCAGCAGCGGGTTGCCGCCGGTGGCCGCGTGCCAGCCGGCCCCGAACCGCTCGGCCGCGGTGAGCCCGACCGCGTCGACGGCCATCGCGGTGGCGCCGCTCTCCGACAGCGGGCCCAGGTGGACGCGGCGGCAGTGCTGCTGGCGCAGCAGCTCGGCCTCCAGCAGGCCCTCGGTGCCGGCGCCGTGGTCGACCTGGCTGAACACGGCGCTGATGCGCGCGAAGCGCACCCGCCGCGCGAGGTAGGCCAGGCAGATCATGGACTCGCGGTCGGCGAAGTGGACGTCATCGATGATCAGCACCAGCGGGCAGCGCTCGGACAGCTGCAGCAGCACCGTGCACAGGGCGTGCACGAGCTGCGCGTCGAGCTCGCCGCCGCGACCGGCCGCCGCGGCTCCTTCCGCCAGCATCGCCAGGGCCAGCTCCAGCTCGGCGGGCATCAGCGGGGCGTCCTGGATGAGCTGCCCGATCACGCCGAGCCGCAGATCGCGCTCCAGCGGCGAGCCGGTCGCGGTCACGGCCAGCGCGCCACGCTCGATGGCCTGCTCGGCGACGGCCTCCAGTAAGGCGCTCTTGCCGACGCCGACCGCGCCGCTCACCAACGCCACCCGGCCGCGGCCCGACAGCGCGCCGGCGAGCTGCTCGTGCAGGGCATCCAGTGCTTCGTCTCTCTCTATCAAAACCATCAGGCTCACGCCCTTCTCGTCAGTCCTGCGAGCCGCAGAAGATCGAATAGGAGTACGGGGAGATCAGGACTTGGATCCGGTACGCGTCGAGGTCATCTCTTATCCGGAACAGCACGTTGATCTCGGGATAGGGGGCACTGAGCCCCAGCCCCACGAAGTAGTAGTCGCTGTCGAAGACGATGCGGTACAGCCCGCGGGTCAGATGCTGCGTGTCCCAGGCGCCGACGCCGCCCGTCCCGTCCGTCTTGGCCTTGGCCACGACAGACCAGACGCCGTCCTCGTGCTTCTCCAGGCCCACGCGCATACCGACGACCGACCTGCCGTGGATGCCGTCCAGGGCTTGCACGCTGATGCTCATGGAATCGAAGCCAATCTGCTGGGCCCGCCGGAGCGGACACACTCCATCTGCTGACAGGTTGGCCCGCGCCCCTATTCGTTCTCCATCGGCCCTTTATCGCCCCCGACACGAAACCGCCGCAGGCCGATGACCTGCGGCGATTCGGAGTTGAGACGGTGTGGAGACCTGCGGCGGTTCGCGGGCCTGCGGCTCACAGGACCGTGAGCGATCCCGAGCCCGCTGCCGCCGTGACCGGCATGCGCTCCTCCTCCAGGGGCGTCACCTCGATGCGGGCCATCGCCCAGCGCAGCAGCGGTGGCGCCATCAGCGAGGTGATGACCGCCACGAGGATGATGATCGTGTACGTCTCGACGTTCAGCACGCCGAGCCGCAGCCCGGCCATGGCGACGATGACCTCGATCACGCCGCGGGCGTTCATGGCGGCGCCGAGGGCGAGCCCGTGCCAGTGGCCCATGCGCCCCAGCCGCGCGCCGACGTAGGCGCCGGCGAACTTGCCCACGATCGCGATGGCCAGCACCACCAGGGCCATCACCAGCACGTCCACCCGGCCGAGCGCGGTCAGGTTCATCCGCAGCCCGGCGGTCGCGAAGAAGATCGGGGCGAACACGCCGAGCACGATCGTGCGCAGCGGCGCCAGCTTGGTGACTATCCCCTTGCCGTGACCGGCGATCAGGATGCCGCACAGGAACGCGCCGAAGATGGCCTCCATGCCCAGCGCGTGCGTGCCCGCCGCGCACAGCAGGACGAGGACCACGGTGATCGGGATCTGCAGCCAGGTGTCCGGCGAGCGGTCCGCCATCCGGTAGATGCGGCGGGTGAGCGGGCGGCCCAGCACCATCGCCAGGGCGACCACCGCGGCCATGGCGCCCAGCGAGAACAGGACCGACCCGGCCCGCAGCTGCGAGGTGGCCATCGCGGAGACGACCGAGAGCATGAACCAGCCGAAGGCGTCGTCCACCATGCCCGCCGCCAGCGTGATCTGGCCGATCTCGCGGTGCATGAAGTTCATGTCGAACAGGGTCTTGGCGATGACCGGGATCGCGCTGACGCACATGGCGACGCCGAGGAACAGCGCGAACACCGTCGTGTCCACCTCGCCGCCGATCAGCGCGGGCGGCAGCAGCAGCCCCGTCCCGATCCCCAGGCCGAACGGGATGATCATGCCGAAGAAGCTCACCGAGGCCGGCCGCGCGCCCATCCGCCTGACCAGCCCGGAGTCCAGGTGCACCCCGGTGATGCCGACCAGCAGCAGCACGCCGATCTGCCCGACCGCGTCGAGCAGGTGGAACTGCTCGGCCACTGGCGGGAACAGGGCGCTGTGCAGCTCCGGCCACACGGGGCTGAGCAGCGACGGGCCCAGGATCACGCCGGTGCACAGCTCGCCCACCACGGCGGGCATCCCGAAGCGGGCGGCCAGCCGCCCGAGCGCCACGGCCATCAGGAGCAGGACGCCGACCTGGAGCAGGAACAGCATGAGCGGATGGGAAGGGATCGGCGGTACGGGGATGGCGTACGGCATCGTGCACTCCTGATACGTTCCGGTGGCTCGTACCTCGAAGGGTGACCGCGCGGGCTAAAGGAGTGCCAAAGCCCGCCGCACTGTGCGCGCGGCGGGCGGTGAGGCGATCTCTATCGGGGAGTCGGCTTTATCGGGGGCTCGGCTCTATCGGGTGTTTCTCACTCGGCGATGAAGGTCCGCTGATACCACTCCATCACCGGGATCAGCTCACCGTTCAGGTGGGTCTCCTCGCCGCGGTGCCTGAAGTGCTCGTATCCGGCGCCGTACGGGAGCTTGAAGGTGTCGTGCACCTTCGTCTTCGAGACCCGCTGCACGCGCAGGTCGACGGGCAGGTACGGCGGGCCGCCCATGAGCAGGACCTTGACCATGGTTGTCTCCTTACAAGGGGATGTTGGAGTGACGCCCGCGGGCCAGCGGCGCGCGGGACAACGCCTCGGCGAGGCGCTTGAGCGTGGTCGCGGGCACGATCACCTCGTCGACCACCCCGATCGCCATCGCCCGATCGACGCCGCCGGCGATCTCCTGGTGCTTCTCGACGAGGCGGGCGCGCAACGCGGGACGTTCGGCTTCGGGGACCGCGGCCAGCTTCTTCCGGTGCAGGACGCCGACCGCGGCCTCGGCGCCCATCACCGCCACCTCGGCGCCCGGCCAGGCGAAGACCGTGGTGGCGCCGAGGGAGCGGGAGTTCATGGCGATGTACGCGCCGCCGTACGACTTGCGGATGATGAGCGTGACGCGCGGCACCACGGACTCCGCGAAGGCGTGCAGCAGCTTGGCGCCACGCCGGACGATGCCCTCCCACTCCTGGCCGACGCCCGGCAGGTAGCCGGGCACGTCGACCAGGACGACCAGGGGCACGCCGAGCGAGTCGCACATGCGGACGAAGCGGGAGGCCTTCTCCGCCGACAGCGAGTCGAGGCAGCCGCCCTTGCGGATCGGGTTGTTGGCCATGACGCCGACCGTCCGGCCGGCCAGCCGGCCCAGGCCGATGACCAGGTTGGCGGCCCAGCGGGGCTGCAGCTCCTCGAAGTCGTCCACGATCGTGTGGATCAGCGGCTTGATGTTGTAGGCGCGGCGGGGCGAGGCGGGGATGAGCTCGCGCAGCCCCTCCACGTAGGGGGCCGCCTGGAGGTCGAACTCGCCGGGTTTGGCGAAGAGCGTGGCCAGGTTCCTGGCCTTGACGTAGGCGTCCTCCTCGTCGGGAACGGTGATGTGGGCGACGCCGGACTTGGGACCGTGGGCCTCGGGGCCGCCGAGCCCGGCCATGTCGATCTGCTCCCCGGTGACCTGGCGGACGATGTCCGGCCCGGTCACGAAGACCCGGCCGGCCTCCGTCATGATGATCACGTCCGTCAGGGCCGGGCCGTAGGCGGCCGCGCCCGCCGCCGGGCCGAGGATCACCGAGATCTGCGGCACCACGCCGGACGCCCTGGTCATCGCCGCGAACATGCGGCCCACGCCGTCCATCGACTCGACCCCGTCGGCCAGCCGCGCGCCGCCCGAGTGCCACAGGCCGATGACCGGGGCTCCCTCGGCGACGGCCGCGTCGATGGCCTGGACGATCCGCTCGGCGCCGGGGGCTCCGAGCGCGCCGCCCATCAGGGTGGCGTCCGTACAGTAGGCGTAGACGGTCGCGCCGTCGATCTCTCCCCGTACGGCCAGCACGCCGCTGTCGTCGTGGGGGTGCAGCGGCTCCGGCGTGCCCACGTCGAGCAGGCGCGCCAGGCGCAGTGCGGGCACTCTCGCGTCGATTTCCAGGACTGTCGACATCGGTTACTCCCCTAAATTCGCGGGTTTTCCACCTCGAATGTCCCGTGGGACCCCTATCGCGACCAACCCCTACGCCCCCTTATCGCGTCATGCGCCCCCTCTTTTCGCTCGCGTCGCATTAGAGGAAAGACCTGACCGACCGGTAACCCCTAAAAATCCGCGCTTCCCGCGATATTCCTTGAGCCGCCCGGGCCATCCGACCTATGGTCGAAATCCGACCGTTCACCCAGTTAACGGATGAGGGCCGAATGATTGAAATCAGGAATCTCACCAAGCGCTACGGCGACGTCCTCGCCGTGGACGACTTGACGTTCACCGTCCGTCCCGGAACGGTGACCGGCTTCCTCGGCCCCAACGGCGCGGGGAAGACCACGACGATGCGCTCGATCCTCGGCATCGACCGGCCCACCTCGGGCACCGCCACGGTGGCCGGGCGCCACTACAGCGAGCTGCCCAGGCCCATGCGGCAGGTGGGCTCGCTGCTCGACGCCAGGGCCGTGCATCCGGCCAGGAAGGCCCGCGACCACCTGCTCTGGCTGGCCAGGAGCAACGGGATACCGGCGCGCCGGGTCGGCGAGGTGCTGGAGACGGTGGGGCTGGAGGGCGTCGGGGGCAAGCGTTCGCGCGGGTTCTCGCTGGGCATGGAGCAGCGGCTCGGCATCGCCGCCGCGCTGCTCGGCGACCCGCCGATCCTCATGCTCGACGAGCCGGTCAACGGGCTCGACCCCGAGGGGATCGTGTGGATCCGCACGCTGCTGCGCTCGCTGGCCGACGAGGGACGCACGGTCTTCATCTCCAGCCACCTCATGAGCGAGATGTCGCTCACCGCCGACCATCTCGTCGTGATCGGGCGGGGGCGGCTCATCGCCGACACCTCGCTGTCCGACTTCATCAAGGAGCACTCGACCCCGTCGGTGATCGTCCGCACGCCCAACCCGACTGAGCTGGCCACCCTGCTCAAGGACCGCGGGGCGGGGACGACCGAGAGCGAGCGCGAGACGCTCGTGGTGACGGACCTGGACAGCGCCGAGATCTTCGGCGTGGCCGCGGCCAACGACATCGTCCTGTACGAGCTGACGCCGCGTCAGGTCTCCCTGGAGGAGGCCTTCATGGAGCTGACCCGTGAGGAGGTCGAATACCGATGAGCGTCGCACCGGCTCTGGCCGCACCGGCCCAGGTGGGCGGCGCGCGCGCGTTGTTCGGCGCCGCGTGGGCCGAGTGGACGAAGCTGCGCAGCCTCCCGTCCACCTGGTTCCTGCTCGGCGGCTGCCTGGTCTACTCGATCGGCTTCTCGGCCGTGATCAGCTATGGCATGGTGCGCGACTTCGCCACCGTGAGCGCGGAGGAGAAGGCCGCCTTCGACCCCACCGCCACCAGCCTGACCAGCTTCGTGCTCGGCCAGCTCGTCTTCGCCGCCGTGGCCGTGCTCGTCATCACCTCCGAGCACACGGCCGGCACCATCCAGGCCAGCCTGGCGGCGGTGCCCCGCCGTGGCCGGCTCTTCGCCGCGAAGTCGGTGGTGGCGGCGGCGGTGCTGCTGGTGTTCGGGGACGTGGCGGCGTTCGGCGCGTTCTTCGCCGGGCAGGCGGCCATCGCCTCGCAGGGGGCGCCGGCCGCGAACCTCGGCCAGCCCGGCGTGCTGGTGGCGGTCGCCGCCAGCGGGCTCTACCTGGCGGTGCTGGGGCTGCTCGCGCTCGCCCTGGGCTCGCTGCTGCGCTCGACCGCCGGGACGATCGCCCTGCTGGGGGTGGTGACGCTGGCCATCCCCGCGCTGAGCGCGCCGCTGCCCGACTGGCTGGCGGCCTGGCTGGAGAAGTACTGGCCGCTGACGGCCGGGACCCGGATCATGGCGGTACGCGATGATCCGGGGCTGCTGGCGCCCTGGACCGGGTTCGGCGTCATGTGCGCCACCGTCGCCGTGGTGCTGGTCATCGCCGTCCGGTCCTTCCGGGTGCGCAGCCCCCGCTGACCCGCCCGCGCCGTGATCCGGCGCCGGCCCCTTCGCTCATCGCAGTCCGGCGGACACCCCGCCGGACTGCTGCCATGTGCGCAGGCTTTCTCCCCCGGCCCGCCACGGCCACCGCCCGACATGCCCCTCCGCGCCCACGGGCCGCCATGCGCAGGGCTCCGTGCAGGGGGCCACCGTGCATGGGCCACGACGCGCGGGCCGCCCAGCGTGGGACGCCTTGCGCGAGCCGCCTTCCATGGCGCGCCGCGCACGGGCGGGGGACCTCATGGCCGCGCCGCGGGCTGCTGCGCGGTGACGCCGGCGAGAGGCTGCCGTGCACCGCGCCGATGCCGGGGTGCCGCGAAGGGGCGCGCGTGGAAACGGCTCTGGCCCCTCCCTGGTGGGAAGGGCCAGAGCCGTGTGCGAGGTGCGAGATTCAGTTCGGGGACTGGGCGCGGAGCGTGCCCAGGTACGGGTGCCAGAGATGGTCCGGGTCGTTCTCGACGGCCGTCACGATCTCCCGCATCGCCGCCAGCGCCTTCGGCTCCTCGTCGTCGTAGACGTCGCCCTGCAGCAGCTTCAGCACGTCCAGCCGGTAACGCGGATCCTGGACGAAGGCGGTGAACAGGATGTTCAGCCGGTAGTACATCGAGATGAACTCGTACCAGTTCCGCACCCCCCGGCGGATCTTCGTGTCGAAGGTGTCGAAGCGGTGGCTGGAGTAGTCGCCCGCCTCGTGCGCCGCGATGATGTCGTACGAGGCGATCCGCGCGCTGTTCATCGCGACGCTCACCCCGTTCGAGAAGATCGGGTCGACGAACCTGGCGGCGTCGCCGACCAGGACGAAGCGGTCACCGCGCAGCTCCTTCATGGAGTAGCTGTAGTCGCCCTCCGTCTTGAGCTCGCGCAGCTGCTCGCACTTGCCCAGCGCCTCCGACAGGTCGGGGCGGCTGGCCACGCAGTCCCAGAAGAACTTCTCCCGATCGTCGCCCGCGGCCCGCAGCCGGTGCTTCTGCGTCACCACCCCGACGCTGGTGATCGTGTCGGTGATGGGGATCTGCCAGACCCAGCTGTCCTTGATGGGCAGGAAGTGGACGAAGATGTAGTCGGTCAGCTCGGGGTCGCTGGCCAGCGACGCCCGGTCCAGCCCGTCGAACCAGCTGTGCAGCGCGTACTGGTTGAAGACCGGGTCGGCCACCTTGAGCTTGAGCTGGCGGCCGAGCAGCGTCTGCCGCCCCGAGGCGTCCACGACCATGCCGACGTCGATGCCGACCTCCTTCGAGCCCATCCGGACGCGCACCTTGACCGCGTCGGGGTCGCCGAAGTCGGCCCCGAGCACCCGGACGCCCTGGTAGACCTTGGCGCCCAGGCTCTCGGCGTTCTTCAGCAGGATGAGGTCGAACTGGCCGCGGTCGACGTGGTAGGTGAACTCCCTGTCCACCCCGGCCTGCTCGCGCTCGTTGAACAGGATCTCGGCGTTCCTGAAGTCGTGCGTCAGGCCGGTGAAGCCGTTGTGCGGCACGTTCCTGGTCTCGGCCGAGGTCCAGGCGGCGCCGTACTTCTTGGGGAAGCCGGCCTTCTCGACCTCCGCCATGGCGCCGGTCTCCAGCAGCACGGGCGTGGTCCCGGGTACGAGGGACTCGCCGACGTGCGGCCGGGGGAAGACCTCGCTCTCGAAAACGACCACCGAGATGCCCGCCTTGGCCAGGTAGGCGGCGACGGTGGCGCCGGCGGGGCCACCGCCGATCACGGCCACGTCATAGTCGATGCCCACGTCAGGCCGCCTCACTGAGCTCGGCCACCAGCGTCGAGATGCCGCGGACGCAGCCGAAGTTCCTGCCGCTGATGTGCTGGGCGGGGATCGTGACGCCCATGTCGTCCCGGATGAAGTTGATCAATACGGCGGTGTTCAGCGAGTCAAGGACGCCCCACTCCAGTAACGGCGTCGATTCGTCCAGCTCGTTCTTCGGGTCCCCATCGAGGAAGCGCTTCCTGATGAAGGAGATCAGTCGCTGAGTGAGCTCGTCCTTTGGCACTTTCTTTCCTTTCGAACTCAAGGCCGCGCACATCACGTGGCCTGGTGCAGCCGCTCGGCCAGACGCTGGGTGAGCAGGGTCCGGTCGATCTTTCCGTTGCCGGTTCTCGGCAGGTCCGCCGCGAAGCGGATCTCGTCGGGGATCATGTACGGGGGCAGCCGCTGGCCGCAGTGCCGCTTGATCGACAGCACCCCCGGCTCGGCGCCGGCCGGCGGGATGATGACGGCCACGAGCCTGGAGCCCATGCCCTCTCCCGTGACGACCACCGCCGCGTCCTCGACCTCGGGGTGCGCGTCGAGCACGGCCTCGATCTCGCCCAGCTCGACCCGGTGTCCCCTGACCTTCACCATGTGGTCGCGCCGTCCGACGTAGTCGAAGGAGCCGTCGTCCAGCACCCGTACGATGTCGCCGGTCCGGTACGGGCCGCTGACCGGCTCCTGGCCCCAGTAGCCGAGCATGACCGTGGGGCCCTCGATGAGCAGCTCGCCCTCGTCGCCCGGCCGCGCGATCAGGCCGTCGCTCCTGACGGCCCACGCGAGGTCGCCGCAGGAGGCGGCGCCGATGGGCACGGGACGCTCGCGGAGCAGGTCGTCGGGGGTGACCTCCCGGTAGGTGCACACGTTGGTCTCGGTGGGGCCGTACAGGTTCAGCAGGCGCGCCCTGGTCCAGGACGCGAGCCTGCGCACGTGGGCGATCGGGAAGGGCTCGCCGGCGAACAGCAGCGCCCGCAGCGAGTCGGGCGCGGGCTCGTCGAGCAGCCCGCCGTCGCGCATCATGAGGATCAGCGCCGACGGCACCGAGTACCAGACGGTGATCTCCGTGCGCCGCAGGAACTCCACGAGCTGGCTGGGCGCGTACGCCATCTCCTTGGGGATCAGGTGCACGGACCCGCCGGCCGCGAACGGCGCGTAGATGTCGAGCACCGACAGGTCGAAGGTGAACGGCGCGTGGTTGGCGAACCTGTCGTCCGGGCCGGCCGCCAGCTCGGCGACCGCCCAGTCCACGAAGGCACGGGCGTTGCGGTGGCTGAGGCACACGCCCTTCGGGCGCCCGGTCGAGCCGGAGGTGTAGAGGATGTAGGCCGGCTCGTCGGGCCCGACGGCCGTGTTGACCGGCGTGACGTCCTCCAGCTCGGCCAGGTCCATGGCGATGTCCTGGCAGCGGAAGGCGGGGCCGAGCTCGGCGGAGATCGGCGGCAGGCGGTCGAAGGTGGTGCAGACGACCTTGGCCGCGCAGTCCCGCGCCACCATGGCGGCCCGGTGCATCGGCATCATGCCGTCGAGCGGCACGTACGCGGCGCCGAGCCGCAGCACGGCCTGCATGGCCACGATGACAAACGGGGACTTCTCCGCCCAGATGACCACGCGGTCACCGCGTACGACCCCACGGGCGGCGAGCTGGTGCGCCAGCGCGTCGGCCCGGCGGTCGAGCTCGTCGTAGCTCAGCGCCCCCTCGGGCCCCGCCACGGCGACCCGCAACGGGTAGCGCGCGGCCGACTCGATGACGAGCTGGTGCAGGTTCACAACCCGACCTCCCTTGCGATGACTTCCTTCTGGATCTCCGTGGTGCCGGAGAAGATCGCACCTGGTACGGCGTCGCGCAGCTGCTGCTCGATCCCCGTCTCCACCAGGTAGCCGGAGCCGCCGAAGATCTGGACGGCGTCGAGGGCGTTGGCCACGGCGGCCTCGGAGACGGCCGTCTTCGACAGGGCGGCGGCCAGCACGTGCTCGCGCCCGCGCTCCTCCTGGTCCAGCAGCCAGCAGGCGCGGTAGAGCAGCAGCCGGGCCGACTCCAGGCGCTGCTTCATGCTCGCCAGCCGGTGGGAGATCGCCTGGAAGCGGCCGATGCTCTGGCCGAACTGCTTCCTGCCGCGCGCGTGCTCGACGCACCGTTCGAGCTGGTTCTGCATCACGCCCAGGTAGAGCCCGAACAGGCAGGCCCGCTCCCAGCCCATGGAGTGCTGGAAGATGGCGCTGCCCTGCCCCTCGTAGCCGAGCAGGTAGGCGGCGGGCACGCGGACCCGCGAGAAGGTCACCCGCCCGGCCGCGCAGCCGTGCAGGCCCATCTTGCGGAACGGCCCCTGCACCGAGACGCCCGGCAGGTCCCGGGGGACGGCGAAGGCGCTGACGCCGAGGAAGCCGGAGGCGGGGTCGGTCACCGCGTAGGTGACGAACAGGTCGGCCATCGGCGCGTTGCTGGCGAACGACTTCACGCCGTCGATGACGTAGTGGTCGCCGTCGGCGGTCGCGGTGGCGCTCAGCCGCCCCACGTCGGAGCCGGCCTCGTCCTCCGTCATCGCGTTGGCCGCCAGGATGGTGCCGCCGGCCAGGCCGGACAGCAGCTCGTCGCGCACCTCCGCGCCGGCGAAGTCGCGTACGGGCACCGCGCAGGCCAGCAGGTGCGCGGCCACCCCGAACACCAGCCCGGTGTCGGCGCAGCCGCGGCCGAAGGCCTCCAGGCACAGGGCGGTGTCCAGCGCGCCGAGCCCGGAGCCGCCGTGCTCGGCGGGCAGGCACAGGCCGGTCAGCCCGAGGTCGGCGGCCGCCGCCCAGTCGTCCCTGGAGAAGGGGCTGTCGGGGGTTCTGCGGGAGAACCGGCTCGTCACCGTGCCGAGAATGTCGTCGTAGCGCTTGGTCTGTGTGTCGGTCAGGTCGAAATCCATGCCGGGCTCTTTCGATCATCCGAATATGGGTGGGCGAATGCCATTCCGCCCGACTGTTCCCACTGTCGGGCCGGGCGCTGAAGGGGCACTAAGCCCGCACCAAACCATTTGGGCTGCTTTTAGCGGCCATTCAGCGTTTTTCGCGATATTTGTTTAAATCCGACAAAGGAGAGGACATGCGGACAACAGATGTGTTCATCAAGGGGCTCGGTGTATACCTGCCCGACTCGGTGAGCATCGATTGGGCCGTCGATCAGGGGCTCTTCCCGGCCGACCAGGTCGGGGTGCAGGGCTGGACCGGCGCGGCCATCGCCGGTGACGTGCCGGCGCCGGAGATGGGCCTGCAGGCCGCCCAGCACGCGCTCAAGCGCGGCGGCTGGCCGGCCGACGACGTGGACCTGCTGCTCTACTGCAACTCCTGGCACCAGGGCCCTGACGGGTGGCAGCCCCAGTACCACCTACAGCGCAACCTCCTCGGCGGCCGGCCCCTGAGCGTGCAGATCCAGCACGGCTGCAACGGCATGTTCAGCGCGTTCGAGCTCGGCGCCAGCTACCTGCTGGCCGACGAGCAGCGGCGGGCCGCGCTGCTCGTCGCCTCGGACAACTGGGGCACCCCGATGATCAACCGGTGGCACCCCGGCCCCGGGCTGATGATGGGCGACGCGGCCTGCGCCGTGCTGCTCACCCGCGAGCCCGGATTCGCCCGGCTGCTGTCGGTCTGCTCGATCACCGTCCCCGAGGCCGAGGAGGTGCACCGCGCTGGCGAGCCGATGTTCCCGCCCGGCGTCACCGTGGGGCGCGCGATGGACCTGCACGCCAGGAGCGAGCGCTTCCGCGAGCAGATCATCTCCGGTCAGGGCGACCCGGCCGCCCTGCTGAAGGTGCAGCAGACGATGCTCCTCTCGGTCGAGCAGAGCCTGACGGAGGCCGGGATCACCGCCGCCGACGTCACCCGCGTCGCCTTCATGAACATGTCGCAGGAGGCCATCAACGACCGCGGCACCGCCGCGCTCGGCCTGCGCTCCGAGCAGACGACCTGGGACTTCGGCCGGACCGTCGGCCACATGGGGGCCAGCGACCAGGTCCTGTCGTTCGAGCACCTGGTGGACTCCGGGCAGCTCGGCGTCGGCGACCACATGCTGCTGGTGGGCGTCGGCCCCGGCATCAACCTGTCCGCCGCGGTCATCGAGATCGTGGACACGCCGCCCTGGAAGTGAGACGGCACCGGGAAGGGGGGCGGCCCGCCGGGCCGCCCCCCTTTCGTCGCGCGTGTCAGACGGTCACTTCCTCCCGGGGCGCGCCCTGCGCGGCCGGAGCCGTGCGCGGCAGGAACAGCGCGGGTACGACCGCGACGGCCGACAGCGCCACCACCCACCAGAAGGTGCCGGCGTAGGATGCGGCGATGCCCGCCAGGCCCGCTCCGCCGCGGACGGTGAGCTGCTGCTGCAGCACCACGATGAGCACGGCGAGCCCCAGCGAGCCGCCGAGCTGCTGGAAGATCCGGATGGCCGTGGTCGCCCGCGGCACCGCCGGGCCGTCGAGGCCGCGCAGGGCCGCCGTCGTGACGGGGACGAGCACGCAGCCCAGTCCCGCGCCGCCGAGCACGAGCGCGGAGCTGATGAACAGTGTGCTGGTGTGCGGAGCCAGCCCGAGCAGCATCGCCCCGCTCAGCCCGGCCAGCACGAGCCCGCTCATCACAATGGGGCGCGGCGCCATGCGATCGCTCAGCCCGCCCGCGACGACCAGGGCGATGCCCATGCCGATGCCCTGCGGAGCCAGCAGCAGGCCGGCCACGAGCGGGCTGTCGCCGCGTACCTGCTGGTAGTACAGCGGCACGAGGACGGTCGCAGCGAACATCGGCATGCCGGACAGCAGCACCACCAGCGACGACATGCTGAAGCTGCGCGAGCGGAACAGGGCCAGGTCGATCAGCGGCTCGGCCCTGGTGAGCACCGCGTGCACGACGAAGCCGACCACGAGCGCGGCGCCGCCGGCCAGCGTGCCGAGCACCACGGGGTCGGTGAAGGAGCCCTTGCCGGCCGCCTCGGACAGGCCGTACACCAGGACGGCCAGGCCGGGCGAGAGCAGCACGAGACCGGTGAGGTCCAGCCTGTTCGTCCCCGGGGCGCGCGGCGTGTCGGGGACGACCCGGCGCGAGACCGCGATCGCGGCCAGGCAGATCGGCAGGTTGACGAAGAAGATCCAGCGCCAGCTCAGCTGGTCGACGATGACGCCGCCGAGCACGGGGCCGAGCACCGGGCCGAGGATGGCGGGTATGCCGATGGCGGCCATGACGCGGCCGAGATAGCGCGGCCCCGCCGCCTGCGCGAGGATCATCTGCGCCAGCGGGATGATGGTCCCGGCGCCGAGTCCCTGCACGACGCGGAAGGCGATGAGGCTGTCGGCCGACCAGGCGATGCCGCACAGCATCGACCCGAACAGGAACAACCCGATCGAGGCGATCCACACCCGCCTGCTGCCGAAGCGGGCGACCGCCCAGCCGGTGGCCGGGATGGTCAGCGCCATGGCCAGCATGTAGCCGGTGCCGATCCACTGGATCTTGGGCAGCGTGGAGTGGAATTCGTGCAGCAGCGTGTTGAACGCGACGTTGACCATGGTCGCGTCCAGCTGCATCACGATGGAACCGAGCATGATGGCGCCGGCCAGTTTGAGCAGCCCGGCAGGGATGCTGTCCTGGGCCGGCGCTCCGCCCGTGGCTGTCTGCTCAGACACGGGTGAACTCCTTTCGATAGAGAGAGGAAGGCGGGCCTGCGTTCGGTCCGTGTGTCCAGTTGAATCGTGGGCGCGCCCCCGGTCAGGGGGCACCCCAGACACACCCCTAATCAGGCCGCTACCTCCCGTGACCACCACCAGCGGTTGTCGCGGTACCAGGCGACGGTCTCGGCCAGTCCCACGTCGAACGGCACCTCGGGGGCGAAGCCCAGAGTCCGCTCGATCTTGGTGGAGTCGAGCGAGTAGCGTTCGTCGTGCGCCTTGCGGTCGGGGACGTTGCGCACGCTGTCCCATCCCGCGCCGCACAGCTCCAGCAGGCGGCCGGTCAGCTCCAGGTTGGTCAGCGTCGCGCCGCCGCCGATGTTGTAGATCTCGCCCGCGCCACCGCCGGTCAGGACCCGGTGGATGGCCCTGCAGTGGTCCTCGACGTGCAGCCACTCGCGTACGTGGTGGCCGTCGCCGTACAGCGGGACCGTGCGTCCTCTGAGCAGGTTCGTGACGAACAGCGGGATGAGCTTCTCCGCGAACTGGTAGGGGCCGTAGTTGTTGCAGCAGCGGGTCACCGACACGGACAGGTCGTGGCTGCGCCAGTACGCGCGCGCGATCAGGTCGCTGGCCGCCTTGGACGCGGCGTACGGGGAGTTGGGCTCCAACGGCAGCGCCTCGGTCCACGAGCCCTCGGAGATGCTGCCGTACACCTCGTCGGTGGAGACGTGCACGACGCGCTCGACGCCGGCCCGGCGGCAGCTCTCCAGCAGGGTCTGGGTGCCGACGACGTTCGTCATGGCGAAGTCGGCGCCGCTCATGAGCGAGCGGTCGACGTGCGACTCCGCGGCGAAGTGCACCACGGCGTCGTGCCCGGGCAGCACCTCGGCCAGCAGCCGGCCGTCGCAGACGTCGCCCTTGACGAACGTGAGGTCGGGATGCCCCATCGGCAGGTTGTCGAGACAGGCCGCGTAGGTCACCTTGTCCAGGACCGTGACCGTGGCGCCTTCCGTGCCCGGATAGTTCGCGGCCAGCACGTTGCGCGTGTAGCAGGAGCCGATGAACCCCGCTCCCCCGGTGACGAGCAGCCTCACAGCGGCACCTCCAGTCTGCTGTTGTCGCCCACGACCAGGCGCAGCGGCCCGCGCCGCACGTGCGCCGAGCGGCCGACCAGCGAGCCTTCGATGGCGCGCACGCCGTGCACGCTGACCTCGTCGAGCAGCACGGAGTTCTGCAGGCCCGCGTCGGTCAGCGTGCAGGCCGCGCCGATCGAGGTGTACGGGCCGACGTCGCTGCCGCGGATGACGCAGCCGGGCCCGACGATGACGGGGCCGATGATCCGCGACCCCTCGACCCTGGCTCCGGCCCCGATGACCACGGGGCCGACGATCTCGCTGCTGCCGTCCACGCTCCCCCGCTGGTCGGACACGAGGCCCTCCAGCAGGGCGCGGTTGCAGTCGAGCAGGTCGCCCATGTTGCCGGTGTCCTTCCAGAAGCCCTCGAAGACGTGGGCCCTGACCTCGCGCCCGGCGGCCACGAGCCACTGGATGGCGTCGGTGATCTCCCACTCGCCGCGCTTGCTGGGCGTGATGTTGCGGATGCCCTCGTGGATCTCGCCGGTGAAGAAGTACGCGCCGGTCACCGCCAGGTCGCTCTTGGGCTGCTTGGGCTTCTCCTCCAGCCGCGTGACCCGGCCGTTCTCGACCTCGGCCACCCCGGACTGCGAGGGGTCGTCGACCCTGGTCACGACGAGCTGGACGGCCGGACGGAACGTCTGGAACTCCAGCATCGGGGTGAGCAGCCCGCCGGCGAAGATGTTGTCGCCCAGGTACATGACGAAGTCGTCGCCGGCCAGGAAGTCCTGCGCGATCATGACGCAGTGCGCGAGGCCCAGCGGGTCGTCCTGGCGCAGGTAGGTGATGGACATGCCGAACTCGGAGCCGTCGCCCACCGCCGCGCGGATCTGCCGGCCGACGCCGTTGACGATGATGCCGACCTCGGTGATCCCGATCTCCCGCAGCGCGTCGAGGCCGTGGAAGAGCACGGGACGGCCCGCGACGGGCACGAGTTGTTTGGGGATGCTGTGGCTGAGCGGCCGCAGCCGCGTGCCGGCGCCGCCGGCCAGGACAAGAGCCTTCATAGTGTTTCCTCAAGGGTGGTGACCACCTGCGCGGGCGAGGGCTGGGCCAGCATCTCCTGCCGGAGCAGCGCCGCCGCGTCACGCGTGCGGTCGTCGAACAGAACCTTGGCCACACCGGACTCGATGTCGCCGGCATCGGCCGACTCCGCCTTGAGTGACACGCCAGCGCCGGTGTCGGCCAGCAGGTCCGCGTTGAAGCTCTGGTCGGGTACGGGGGCGACGATCACCTGGGGGACGCCGTGGTAGGCGGCCGTCAGCATGGTGCCGGCGCCGCCGTGGTGGACGATCGCGTCACAGGTCGGCAGCAGCAGGTTCAGCGGGAGGTTCTCGACCGCGCGTACGGCGTCGCCGTGCTCGCGGGCGAAGGCCGCGCCGTCCCGTACGGTGACGACCGCCTCCACGTCGAGGCCGGCCAGCACCCGCAGCATGTCGGCCACCTTGGACCGGTCGGGCGACTGCAGGCCGGGCACGGCGGTGGTCGTGCTCCAGCTCACGCAGACGCGGGGCCGGCCCGGCGGGTCGTGCAGCCAGCCGGGCAGCACGCCGGGCCCGTTGTACGGGACGCAGCGCACGGGCAGCCGCGCCGGCACCGGCACCTGCAGCCGGGCCGGGCACGGATCGACGGTGTGCACCGCGTAGTCCGCGCGCGGCAGCACCCCGAAGCGCTTGTACAGCTCGACGAGCTCGCCCGGCCAGCGCTCCGGGGGCAGCCCGGCGCCGGGGAAGCCGATGTGCCGCGAGACGTCGGGCCCGAACAGGTGCCTGACCAGCGGGATCCCCTCCGGTTCCGTGACGAGCGGCGCCACCAGCGCGGTCGGGTCGGCGATCACCAGGTCGGGCCGCCAGCTCCGGGTGAACGCGGCCAGGTCGTCGGCCATGGCCTCGGCGGCCTTGACGTGCGGGGTCATCCGGGCGGAGAGGATCTTGGCGAGCTCCTCCGGTGCCAGCTGCCGCGCCGCGCCCATGCTGGCCGGCTGGCTCAGCCGCCGCTGGACCTCGGCGAGCCCGGCCAGCAGGTCGTAGCCGCCGCCGACGGGCACCGCCGTCATGCCGGAGCGGAGTATCGCGTCGACGACACCCGGCTGCCCGGCCACCCGGACGTCGTGCCCGGCGGCGCGCATGGCCCACGCCTGCGTCGCCATGGGCATGTAGTGCGACGGCCACGCGAGCGGGATGAACAGCACTCGCATGCTAGACATGTGCGGCGACCTCCACGTATCGGTCTATGACTGAGCGGTAGTAGCCGGGGCCGAACCCCAGCTCCGCCACGGCGGGCACCAGGCGGGTGAGCCGCGCGAGCGAGACCGAGTAGGTCCCGTGCGCGTCGACGTAGATGCGCTCCGGAGCGAGGCCGAGGCGCTCTTGCAGGTGATCGACGATCAGCTCGGCCGGGACCGACACGCCGGAGGCGACGTTGACCACCTCGTCCGCATGCCCGGTGTCGAGCAGCTCGTCGAGGATGGTCACCGCGTCGGCCACGTCGATCATGTCGCGGCAGGCGCCCCGGTAGACGGTGACGACGCCGCTGCGCACCTGCTCCACCAGCGAGGGGAGCAGCTGGTGCGGCTGCTGGTCCGGGCCGGCGACGTGGCCGAGCCGCAGGATGAGGTGGCGCACGCCGGACAGCGCGATGACCCGTTCGAGTGCGAGTTTGTGCCGGCCGTAATGGGTGCCGGGGAAGACGAAGCCGTCCTCGCGGCCGGGGCACCCCTCCGCGCCGTACATGCCGGCCGACGCGGTGGAGAAGAACACCAGGGTCTCGCCCCAGCGTCCGCACCGGCGCAGCCAGTCGTAGACGAAGGCCGACTCGCGGTGGTAGTCGGCCTCGGACGCGTTCCGCGTGTCGGTGACACCGGCGGCCAGGACCACCACCCCGGGATGGGAGCGAGCGCGGGACCTGAGGTTCCGCGCCAGGAAGCCGCGTCCGATGATCTCCATTGGCTGGCTGCCCTCTCTGAGAAGTGTGAGGGCGACCAGCACATCAACCGGGTCTGAAGGGCGGGCAATGCGGCGCTGAAGGCGGTCAGGGCGTTAGAGCGGCTTAAGGCCCCCCGATCACGATGAGTGCGCTCACCGCCCCATTGCGAAAGGGATCAACCGACATGCGGAAACTCGCCCTCGCGGCGGCGCTCACCCTGACGTGCGCCGCCGTCCCCGCCAGCGCCTCGACCGGCGGCAAGTGCGTCACATTCGCCAACCTGTCCGAGCACGTCACCATCACGACCGTGGTCCCGGGCGACCCGACCACCAGGGTCGGCGAGTACGGGAAGAGCCACAGCGACTTCTACGACGCCGCCGGCAAGCTCGTCGGCACCGAGGAAGGCCAGTTCGTGGTGTACGCGAGCGCCGACGGCAAGCCCTTCGAGCTGTTCCAGTACACCTCGAAGATCGCCGGCGGGACGACGTTCGGCGGCGCCAACATCTCCATCCTGAACGTCATCTCCGGCGGGACCACCTCCATGACCGCCGTCGGGACCGGCGGGTGGCTGCGCGGCAAGGTCGGCACCCGCGACTTCGTCTTCGTCGGCCGGCCGGCCCCCGACCAGACCCGGTTCACCACGACCATCACGCTGTGCGGCTGACCGGCGAGAGCCGCACGGCCGACGGGCAAAGAAGGGCGTTAGGGCCGCTTAAGCGGCCCCGCCCAGGATGAACAGGACATCCCCGACCACGAAGGACGGCCCGCTGCGATGACGAGTGACCACACGTCCGCCACCGAGGCCGTCGCGATCATCGGGCTGTCCTGCCGACTGCCCGGCGCCGCCGGCCCGCGGGAGTTCTGGCGGCTGCTCCGCGACGGTGTGGACGCGGTCTCCGAGGTGCCGGCCGGCCGCTGGCCCGGCCGGCCCGGAGCCCGATCCGACGTCAGGCCCAGTGCCGGACCCAGTGCCGGACCCAGTGCCGGACCCAGTGCCGGACCCAGTGCCGGACCCAGTGCCGGACCCAGTGCCGGACCCAGCGTCAGGCATGGGGGCTTCCTCGACGACATCGACCGTTTCGACGCCGGGTTCTTCGGCATCTCCCCCCGGGAGGCCGTGGCGATGGACCCGCACCAGCGCCTCACGCTCGAACTGAGCTGGGAGGCGCTGGAGGACGCCTACATCGTGCCGCGCGTGCTGGCCGGCGGGACGACCGGGATCTTCGTGGGCGCGATCTCCAGCGACTACGCGGGACTCGTGCTCAACGGGGGCGAGCTCTCGCCCTACACGCTGCCGGGACTCAATCGGGGGCTGATCGCGAACCGCGTGTCGTACGCGCTGGACCTGCGCGGTCCGAGCATGACCGTCGACACGGCGCAGTCCTCCTCCCTCATCGCGGTCCACCTGGCCTGCGACAGCCTGCGCGCCGGGGAGTGCGAGCTGGCCGTGGCGGGCGGCGTGAACCTGAACATCCTCGGCGCGACCACCACGAGCGTCGCGCTGCTCGGCGCCCTGTCCCCCGACGGCCGCTGCCGCACCTTCGACGCCGGGGCCAACGGCTACGTGCGCGGCGAGGGCGGCGCGGTGGTCGTGCTCAAGCCGCTGGCCAGGGCGCTGGCCGACGGTGACCGCGTCTACGCCGTCATCCGCGGCAGCGCGGTCAACACCGACGGGCTGACCGACGGCCTGACCGTGCCGAGCCCGCGCGCCCAGTCCGAGGTGCTGCTGCGGGCCTGCGCCAGAGCCGGGCTCCAGCCCTCCGACGTGCGGTACGTGGAGCTGCACGGCTCGGGCACCCGCGTGGGCGACCCGATCGAGGCGGCCGCCGTGGGCGCGGCGTTCGGGGTGGCCCGGCCCGCGGGCGATCCGCTGCGGGTGGGCTCGGTCAAGACGAACATCGGCCACCTGGAGGGCGCCTCCGGGATCGCCGGGCTGGTCAAGACGGTCCTGAGCATCCATCACCGGCAGATCCCCGCGTCCTTGCACTTCGAGCGCCCGAACCCGGACATCCCGCTGCGCGAGCTGAACCTGCGGGTGCAGGACGAGCCGGCCGCGTGGCCGGAGGGTCCGCTGGTGGCGGGGGTGAGCTCGTTCGGCATGGGCGGTGCGAACTGCCACGTCGTACTCTCCGAACCGCCCGCCGCCCCCGCGACGCGGACCTCCGGCGAGGCGGGACCGCCACGAGCCGCCACCGACCTCACGACGCGGACCCCCGGCGAGGCGGGACCGGCACGGGCCGACACCGAGCCGCCGCGGGCTGTCCCGTGGGTGCTGTCCGGCGTCTCCGACCAGGCGGTACGCGAGCAGGCCAGGCGTCTGGCCGCGCACCTGGACGAGCACCCCGGCCTGTCCCCGGCCGACCTCGGCTACTCCCTGGCCACCACGCGCACGCACTTCCCCAGGCGCGCCTCGGTCACGGCCGAGGACCTGGACGGCTTCCGCGCCGGCCTGGCCGCGCTGGCCCGCGGCGAGAGCGCGATCGAGCACGCCCCCGCCGGGCCCCGCCGCAAGGTCGTCTTCATCTTCCCCGGTCAGGGCTCCCAGTGGCCGGACATGGCGGCGGAGCTGATGGCGTCGTCCCCCGTGTTCGCGAGCCACCTGGCGGCCTGTGCCCGCGAGCTGGACCCGATCACCGGCTGGTCGCTGCTCGGCCTGCTGCGCGGGGAGCCGGGGGCGCCGCCGCTGGACCGCGCCGACGTGGTGCAGCCCGCGCTGTTCGCGCTGATGACCTCGCTGGCGGCGCTCTGGCGCTCGGCCGGGGTCGAGCCGGACGCGGTCATCGGGCACTCCCAGGGCGAGATCGCGGCCGCGTACGTCGCCGGTGCGCTCAGCCTGCGCGACGCCGCCCGGGTGGTGGCCCTGCGCGCCCAGGCGCTGTCGGCGCTGTCCGGCAAGGGCGGGATGGCGGTCGTCCCGCTGCCCGTCGAGGAGACCTCCGAGTTGCTGACCGGGCCGGCGAGCGCGTTGAGCGTGGCCGCCATGAACGGCCCCGCGACGACCGTGGTCTCGGGGGACGTCGAGGCCATCGACCATCTGCTTGCGGCGTGCGCGGCCAAGGACGTCCGCGCGCGTCGCGTCCCCGTCGACTACGCCTCGCACTGCGTCCACGTGGAGGAGATCCGCGACCGGCTGCTCGGGCTGCTGGCCGGCATCGAGCCCGCCGCCTCGGACGTGGCCTTCTACTCCACGGTCACCGGCACGGCCGTGGACACCGCGACGCTCGACGCCGCGTACTGGTACGAGAACCTGCGCCGCCCCGTCCTGTTCGAGCAGACCACCCGGGCCCTCATCGAGACCGGCTACCAGGTCTTCATCGAGTCCAGCCCGCACCCGCTCCTGGTGGCCGGCATCCAGGACATCGCGGGCGACGTCCGCACGCGCCCGAGCGCGTCACCGGACGCGCAGGGGCCCGGCGGGTCCCGGTCGGGCGCGGCCGGCGGCGGCCGGACCCACCCGGGGGCGCTGCTGAAGAGCGCCGCCCGGACGGCCGGCGAGGTCACCGCCATCGGCACCCTGCGCAGGAACGACGGCGGGCTCCGCCGTTACCTGTCCATGCTCGGCCAGGCCCACGACCGTGGTGTGGCGGTGTCGTGGGAGGCCGTCTTCGCCCCGCTCGGCGCCCGCCGCGTGCCGCTGCCCACGTACGCCTTCCAGCGCGAACGCCACTGGCCCGAGGACGTTCCCGCGCAGCGGGCCGACGCGGGCTGGTGGCCCGCCGTGGCCGGCGCCGACGCGGCGACCCTGGCCAGGACCCTCGGCCTCGACGAGCATGGCCGCCAGGCACTGGACACCGTGCTGCCCGCGCTGGCGGAGTGGCACCGGCGGCAGGACGACGCGAACGAGCTGGAGCGCTGGGCCCACCGGCTCTCCTGGACCAGACTTCCCTCCCCCACGGGCCGGGCCGGCGGCAGGTGGCTGGTCCTGCTGCCCGGCCCGGCCGTCCCCCCGGAAGCCGCGACGGTGGCCGAGGGGCTGGCGGCGGCCGGCATGGACGTCACGCCCATCGAGATCGACTCCACGGACGAGCTGAGCGCGGTCTCCGCCGCCCTGGACGAGGCCCCGGTGTCCGGCGTGCTGTCCCTGCTGGCCCTGCCGGACGACCGCCCGGCCACCCACGTGTCCGCCCTCCTCGACCTGCTGCGCAGCGCGTCTGATGGCGGGCCCGGCGACCTCCGCCTGTGGTGCGTCACCCGTGGCGCGGTGGACGAACGTGATGAGGATTGCCCGCCCAGCCCGGCGCAGGCCCAGCTCTGGGACCTGGGTCCGGCGCTGGCGCGGGCCTTCCCCCGCCTCTGGGGCGGGGTCGTCGAGCTTCCCCCACAGCTCGACGAGCGCTCGGTCGGTCTCCTGGCAGGGATCCTGGCCGATCCGGGCAACGGGGGCCAGGTCGCCGTGAGCCCCTCGGGCGCACGGTCGCGGCACCTGGCCCCCACCGGCCTGGGCGGGCCAGGCCCACGCCCTGGGCGGCGGTCCACCGGGACGGTGCTCGTGACGGGCGGCCATGCCGAGTGCGGCGGGCATCTCGCCCGGCTGCTGGCCTCGGGCGGCGCGGAGCGCGTGCTCCTGGCCGGCTTCCCCGCCGACCCGTCGCTCGACGCCGACCTCGGCGAGCGCGCCGTCCGCGTCTCGCTCGGCGACCTGCCGCCCGGCTGCTCGCCGGCCGCCGTCTTCGTCACCGGCCCGCTGACGGCCGGCGAGGCCCGCGCCCTAGACGCCTGCGCCTCGGCCGAGACCGTGTCCGCCTTCGTCGTCATCTCCCCGGCCACCTGGATCACCGGCGACCCGCGCGACGGGACCGACCCGGGTGACAGCCCCGGCACTGCGGATGGGACCGGCGCTGTGGACGTGATCGCGGGTGCCATGGCCGGGTCGGTGCTCG
The DNA here is from genome assembly GCF_005889725.1 of Nonomuraea zeae. Classification (GTDB taxonomy): domain Bacteria; phylum Actinomycetota; class Actinomycetes; order Streptosporangiales; family Streptosporangiaceae; genus Nonomuraea; species Nonomuraea zeae. Next base: position 55,713 of record NZ_VCKX01000035.1, read on the forward strand.
GCGGGTTGGTGCGGGAGCGGCGTTCGCGCGGCCTGCCGGCCACCTCCGTCGTGTGGGGCTCCCGGGACGTCGTGACGGCGCGGATCGCCGCGTCGGCGGCACTCTGGGCGCTCGACCACGGCGGGGAGCGGCTGATCCTCGTCGAGCCGGCCGCAGTCGCGGCTCCGTCCGCGGCCCCCGCCGCCGGCGAGCAGGACGGTCCCGGTGAGTCGTGGGCGGAGCGGCTGAGCTCGCTCGACCCCGACGACAGGGAGCGCGCCCTGATCGGGCTCGTCCGCGCGAACGTGGCCGCCGTGCTCGGCCATGCCACCCCGGAAGCCGTCGACATGGAGCAGGCCTTCAAGCGGCTCGGCTTCGACTCGGCCGCCGCCGTGGAGCTGCGCAACAGGCTGAGCGCAGCGACCGGCCTGCGGTTGCCGGCCACGCTGCTGTTCGACCACCCGACGCCGGTCGCCGTCGTCGCGTTCATCGAGGGCCACCTGGCGCCCACCGGCCTCGACCTGGAGGCGCTGCACGCGTCCATCCTCGAGAGCCCGCCCGACCAGGCGACCTGCGCCGAGATCGCGTCCCAGACGCGCAGCTTCCTGTTCAGCCTGAACCGGATTCTCGGCGACGACACCACGGAAAAACTCGAGTCCGCTACGGACGAGGAAATCTTCGACTTCATCGACCACGAGCTCGGAATGGTCGGAAACGAGAGCTGACCGCTCCCGGTGATTGTGAAGGTGTGAACTTCAGATGGCGAATGACGGAAAGCTCCGCGACTACCTCAAGCGCGTGACCACCGATCTGCACCACACCCGCAAGCGGCTGGCCGAGGCCGAGGCGAGCAGGCGTGAGCCGATCGCGATCGTGGGCATGGCCTGCCGTTTCCCCGGCGGTGTCGCCTCACCCGAGGAGCTGTGGCGGCTGGTCGCCGACGGTGTCGACGCGATCGGCCCGTTCCCGGGCAACCGGGGTTGGGCGCTGCCCGAATTGTTCGACCCGGACCCCGAGGCGATCGGGAAGACGTACGCGAAAGAGGGCGGCTTCCTTTACGACGCCGACCGGTTCGACGCCGATTTCTTCGGCATCAGCCCGCGCGAGGCGCTCGCCATCGACCCGCAACAGCGGCTGCTGCTGGAGACGTCGTGGGAGGCGGTCGAGCGGGCCGGCATCGACCCGGTCGCGCTGCGCGGCAGCCGTACCGGGGTGTTCGCGGGGGTCATGGGCCAGGAGTACGCCTCGCTCTGCCACACCGGCGAGGAGGGCATCCAGGGGCACCTGCTGACCGGCACCACGCTCAGCGTCGCCTCGGGGCGCATCTCGTACACGCTCGGCCTGGAGGGGCCCGCGGTCACCGTGGACACCGCGTGCTCGTCGTCGCTGGTGGCGCTGCACCTGGCGGTGCAGGCGCTGCGCAACGGGGAGTGCGGCCTCGCCCTGGCGGGCGGCGCCACCGTCATGGCGGGCCCGGGGATGTTCCTGGAGTTCAGCCGCCAGCGCGGGCTCGCGCCCGACGGCCGGTGCAAGCCATTCTCGGCCGCGGCCGACGGCACGGCGTGGGCTGAGGGCGCGGCGGTCCTGGTGCTGGAGCGCCTGTCGGACGCGCTGGCCCAGGGGCATCGCGTGCTGGCGGTCGTCCGGGGCAGCGCGGTCAACCAGGACGGGGCCAGCAACGGCCTGAGCGCGCCGAACGGCCCTTCGCAGCAGCGCGTGGTCAGGGAGGCGCTGTCGTCCGCCGGGCTGCAGCCGTCGGACGTGGACGCCGTCGAGGCGCACGGCACCGGCACCACGCTGGGCGACCCCATCGAGGCCCAAGCGCTGCTCGCCACCTACGGCCAGAACAGGGAGACCCCGCTCTGGCTCGGCTCGATCAAGTCCAACATCGGCCACACCCAGGCCGCCGCCGGCGTCGCCGGCGTCATCAAGATGGTCCAGGCCATGCAGCACGGGCTGCTGCCCAAGACTCTGCATGTGGACGCACCCAGCCACCACGTGGACTGGACGGCCGGGGCGGTCAGCCTGCTCACCGAGCCGACCCCCTGGCCCGAGCTCGCCGGCGACCGGCCCCGCCGGGCCGCGGTGTCCTCGTTCGGGATCAGCGGGACGAACGCCCACGTCATCCTCGAAGCGGTGACCCCGGCCGCCGTCGAGCCCGCCGTCACCGGCGGCCCGATCCCCTGGATCCTGTCGGGCAAGAGCGAGCAGGCGCTGCGCGAGCAGGCCGCCCGCCTGGCCGACCACGTACGGGCGCATCCCGAGCTGTCCCCGGCCGACGTGGGCTACACGCTGGCCACCGCCCGCAGCCGCTTCCCGTACCAGGCGGCCGTGGTGGGCGCCACGCGCGACGACTTCGATGAGGCCCTGCGCGCCCTGGCCGACGGGCAGCCCGCGGTCAACCTCACCCACCACCAGCCCCCGCCCGCCGGCAAGACGGCCTTCCTGTTCACCGGGCAGGGCAGCCAGCAGTCCGGCATGGGTGCCGACCTCTACCGCACCGAGCCCGTCTTCGCCGAGGCGCTCGACGAGGTGTGCGCGGCGCTGGACGCGCACCTCGAACGGCCGCTGCGGGACATCATGTTCGAGGCCGTGCACAGGGACCTGCTCAACGACACGCGTTACACCCAGCCGGCGATCTTCGCCTTCCAGGTCGCCCTGCACCGGCTGCTCGCCCACCACGGCGTCACCGCCGACTACTACGCGGGCCACTCCCTGGGCGAGATCACCGCCTCCCACCTCGCCGGCGTGCTCAACCTCGAAGACGCCGCCCGCATGGTCACCACCCGCGCGGCGCTCATGGCCAGCCTGCCGCCCGACGGCGCGATGACGGCGGTCACGATCACCGAGGAGGAGCTCCAGCCCTACCTCACCCCCGACGTGTCGGTCGCCGCCGTCAACACCGCCACCTCCCTGGTGATCTCCGGACACCACGAGCCGGTCCACGCCCTGACCGCGATCCTGGCCGAGGCCGGGTACAAGACCCGGCCGCTCAACGTCCAGAACGGCTTCCACTCCACCCAGATGGAGCCCGTGGCCGACCAGCTCACCCAGGCACTGGCGGACTTCGACTACCAGCCGCCGTCGATCCCCATCGTCTGCAACCTCACCGGCCGCCTCGCCGCCGGCGACGACCTGCGCACCGCCGCGTACTGGACGCAACACCTCCTGCGCCCGGTCCGCTTCGCCGACACCCTGACCACCCTTCAGGAGCTCGGCGTGACCACGTTCGTGGAGCTGGGCCCGGACGCCGCGCTCACCCCGCTGGCCGCCCAGGCCGGCCACGCCGTCCCCACCAGAAGCCAGCGCAAGCCGGAGACCACCACCCTGGCCACCGCCCTGGCCCAGCTCCCCGCCGACCCGGGCACGCTCTACCCCGGCGCCCACCCCGTCACGCTGCCCACCTACGCCTTCCAGCACCAGTCGTACTGGCTCGCCTCCCCCCAGAACAGCGGCGACCCCGCCGGCCTCGGCCTGTCGGCCACGAAACACCCCATCCTGCACGCCACGGCCGACCTCCCCGACGGCAGCCACCTGTTCACCGGCCGCATCACCCTGCACGACCAGCCGTGGATCGCCGAGCACGCCATCCACGGCACCCTCATCTTCCCCGGCACCGGCTACATCGACCTGCTCCTGCACGCCGCCCACCACATCGGCTGCGACCAGATCGAGGAGCTGACGCACTACGTGTTCCTGTCGGTCGCGGAGGGTGAGGCGCGCAGCGTCCGGCTCGTGATCGGGGCCGCCGACGCCGACAGCAAGCGCTCGTTCACCGTGCACTCGCGTCCGGAGGACGCCTCCGAGGACGGCGAGTGGACGCAGCACGCGGCCGGCGTCATGGCGAAGGCCGAGCAGGCGCCCCGCCTCATCGAGGGCCAGTGGCCGCCGGCCGGCGCGGTCCCGGTGGACCGGGAGGAGCACTACGAGCGGCTGGCCGGGGTCGGGCTCGGGTACGGCCCGCTGTTCCTCGGCATGCGCGCCGCCTGGCGGGCGGGCGAGTCCTACTACGCGGAGGTGTCGCTGCCCGACGGGGCCGACCCCGGCGCGTACGGCATCCACCCGGCGCTGCTGGACTGCGCCATCCACCCGATCGTGATCGACTCGGCGCAGAGCGGCGTGCGTGGTGACGGGCCGGGGCAGGTGCTGGTGCCGTTCTCGTGGGGCGGCGTGTCCCTGCACGCCACCGGCGCGACCACGCTCCGGGTCCGGCTCGACTACATCGGCAAGGACACGCTGCGGCTGACGATCACGTCGCCGTCCGGCGCGCCGGTGGCGGCGATCGACTCGCTCACCGTGCGCGCCGTGTCGTCCAAGCAGATGGACGCCTCCCGCGAGAACCCGCTCTACGAGGTCGCCTGGAAGGAGGTGCCGACACCGGAGCCGGTCGAGTCGGTCGAGTCGGTCGTGCTCGACGGCGACCTGGCCGCCCTGCCGGGTGCGCCCGAGGTCATCGTCGTCCCCATCCGCAGCGAGGACGGCGACCACCTCGAAGCCACCCACGCGGTGGCCGAGCGGACGCTCCGCCTGATCCAGGACTTCCTGGCCGACGACCGCCTCACCGGCTCCCGCCTCGTCCTCGTCACTCAGGGTGCCGTCGCGACCGGCCCCGGCGACCCCGTCACCGACCTGGCCGCCGCCACCGTCTGGGGCCTGGTCCGCACCGCGCAGAACGAGCACCCGGACCGCTTCTCCATCGTGGACATCGACCGGCCCGGCCACGAGGGCTGGATCACCGGCGAGCCGCAGGCCGCGGTGCGCGACGGCAAGCTCCTCGTGCCGCGCCTGGCCAAGGTCGCCGAGGCGGAGCCCGTGCCCGTCACGATCGACCCGGACGGCACCGTCCTGATCACGGGCGGCACCGGCGCGCTGGCCGGTCTCCTGGCCCGGCGGCTCGTCACCAGGTATGGCGTCCGCCACCTGCTGCTGGTCAGCCGCCGCGGCCCCGGCAGCCCCGGCGCCGCGGACCTGACCGCCGAGCTGGAAGCGCTCGGCGCCCAGGTCACCGTCGCCGCCTGCGACACCGCCGACCGCGCCGCCCTGGCCGCCCTGCTCGGCGGCATCCCGGCCGACCACCCGCTCACCGCCGTCTTCCACACCGCGGGCGTACTCCAGGACGCCACGATCGACGCCCTCACGCCCGGCCAGCTGCACGCCGTCCTGCGGGCCAAGGCCGACGCGGCCTGGCACCTGCACGAGCTGACCGGCGACCTCGACGCGTTCGTCCTGTACTCCTCGGTCGCGGGGCTCATCGGCAACCCGGGCCAGGCCAACTACGCCGCCGCCAACGCCTACCTCGACGCCCTCGCCCACCGGGTGCAGGGGACCTCCCTCGCCTGGGGCCTCTGGGACACCGGCATGGGCGCGACCCTGGACGCCGGTGACACCCGGCGCCTGGCGCGTACCGGCCTGCTCCCCATGCCGGCCGAGACCGGGCTCAGCCTCCTGGACGCCGCCCTGACCAGCGGCCGCACGCTGCTCGCGCCCGCCAAGCTCAACACCCGCCCGTCGGGGTCGAGCGTGCCGCCCGCGCTGCTGCGCGACCTGGTGCGCACCGCCCGCCGTACCGTGGACAGGACCGCGGGCTCGGGCGCGCCGCTGCAGCAGCAGCTCGCCGGGCTCGGCCCCGACCGGCAGCGGGAAGTGCTGCTCGGCCTGGTACGCGGCCACATCGCGACCGTGCTCGGCCACGCGAACGCCGAGGGCGTCGACGCCAAGCGGACGTTCCAGGACCTGGGCCTGGTGTCGCTGACGGCGGTCGAGCTGCGCAACAGCCTGACGGCCGCGAGCGGGATCCGGCTGCCCGCGACGTTGATCTTCGACTATCCGACGCCGGCCGCGCTGGTCGAGTACCTGCGTGACGAGCTGGTCGGGGAGATCGACGACGAGGCCGAGATCGTCGCGGCGGCACCGGTCGCGCAGGGCGAGGACGCCGACGCGATCGCGATCGTGGGCGTCGGCTGCCGGTTCCCCGGCGGGGTGCGCTCGCCCGAGGACCTGTGGCGGCTGATCGCCGACGGGACCGACGCCATCGGGCCCTTCCCGACGAACCGCGACGGCTGGGACATCGACCAGCTGTACGACCCGGACCCGGACGCGATCGGCAAGACGTACGCGCGCGAGGGCGGCTTCCTCTACGACGCCGACCAGTTCGACGCGGACTTCTTCGGCATCAGCCCGCGCGAGGCGCTGGCCATGGACCCGCAGCAGCGGTTCATGCTGGAGACCTCGTGGGAGGCGCTGGAGCGGGCGGGGATCGACCCGGCCACGTTGCGCGGCAGCCGCACGGGCGTGTTCGCGGGCGTCGTCGGCCAGGAGTACGTCTCGCTCTGCCACACCGGCGAGGAGGGCATCCAGGGCTACCTGCTGACCGGTAACCACATCAGCGTCGCCTCGGGCCGGATCGCGTACTGTCTCGGGCTCGAAGGCCCGGCGATCACCCTGGACACGGCCTGCTCGTCGTCGCTCGTGGCGATGCATCTCGCGGTCAAGGCGCTGCGCAACAGGGAGTGCGAGCTGGCGCTGACCGGCGGCGCCACGATCATGTCGGCGCCCGGGATGTTCCTCGAGTTCAGCAAGATGCGCGGGCTCGCGGCCGACAGCCGGTGCAAGAGCTTCGCCGACGCGGCCGACGGCACGGCGTGGGGCGAGGGCGCGGCGATGGTCGTGCTGGAGCGGCTGGCGGACGCGCGGGCGAACGGGCGTCCGATCCTGGCGGTCATCCGCGGCAGCGCGGTCAACCAGGACGGCGCGAGCAACGGCCTGAGCGCCCCGAACGGCCCCGCCCAGCAGCGGGTGATCCGCCAGGCGCTGGCCGACGCCCGCCTGACGGCCGCCGACGTGGACGCCGTCGAGGCGCACGGCACGGGGACCTCGCTCGGCGACCCGATCGAGGCGCAGGCGCTGCTGGCCACGTACGGCCGGGCGCACGAGCCGGAGACGCCGCTGCTGCTGGGGTCGATCAAGTCCAACATCGGCCACACGCAGGCCGCCGCGGGTGTCGCGGGGGTCATCAAGATGGCCCTGTCGATGCGGCACGGGCTGCTGCCCAAGACCCTGCACGTGGACGCGCCCAGCCACCACGTGGACTGGGAGGCCGGCGCGGTCGCCCTGGCCACCGAGCCGACGCCCTGGCCCGAGCACGACGACCGGCCCCGCCGGGCCGCCGTGTCCTCCTTCGGCATCAGCGGCACCAACGCCCACCTCATCCTGGAGGCCGCGCCCGCCCAGACCGCGCCCCGGACGCCCGATCCGGACGGCCCGATCCCCTGGGCCCTGTCGGGCAAGACCGAGCAGGCGCTGCGTGACCAGGCCGCCAGACTGGCCGACCATCTGGACGCGCACCCGGAGCTGTCGCCGGCCGACGTCGGTTACGCCCTGGCCACCACCCGCGCCCAGTTCCCGCACCAGGCGGCGGTGGTGGGCACGACCCGCGAGGACTTCTCGGAGACCCTGCGCGCCCTGGCCGACGGGCAGCCTGCACCTGGCCTCACCATTCACCAGCCCCCCGGCAAGACGGCCTTCCTGTTCACCGGCCAGGGCAGCCAGCAGGCCGGCATGGGCGCCGACCTCTACCGCACCCAGCCCGTCTTCGCCGAAGCGCTCGACGAAGTGTGCGCCGTCCTGGACACCCACCTCGAACGTCCACTCAAAGACGTCATGTTCACCGACGCCGACGCGCTCAACGACACCCGCTACACCCAACCGGCCATCTTCGCCTTCCAGATCGCCCTGCACCGCCTCCTCGCCCACCACGGCATCACCGCCGACTACTACGCAGGCCACTCACTCGGCGAAATCACCGCCTCCCACCTCGCCGGCGTCCTCAACCTCCAAGACGCCGCCCGCATGGTCACCACCCGCGCCGCCCTCATGGCCACCCTCCCACCCGACGGCGCCATGACCGCCGTCACCATCACCGAGCAGGAGCTAGCCCCCTACCTGACCCCCGAGGTCTCCATCGCCGCCGTCAACACCGCCACCTCCCTGGTCATCTCCGGACACCGGGACCCGGTCCAGGCCCTCACCTCGACCCTGGCCGAAGCCGGGTACAAGACCCGCCCGTTGAAGGTCCAGAACGGCTTCCACTCTGCCCAGATGGAGCCCGTCGCCGACCAGCTCACCCAGGCACTGGCGGACTTCGACTACCAGCCGCCGTCGATCCCCATCGTCTGCAACCTCACCGGCGACCTCGCCGCCGGCGACGACCTGCGCACCGCCGCGTACTGGACCCGGCACCTGCTCCAGCCGGTCCGCTTCGCCGACACCCTCACCACCCTCCAGGAACGCGGCGTCACCACCTACGTCGAGCTCGGCCCCGACGCCGCGCTCACGCCCCTCGCCGCCCAGGCCGGCCGCGCCATCCCGACCAGGAGCCAGCGCGTGCCCGAGACCACCACCCTGGCCACCGCCCTGGCCCAGCTCGCCACCGACCCCGGCACGCTCTACCCCGGCGCCCACCCCGTCACGCTGCCCACCTACGCCTTCCAGCACCAGTCGTACTGGTTCACCGCCCCCCAGACCGGCGGCGACCGCAACCTGAGCCACCCGCTGCTGCACACCGCGACCCAGCTGCCTGACGGCAGCCACCAGTTCACCGGCCGCGTGTCGCTGAGCGACCACCCCTGGCTCAGCCGGCATGCCGTCCACGACACCGTCGTCCTTCCGGGCACCGCCTACATCGACTTCCTGCTGCACGCCGCCCACCACGTCGGCATGACGCACATCGACGAGCTGACCCACCACGCCTTCCTGGCCATCCCCGAGGACGCGGCCAGGACCCTGCACGTGAGCGTCGCCGCGCCGGACGACGGCCGCCGCGCCTTCACCGTCCACTCCCGCCGGCCGGACGAGGACGAGTGGACCCACCACGCCAGCGGCTGCTTCACCACCCGCGAGCCCGTTCCCCCCACGCCGCCGGCCGCCTGGCCGCCCGAGGGCTCGACGCGGATCGACCTCGACGGCCTGTACGAGCGGCTGAGCGACCGCGGCTACCACTACGGCCCGCCGTTCATGGGGCTGCGGGCGGCGTGGGAGCTCGGCGACGACGTCTACGCCGAGATCGGCCTGCCCGAGGACCAGCACGACCTCGCCCGCAAGTTCGGCATCCACCCGGCCCTGCTCGACAGCGCGCTGCACCCCTCCGCGCTCAAGGCACTGACCGACGGCAAGGTGAGCCTCCCGTTCACCTGGAGCGGCGTCTCGCTGCACGCGCCGGGCGCCACGAGCCTGCGGGTGCGGGTGTCGACGATCAGCAGGGACGTGGTCTCGCTGGCGATCACCGATGCGTCGGGCGCGCCGGTCGCGACCATCGAGTCCCTCACGTCCCGCGTGGTCTCCGCCGGCCAGGTCTCCACCGCCGCCGAATCCCTCTACCGGATGGAGTGGACGTCGCTGCCGGCCCCGGAGCCGGTCGAGTCGGTCGTCCTCGATGACCTGGCCACGCTGCGGGAAGACGCCCCCGAGATCATCGTCGTCCCCATCCGCGGCGAGGACGGCGACCATCTCGAAGCCACCCACGCCCTGGCGCAGCGGACGCTGCTCCTGATCCAGGACTTCCTCGCCGACGACCGCCTCGCCGACTCGCGGATGGTCTTCGTCACCCGCGGAGCCGTCGCGACCGGCCCCGGCGACGCCGTCACCGACCTGGCCGCCGCCACCGTCTGGGGCCTGGTCCGCACCGCCCAGAACGAGCACCCTGGCCGCTTCCACCTCCTGGACGCCGGTCAGGGCGGCCACGACGGCTGGATCTCCGACGAGCCGCAGGCCGCCGTACGCGACGGCGAGCTCCTGGTCCCCCGCCTCGCCAAGGCCGGCCCCGGCGACTGTCTCT
>NZ_VCKX01000360.1 GCF_005889725.1 Nonomuraea zeae
GATTGACCGCACCACCCTCGAACACCCTGGCCGCACCCTGCGTCAAACTCACCAACCCCGACGCGATCGCAGCCAGCTGATCAGCCCGATCAGCCGGAAAACCCGACGAAGCCGCCAACGGCAACCCATCGGACGAGACGACCACCGCGTGCGCGACCCCCGGAACGGTACTGACGAAGTCGGTGATTAACCAATCCACCCCGCGTGCCGCGTGGCTCAGGTCGTTCATACGCTCTCCTCCGCCGGTCGCATGAACGACAGTCGGCTGTGCTCGACTGGCCGCTCGCTTCGCTCGCTCATGCGCCCTCATCCCTACTGTTGTTCATCGGGCCGGACGAGTACGTCCTGCCCTCGCTGATGTCGTCGCGTGCGGCTCTGAAGCCCTGCTGGAAGCTGGACAACCTGCTGCGCACCCGGTCGGGCGAGACCGCCGGCATGGGGGCGACGCCCTTCGGTGCCGAGACGGTGTCGGCCGAGCCGGGCACCAGGTTGGCCTTGGGCACCCGCTTGGGCAGCCCGGCCGCGGTCGCGCCGTCACGTACCGGCTCCACCACGGCCTCCGCGGCGCTCCAGCCGGCGTCGGCCTTGGCCGAGCCCCAGGTGGCGCCGCCCTCGACGCCGTGGTCGAACCAGGCCGACTCGACCGAGGCGAAGATCGGCAGGTACTCGTCGCCGGCCGAAGCCGGCTTCACCACCGGGATCGGGCCCGTCGCGGCGGACTCCGTCTCCGGGTAGTCGTAGCGCTGGGCCATGGACGCCGGCTGCTCGCGCGACCACGGGCGGGCCTCCTCGGGCCGGGAGCCGCGCTGGGGCAGCGCCGTCTCCCCCGTCGCGGGTCCGCGAGAGGACACCCACACGTCGGAGGAGGAGTCCGAGGAGTCGGAGGACATCCAGCCGCCTGCCTCGGCGGGCCAGGCGGGCGTCGACGGCCAGGAGCCGTTCTGCGGGACCGGCTCCGACGGGTAGGACGGGTAGGACGGATGCCCGGGGCCGAGCTGGTAGGACGAGGCCGGCCACGGGCTGGCCGCCACCGGCTGCGGCGTGTTGAACGCCTCCTCGCGGGAGGGTCCGGCGGGAGCGCCGGTCGCGGCGGGCGTGGAGCCCGCGTATGACGGGGCCTGCGCGCCGAGCAGCGACTCGGGGATGAGGACCATGGCGGTCAGGCCGCCCGAGCCGTGCGGGCGCAGCTGCACCCGGATGCCGTGGCGGTGGGCCAGCCTGGCGACCACGAACAGGCCCATGCGGCGCGAGACGGAGACGTCCACGGTGGGCGCGTCCATCAGCCGCTCGTTGGCCTGCACCAGCTCCTCGCCGGTCATGCCGATGCCGGAGTCGCTGATGGAGAGCATGATGCCGCCGCCGTCGATCCGGCTGCCGGAGACGGGTACGCGGGTCTCGCGGGGCGAGAACGACAGCGCGTTCTCGATCAGCTCGGCGAGCAGGTGGATGATGTCGTTGACGGCCTGTCCGGCGATGGAGACGCCTTCGGGCACCTCCAGGACGACCCGCTCGTAGTTCTCGACCTCCGAGAGCGAGGCACGTGCCACGTCCACCAGCTTGACCGGCTGGCTCCACCGGCGCGGCGGATCCTGACCCGCCAGCACCAGCAGGTTCTCACTGTTACGCCGCATACGCGTGGCCAGATGGTCCAGCTTGAACAGGTTCCCGAGCCGCTGCTCGTCCTGCTCGCCCTGCTCCAGCCCGTCGATCAAGGTGATCTGCCGCTCAACCAGCGTCTGACTACGCCGCGACAGGTTCACGAACATCGCGTTCACATTGCTGCGCAGCCGCGACTCCTCACCCGCCAGCCGCACCGCCTCACGGTGCACCTCGTCGAACGCCCGCGCCACTTCACCGATCTCGTCCTTGGAGGAGATCTCGATCGGCGGCACCCGTAGCTGCTCGGGGTTGACATCGCTGTTGCGCAACTGGCGGACGAGCTCCGGCAGGGTCTGGCCGGCGACCTTCAGCGCGTCACCGCGCAGGCGGCGCAGCGGCCGTACGAGCGAGCCGGCCATGAGGGCGGTGATCGCGAGGACCAGGACCAGCAGCACGACCACGAGGCCGATGTTGATGGCGGCCAGTTGCCGTTCGCCGCTGGCGACGTCGGCACTGCGGGTGGCCACCTGCTCCGACAGCGACTTCTGCACCTGGTGGAACCGGTCGACGGTCTCGCTGATGGACTCGAACCAGAGGTCGGTGTCCTTCCTGGTGGAAGGGTCGAGCCTGAGCAGCGACTGCCCGCCGTTCTGGAGCAGCACGGCCCTGGTGATGTAGAGCTCGGCGCGGCCGATCTTGACGCTGGCGACGGTGTTGTCGAAGGTCTGGCGCTGGGCGGGGGTGGCCACCGCGCGGAACGACGCCCGCTCGCCTTCGCGCCGGGATCGGGCGTCGAGGAAGGCGTCGAACTCGGGCTCTTCGAAAGAGCCTCGCACCAGCGCGATCGTCAGCAGGGCCCGCTGCTTGGAGGCTTGCTCCTCGGCGCGGGCGATGGCCCGCAGCGCGGCGGAGGTGGAGATGAGCGCCTCGTCCGTGGAGCCCTGGCCGAGCTCGTCGTAGAGCTGGAGCATGTCGGCGACGGTCTCGGAGTACTTCTCCATCGTCGGCAGCGGCGGGAGCTGCGACTTGCTGGCGGTTTCGCGCAGCGACGGGAGCTGGTTGAGCCGGGTCCTGATGCGGTCGAGGTTCCTGCGGCCGAGGTCGGACAGCGACGGCTCGGCCGTCTTCGCGACCGCCAAGGTGCGCTTGACGCTGGCGTCCACGATCTCCTGCTGGCTCTTGAGCCGGCTGGCCTCGATGCTGCGCTTGCCGGAGACGACGAACCGGCTGGCCAGGTCGCGTTCGAGACCGACGTCGCGGGAAAGCTCTCCGAGCTGGGTGATCAGCGAGCCGACCTCGCTGATGTGCTGGTATTCCTGCGCGCTGCTGATCGAGGTGGTGACGCGCAGCGCGCCAAGGATCACGCCCACGATGGTGGGGATGGCGATGAGAGCGATGAGGCGGGTACGTACACGCCAGTTGCGCAGCGCGAGCGGGCTACCCGACCTGGGCGACTGCGCCTCCGGCAGCTCACCGCCCACAGACTGTTCCGGAACGTCCGGAGCCCTACCACGACCGGGGCCGGTCGTTGTTGTCCTCACTGGTGGCAACCTCTCGCCATGGCCTGCTTGTGGGGGGTCTCAGCGGCTTCGTCGCGAGGACGAGTGATCGCAGGCAAGTTTCGAGGCCCAATTTGAGCACAAACCTCATACTTCAGCCAACGTCTCACCAGTTTTCAACCGTTCCAAGTCACACATTGTTCACGTCGCAAGCCCTTGACCACAGAGCGCAACCAACATTTCAATTCGGACATTAGGTCGATAACGGTGATGTATCACTATATTTACATCTATAGAGGTGGACAGTCATATTTAGCAGATAAACTGCATATACGAGGCATAGTGCTGCCGATCGGATCTCCCCTCCGGTACGCTTCACGCCCGGCATCCCGTGCCGATCTCCAGAAGCTTCCCCCCTGGTAGGAGAACCCCCCATGACACGCAAACTGCGCTGTCACGCCATTGTTCTCGGCGTCACAGTCGCTCTCACCCTTGCCGGCTGCGGCGGAGGCAACGAGTCTCCGACGTCCTCAGCCAACAGCAACGGCTTGGAGAAAACCACCATCAAGGTAGGGGCTCTCCCCATTCCCGACCCCGTTTCGCTCTATATCGCCAACGCCAAGGGCTTCTTCAAGGAAGAGGGCCTGACGGTGGAGCCCGTTCCGATCACCGGTGGCGCGGTGGCCGTGCCGATGGTCGAGAGCGGTCAGCTCGACATCTCGCAGACCAACTACGTCTCGACCTTCCTCGCCGTCAGCAACGGCAAGAAGATCAAGCTGGTCGCCGACATGTACCAGGCGGGCCCGAACACCTTCAACATCATGGTCCCCGGCAACTCGCCGGTTAAGACCGTGGCGGACCTGAAGGGCAAGACCGTTCTGGTCAACAACCTGAACAACGTCGCCACGCTGGCGGTGGAGACGCAGCTCAAGGTGGCGGGTCTCACGAAGGCCGACGTCAAGTTCGTCGAGAAGCCGTTCCCCGACATGGGCAACGCCATCAAGAGCGGCCAGGCCGACGCCGGCTGGATCACCGAGCCGTTCATCACGGCCAACCAGAGCGCGAACGGCTTCCGCAAGCTGGCCGACACGATGACCGGCCAGACGGAGGACCTCCCCATCGCCGGCTGGATGGCCAGCGAGGAGTGGTCCGCGAAGTACCCGAAGACGCTGGCCGCCTTCCAGCGCGCGATCTCCAAGGCCCAGCAGCTCGCCTCCTCCGACCGCAAGGAGATCGAGGCCATGCTGCCGACGTACACGAAGATCGACGCCAAGACGGCATCGGTGATCACGCTCGGCACCTACCCGAGTGAGCTGAACGAGAACCGCCTGCAGAAGGTCGCCGACCTGATGCTCGAGTACGGCTACCTCAAGAGCCCGATCGACGTGAAGTCCGTCATCGCGGCGCCGTCAAGCGGATGACCGGTGCACGACTGCTCCGCGGCGCCGCCGGCGCCGCGGGGTTCCTCGTTCTCGGGGAGCTGGTGATCCGGTTCGTCGTCAGCGACGACCTGGACTTCCCCGCCCCCTCGACCATCCTGTACGAAGCCGTCGGCCTGCTGGGCGACACCGAGTTCCTGAGCGGGGTCGGCACCACGCTCACCAACTGGGCGCTCGGCCTGCTGATCGCGATCGCGGTGGCCGTGCCCGCGGGAGTGCTGCTCGGCGCGCTGGCCCCGGTGGAGCGCGCGATCAGGCCGGTGCTGGAGTTCATGCGGCCGATCCCCTCCGTGGCCATCATCCCCCTGGCGATCCTGCTGATCCCGGTGGACGAGCTGATGAAGGTCTCGGTCATCGTGTACGCCTCCATCTGGCCGATCCTCATCAACACCCTCTACGGCATGCACGACGTGGACCCGCTGGCCAAGGAGTCGCTGCGCAGCTTCGGCTTCGGCGGATCGGCCGTGCTCCTCAGGGTGAGCCTGCCCAGCGCCGCCCCGTTCGTCGCGACAGGGGTCAGGATCGCCGCCGGTGTCGCGCTCGTCCTGGCCGTCAGCGCCGAGCTGCTGGCCGGCGGAGTCGCCGGGATCGGCGTCTACGTGAACGTGGCCGGCAGCGGCAACAGGACGGACCTCATCATGGCGGCGACGTTCTGGGCCGGCGTCATCGGCGTGCTGGCGAACCTCCTGCTGATGGCCGGCGAGCGCCGGCTGTTCCACTGGCACCGCATGCGGACGGGGGCGGCCGAGTCGTGAAAGTGATCTCCAGGCTCTGGGTGATCCCGGTCGTGCTGGTCGCCTGGGAGGTCGTCGGCCGGCTGCTGGAGGACCCCGACTTCCCGCCGCCCACGACGATCGTCGTGCGCATGTACGAGCTGTGGTTCTCCGGGCCGATCGCCAGCGTCTTCCTCACCGAGGGCGCGATCGACAATCTCCTGCCGAGCCTCGGCCGCATGTTCTCCGGCTGGATCCTGGCCGCGGTGATCGGCATCTCGCTCGGCGTGCTGCTGGGCCGCTCGCGCTCGGCGACCGACTACGTGGACCCGCTGATCGAGTTCGGCCGGGCCATCCCGCCGCCGCTGCTGGTGCCGCTGTTCGTGGTGCTGTTCCAGGTGGAGCTGACCACGCAGCTCGTCACGATCGTGTTCGGCGTGGTCTGGCCGGTGCTGCTCAACTCGATCGACGGCGTCAGAGCGGTGGACCGCACGTACACCGAGACCGCCACCGTCTTCAACCTGACCAGGCTGCAGCGCCTGCGCGTGGTCGTCCTGCCCGCCGCCTCGCCCAAGATCTTCGCCGGGCTGCGGCTGAGCCTGTCGCTCGCGCTGATCCTCATGGTGATCACCGAGCTGCTCGGCGGTTCCAACGGCATCGGCTACCAGCTGCTGCAGGCCCAGCGCAGCTTCGACGGCGCCGGAGTCTGGGCGGCGATCGCGCTGCTCGGCATCCTCGGCTACGTCGTCAACTCCCTCTTCGTGCTGGCCGAGCGCCGCGTACTCGTCTGGCATCGGCAAGCCACCCGCAATCCGTAGAACCCCTGGAAGGACATATGCCCCATTCCGATGACCTCCTCTGGGGAGCCGTAGGCGACATATCCCGTTTCGCCGCGTTGCTGACCATGGCGGAGCTCGGCGTGGCCGACCACCTGGCCGACGGGCCCCTCGACTCCGCCGAGCTGGCCAGGCGCTGCGGGGCACACGCCCCGTCGCTGCGCCGGGTGCTGCGCGAGCTCGCCAGCCTCGACGTGGTCCGCTCGGCCGGGCCCGACATGTACGACCTGACCGAGCGCGGCACCGCGCTGCGCTCGGACGTGCCCGACTCCATCCGCTCCTCGATCCGCATGCTGGGCGAGGAGGGCTTCTGGTACGCCATGGGCGCGCTGCCCGCCACGGTCCGCGACGGCAGCTCGGCCTTCATCAAGCGCCACGGCCACCTGTACGACCACTTGGCCGCGAACCCGGCGACGAGCAAGATGTTCGACGACTACATGACCGCCAGGGCCATCCCCTTCACGGAGAACCTGGCCAAGCGCTACACATTCCCCGAGAATGCCACCATGGTGGACGTGGCCGGCGGCAAGGGCCACATCCTGGCCACGGTCCTGCACGCCAACCCGAGCATGCGCGGCATCCTGCTCGATCTCGACCACGTGACCGGCCGGGCCAGGGAGACGCTGGCCGCCGAGGGCCTGGCCGACAGATCCGAGGTCGTCTCCGGCGACTTCTTCGCCGGCGTCCCGGCGGGCGCGGACGTCTACCTGCTGGCCAGCGTGCTGCACAACTGGGACGACGACGACGCGCTCAGGATCCTGCGCAACGTCCGCCAGGCCATGGACCCTTCCGGGCGGGTCCTGGTGCTGGAGGTGGCGCTGCCCGACGACGAGGCGCCGCACCTCGGCAAGGACATCGACCTGCGCATGCTGGCCATCTTCAACGGCGGCGCCGAGCGCACCCGCGAGGAGTTCGCGGCGCTGTTCGCCCAGGCTGACCTGGCTCTGAGCGATATCGTCGAGCTCGGCTCGGGTTCGAGCCTCCTGGAGGCCAGACCCCGCTGAGATCCCCCTCCTGCTCCACCTGATCGACGGACATCGAGAAAGGCAGTGAGATGAAGCTGGCCAGGATCGTAGTCGCGGGTATGGCGATCGCCCTCACGCTCAGCGCGTGCGGCGGCGGAGGAGGAGGCGGAGGTGACACGGGCCCGGACAGCGGCGGCACGGCTGCCTCCGGCGGCTTGGAGAAGACCCAGCTCCTGATCGGCGTGGTGCCGGTGCCGTCGTCGTCGTCGCTGTTCATCGCGGAGAAACGCGGTTTCTTCAAGGAGGAGGGCCTGACCGTCAAGACGGAGATCATCCAAGCTCCGCAGGCGGTCATGCCGAAGATCCTCAACGGCAGCATGGACGCGTTCATGACGAGCTACGTGGCGCTGATGACGATCAACGACTCGGGCGCGGCCAAGCTGAAGCTCTTCCAGCACAGCCAGGAGGCCGCCCCCAACGTCGCCGGGGTCGTGGTGGCCAAGGGCTCGCCCATCAAGGCGGCGGCCGACCTCAGGGGCAAGACGATCGCGGTCAACGTGCTGAAGGCGCTCGGGCAGACGCTGACCAACGCCCACCTCCAGGACTCCGGCATCAAGCCGGAGGAGGTCAAGTACGTCCCCGTGCAGTTCGCCGACCAGCTCGCCGCCCTGTCCTCCGGGAAGGTGGACGCGGCCTGGCTGGTCGAGCCGTTCCTGACCGCGGCCAAGAAGAGCGGCGCCACGCAGATCATCGACACCACGGACGGCGTGACGGCCGGGGTGCCGATCGACGGCTGGGGCGTCTCGGAGGACTGGCTGGCCAAGAATCCGAAGACGGCCGCCGCGCTGCACCGGGCGCTGGCCAAGGCCCAGCAGATAGCCAGCGCCGATCGCAAGGCGATCGACGAGGTGGTGCCGACGTACACGCAGATCCCCGCCGACGCGGCGGCGGCCATGACGCTCGGCAAGTTCTCGATGGAGCCCGACAAGGCCGGGGTCCAGAAGCTGGCCGACCTGATGCACGGTTACGGCTACATCAAGACCAAGGTGGACGCGGCCCAGCTCTTCGCGCCGCTGAGCGGATGATCGTTCGCGGCGTGCTCGGGACGCTGGGCATCGCGGGATTCCTGGTCGTCGCCGAGGTGGCGGGACGGGCTGGGGTGCTTCCGGACGTCCTGCCGTACATGTCGGATGTGCTGGTCGCGGCGGCCGGGCTGCCGCTGGAGGCCCAGTTCCGGGCCGACGTGCTGGCCACGCTGGTGGCCTGCCTGAGCGGGCTGGCGATCGCGATCGCGGTCGCCGTGCCCGCCGGGCTGGTGTTCGGGACGGTGCCCTTCCTGGAGCGCTCGGCCCGGCCGCTGGTGGAGTTCCTGCGGCCGATCCCGTCCGTGGCGCTGATCCCGCTGGCCATGTTCCTGTTCCCGGCCAGCGAGGACGCCAAGACGGCGCTGATCGTCTACACCTGCTCCTGGCCGCTGCTGATCAACACGATGTACGGCCTGAGCGACGTCGATCCGCTCGCCAAGGACACGCTGCGGAGCTTCGGCTTCGGCCCGCTGGCCGTGGTGCTGCGGGTCAGCCTGCCGAGCGCGGCGCCGTTCATCGCGACCGGCGTGCGGATCGCCGTCTCCGTCACCCTGATCGTGGCCGTGAGCGTGGAGCTGCTGGCGCCCGGCGGCGGCGGGATCGGCGCGTTCCTGTCCCTGGCCGGCAACGCGAACCGGATCGACCGGATGCTGGCGGCGACCGTGTGGGCCGGGGTGATAGGTCTGGCCGCCAACCTGCTGTTCACGGCCGGCGAGCGGCGGCTGTTCCGCTGGCACCTGACGCGTACCGGGGAGACGGCATGAGCGCGAACGCCACGAGCGCCGTCACGTCCCGGCGCCCGTTCGGGCGGCGGCTGGTGTGGTACTGGCTGCTGCCCGTGGCCGTGCTGGCCTGGGAGCTGGCCACGCGCTCGGCGCAGGCCGCGTACTTCCCGCCGCCGTCGCGGATCGTGGTCCGGCTGCACGAGATGTGGTTCTCGGGGCCG
The DNA here is from genome assembly GCF_005889725.1 of Nonomuraea zeae. Lineage (GTDB taxonomy): Bacteria > Actinomycetota > Actinomycetes > Streptosporangiales > Streptosporangiaceae > Nonomuraea > Nonomuraea zeae. The sequence continues at coordinate 9,083 of NZ_VCKX01000360.1, forward strand.
CCGTCGCGGGCGTTCCTGACCGACGAGGCGCTGGCCGACCTGCTGCCGAGCCTGGCCAGGCTGTTCGCGGGGTGGGCGATGGCCTGCGCCGCCGGGGTGCTGGCCGGGGTCGCGCTCGGCCGCTCGCGCGGGCTGTCGGCCCTGGTCGAGCCGCTGCTGCACTTCGGCCGCTCGGTGCCGCCGTCGACGCTGCTGCCGGTGTTCCTGGTGCTGTTCGAGATCGGCACCCCGATGGAGCTGGCCTCGATCGTGTACGGCGTCATCTGGCCCGTACTGATCAACTCCATGGACGGCGCCCGCCACGTCGACCGGCAGTACATCGAGACCGGCACGGTCTACCGGCTGTCCGCCTGGCAGCGGCTCACCAGGATCATCCTGCCCGCCGCCGCCCCGAAGATCTTCGCCGGGCTGCGGCTGAGCGTGTCGCTGGCCCTGATCATGATGGTCATCTCGGAGCTGGTCGGCAGCAGCGAGGGCATCGGGCACCGGATGCTGGAGGCGCAGAGCCAGTTCGACATCCCGGCCATGTGGGCGGGGATCGTGCTGCTCGGGCTGCTCGGCATCGCGCTCAACGGCGCCTTCCTCGGCGTCGAGCGCACCGTGCTGTCCTGGCACCGCGGCGCCAGGAACGGCGGCTGACTCAGCCCACCCGGCGCTCGTCGATCAGGGTCCGCCGCACGCACTCGCCGTCCTTGATCCACTGCCAGACCCTGCTGCGCGACCCGCCGTCGCTGCTCAGCACGATCATCTCGTACAGGCGCAGGTCCTCCTCCTCCGCCTTGTACCGCCAGGACAGGTAGATCGTGGTGTCGTCCAGCTCCCAGAACTCGCCCTGGATCCGCTCGGTGTCGAACCCGCACCGCCCGCCGCCGAGATAGACGCCGGGGAACTCGTGCACCTCGGTGCGCCCGTCGTCCCAGGTGTAGCGGTTGGTCTGGTGGTAGACGGCGTCGTCGGCGATCACGCACGTCATGCTGACGCGGTGCCGGTCGAGCAGGGCGCCGTCGCGGTCGAGGTGCAGATATTCGCCCTCCCACTCGCCTTCGTGGCGGGCCAGCAGCGGCATGTCCGCGCGAAGTCCCATACGGGCTACTCCTTCGTCGGGTGCCACCAGGGATCGGCGGCGTCGGATCGGTTGACCAGGAAGGCCCGGCGGCGCAGGAACCGGGCGATGGAGGCGTCCCCCATGCGGGAGCCGCCGAGCCCGGACCTGCGGAAGGAGTGCTTCTCGCCCTCGTGCACGAGCGCGGTCAGCGAGGCGTCGTTGACGCTAATCGCGCCGGCCCGCAGCCGGGCGGCCACGGCCATGGCCTGCTCCTCCGGGGCGGCGAAGACCGCGGCGGACAGCCCGTAGCGCGAGTCGTCGGCCAGGGCCACCGCCTCGTCCGGCCCGTCCACGGCCATGACGGGCAGCACCGGCCCGAACGTCTCCTCCGTCATGACCAGCATGGAATGGTCGGCGCCGGACAGCACGGTCGGGCGGCACCAGTGGCCGCCGCCGTGCCGCTCGATCGTGCCTCCCGTGTGCACGATCGCTCCCCTGGCCACGGCGTCGGCCAGCTGCGCGGCGATCTTCTCGGCCCCGTCCGGCCGGATGATGGGCCCGATCGGGCCGCCCTCGCAGGTCAGGCCCACCTGCGCGGCCTTGCCCGCGAGCAGCGCGAGGAACTCGTCGTGCGCCTCGCGGGCCACGTAGACGCGCTCGATGGACTGGCACGACTGCCCGGCGTTGGCGGTGCCGCCCCACAGGATCGCCGCGGCCGCCCGGTCGAGGTCGGCCCCGGCCAGCACGATCGCCGGATCCTTGCCGCCCAGCTCCAGGAACGCCGGCACGAACACGCGCGCCGCGGCCCGCGCCACCGCCTGCCCCGTCTCGACGCTACCGGTGAAGACCACGGCGTCCACCAGGTCCACCAGCGCCGCGCCGGTCCGCCCGTCACCCTCGACGACCTGGAGCGGCAGCCCGTCGGGGACCAGCCGCATGAGCGGCTCGATGAACCTCGGCGTCACCTCGCTCGGCTTGACCAGCACCGCGCAGCCGGCGGCCAGCGCGGGCACCGCGTCGATGAGGCCGAGCAGCAGCGGGAAGTTGTACGGGCTGATCACCCCCACCAGCTCGTACGGCACCGCGTCGCCGCCCACGAAGACGCCGGGCAGGGAGGCGGGGCGCTCGGCCGGGGGCG
>NZ_VCKX01000361.1 GCF_005889725.1 Nonomuraea zeae
ATTTGACGTTTTTTGTGTAAGTCGAGCAACAGCGAAAAACTAATTGTTTTGTTTTTTTTTCAAGCAGGAGACGGCATACGAGATGTCTTAGGGTCTCGTGGGCTCGGAGATGGGTATAAGAGACAGGAGGGGCGGCAGGGCCCGCTGGTACGCACCCTGGCCTCCTACCGCGCCTACTACTCGCGCTGGTCGTCGCCGTGGGAGTCGCAGGCGCTGCTGCGGGCCAGGTTCTCGGCGGGCGACGCGGCGCTCGGCCGGGAGTTCGTCTCGATGATCGACGAGCTGCGCTACCCGCCGGGCGGCCTGCCCGACGACGCGGTCAGGGAGATCAGGCGGCTCAAGGCGCGCATGGAGGCCGAGCGGCTGCCGCGCGGCGCGGACCCGGCCCTGCACACCAAGCTCGGCCCGGGCGGGCTGTCCGACGTGGAGTGGGTGGCCCAGCTCCTGCAGCTGCGCTACGCCGGGACGCTGCCGTCGCTGCGCACCACGCGTACGCTCGACGCCCTGCGCGCGGCCGTGGCCGAGGGCCTGCTCAGCCGGTCCGACGAGAGCGTGCTCGCCGAGGCGTGGCGGTTCGCCTCCCGCATCCGAGACGCGATCATGCTGGTCAAGGGCCGTCCAGGTGACAGCGTCCCGCGCGACTCGGGGGAGCGCAGGCTGATCGCCAGGACGCTCGGCTACCCGCCGGACGGCTCCGAGGACTTCCTCGACGACTACCGCCGCGTGACCCGCCGGGCACGCCACGTGGTGGATCGGGTGTTCTACGGGGCTTGATCAGGACCGCGAACGGGTGTATCAAGGCGCGGTGCTCTCCGTTTACGTGGACCTGGCCCTCGGCCTGGTGGTGTCGTTCCTGCTGCTGTCGCTGCTGGTGAGCGGCCTCAACGAGGCGTTCGTCCGGCTGCTCGCCATCCGCAGCAAATTCCTGTGGGCCTACCTCAGGGACACCATGGACGGCTCTGACGCCCAGGGCAGGTCGTGGCTGCCGGCCAAGGTGCGCGACGTCTTCGCGGCGCTGCCCTTCGTCCGCGACCCGCGGCCGAAGCACAGCGACCAGCCGGCACCTTCGCAGGCCGGAGCGGCGCCCGCGCGGGAGACCAAGGCGGAGGACGCCATGGTCAACCTGCTCTACCAGCGGGTCCAGGAGATCGACCACCCCAAGAGGGGCCGCACCAGCATCGCGAACATCCCCCCGGGGCGCTTCTCGGTCGCCCTGATGGAGATGGCCGCGGCCGAGCCGGGCGGCGTCGAGGGGCTCCTGGAGAAGCTCAAGTCGATGCGCAGCCCGCTCTACGGCCACCTCAAGGGCGTGTGGGAGACGGCGCAGCGCGATCTCGACCGGTTCAGGCAGGGGGTCGAGACCTGGTTCGACGGGGAGATGCAGCGGCTGTCCATGCTGTACAAGCGCTACGTGAAGTGGGTGGTGGCCGCGCTCGGCGTCGTGGTGACGCTGCTGTTCACGATGGACGGGCTCGAATACGGCAAGACGCTGCTGCGCGACAACGCCTTCCGCACCTCGGTGGCGGCCGTGGCGGAGGCGGGGCCCGACGCGTACAACGAGTTGAAGGCGCGGTGCACGGGCGGCGATCCGGTGCCGTGCGTCACCGAGACGCTCAGCCAGCCCGCCCTGGTCAAGCTGCTGGACCAGGCGCTGGTCAGCGTGTCGATCCCGGCGCAGGGCGATCCGGTCGTGCACTGGAACGGCGGCCTGTGGTGGGACCGCCTCACCACGCCGAGCCACTGGCCGGGCTTCCTGCTGTCGTACGTGGCGCTGCTGTTCGGGGCGCCGTTCTGGTGGGACGTGTTCCGCCGGATCACGGGGATGAAGTCGCGCAGGTCATGATCCGCCGCGCGCGGCCAGGGCGACCACGTCGGCCAGCTCGGCCAGCCGGTCCGGGTCGTCGGTGAGCCGGGCCGTGGCCAGCCGCAGGTGCGGGGTCGGCGCGGGGTCGATGACGTAGCGGCTGCCGGCCGCCACGGAGATCCCGTGCGCGGCCAGGGTGACCAGCGCGGCCGACTCCTCGCGTACGGGCACCCACAGCACCAGCCCGTCACTCCCGCCCGTACGCACGCCGCGCGCCGCCAGCTCGGCGGCCAGCCGCGCCCGGCGTCCCGCGTAGACCGCGCGGGCGTGCTCGACCCGCTCGCGCACGACGGCGTCGCCGAGCAGGTGCGCGAGCGTGTCCTGGAGGATCCGGCTGGTCCAGCCGGTGCCGAAGCTGCGCAGCACGCGCACCCGCTCCACCGCGTCGGCCGCCCCGCCGATGACCGCGATGCGCAGATCGGGGCCGTGGGACTTGGAGAACGAGCGCACCAGCACGGTCCGGTCGGGAAAGCGGGTCCCCATGCTCACCATCGGCGAGACCGACAGCTCGCCGATCCCGTCGTCCTCGACGATGAGCGTGGTCGTGGGCGCCAGCAGGGCGGCCAGCTCCGCCGAGCGCTCGGGCGTCACGGCGTGGCCGCAGGGCGACTGGCCGCGCGGCTGGTACACGAACGCCACCGGCCGCGCCTTCAGCGCCTTGGCCAGCGCCTCCGGCTTGGGCCCCGCCTCGTCGCAGGCGACGGGGATGATCTGGACGCCGATCGTCTCCAGGATGTCCAGCAGCCGGGCGCCGGTCGGCTCCTCGATCGCGATCCTGTCGCCGGGCAGGGCGGTCGTCTGGCAGAGGAGCTGGACGCCCTCGTAGCCGCCGCCGACCGCGAGCCAGCTCTGCGCGGCGAACGGCCAGGCCGGCTCGACGGCGGCGCGCAGCCGGGGCGTGATCGTCTCGCGGGCGTAGTCGTTGAGCCCGTCGGCGTGCGCCGCGGCGAGCAGCGCCGATTCCAGCGGCGGCAGCAGTGCCGGGTCGGGTGAGGCGATCGCGAGGTCGATCGCCAGCCGGTCACCCCAGTGGCCGATGCGCTCGTACCGGATGGGTCGGGGCACGTCGGGCGGGCCGAGCACGACCGTCCCGCGGCGCCGATCGGTGTGGATCATTCCACGCCGTCGCAGCTCGGACCACGCCTCCGCGACGGTGCCGGAGCTGACGCCGAGCTCCCTGGCCAGGCCGCGTACGGTCGGCAGGCGCGTCTGGGTGGTCACCGTGCCCTCCCTGATCAGGTCGGTCAGGGCGGTGGCGATGCCCCGCGCGCTGGGCTCACCGATCCGTTGCGCCAGCCATCCGGCGTCCACTTTGCCCCCATTGATCCCATAAATCTTTGTTCAGGAACAAAGATCACCTTGTGGTCCCTTGTCAACTGAACATATGGTTTCTGGCAATTCACGGCAACTTTGCAGGTGTTTGGGAGAGTTTGTGGCGAATAGCGAAATTCGTCTGGCATTGCGGGACTGGGACCATCTGGTGCCGGTCGCGACGGGCGAGATCCGTCCCGAGGGCTTCGAGCTGGACCTCGACTCCCGGGCCGTCACGCCCGACGTGCTGAGCGAGCCGGAGCTGGACGGCGGCGAGACCTCCTTCAGCAGATACGTGCTCGGCCGCGCGGCCGGCGACGACCGCCTGGTGGGCCTGCCCGTCTTCGTGATGCGCGGCTTCCGCCACCGCTGCGTCCTCGTCCGCAAGGACAGCGAGCTGACCTCGCTGGACGAGCTCAAGGGCGCCCGCATCGGCCTGACCGGCTGGCCGGACTCGGGCAACACGTGGACCAGGGCGCTGCTGCGGGCCGCCGGCGTGGACCTCGACGGCGTCGACTGGACGGTCGGCCCCCTGGTCGCCGGTGAGACGGGCAAGGACCGGGTGGGCCCCGTCCCGTTCCCGGACAACGTCTCGCTGACCGAGGAATCCCTGGCCGAGGGCCTGGCGGGCGGCCGCTTCGACGCGATCATGACGCCGTTCATGCCGGCGGAGTTCTTCACCCCGGACAGCCGCTTCCGCCATCTCCTGCCCGACCACCGTGCCGCCGAGCTGGCCTACTACCAGGAGACCGGTTTCGTGCCCGGCATCCACCTGGTGACGCTCAAGCGCGAGAGCGTCGAGCGCGCCCCGTGGCTGCCGCAGGCCGTGCAGGAGCTGTTCGAGCGGTCCAAGCGGCACTGGCTCGCGCGGCGGCGGCTGCTCGCCGACACCACGCCGTGGCTGCTCGCCGACCTGACCTCGACGGCCGGGACGTTCGGTGCGGACTGGATGCCGTACGGCACCGGCCCCAACGCGGCCATGGTCGCCGCCTTCTGCGCGGAACTGCACGCCCAGGGCATCTCGTCCCGCCGCATCGCGACCGAGGAGGTCTTCCCCGTATGAATCCCCTGAGAATCGCCGTCGGGCAGTTCGCGTCCGCGGAGGACTGGGCGGTCAATCTCAAGACCTGCCAGGAGCTGATCGACCGGGCCGTCGCGGGTGAGGCGGACCTGCTCGTCCTGCCCGAGGGCTCGCTCGCGCTCTTCGTGGACGAGCCCAGGCGCATCCGCGAGGCCGCGCAGCCGCTCGACGGGCCGTTCGTCAGCGGGCTGGTCGAGCGCACGCGCGGCTCCTCGACCACGGTGATCGCCGGCGTGCACACCCCGGCGGAGGACGGCCGGGTGCTCAACGTCCTGGTGGCCGCCAGGGACGGGGAGATCGTCGCGACGTACACCAAGCTGCACCTGTACGACGCCTTCGGCCGGCGCGAGTCCGACAACGTCGTCCCCGGCACGAACGCACCCGTCGTGATCGACTGCGCCGGCTGGAAGGTCGGCATGATGACCTGCTACGACGTGCGCTTCCCCGAGCTGGCCAGGCTCCTGGCCGACCAGGGCGCCCAGGTGATCGCGCTGCCCACCGCCTGGGTGCGCGGCCCGGCCAAGGAATGGCACTGGGAGGTCATGGTGACCGCCCGCGCCCTGGAGAACACCTGCTACGTGGCCGCTTCCGGCGAATGCGGCCGGCGCAACATCGGGTCGAGCATGATCGTCGACCCGCTCGGCATCACCCGGGCCCGCCTCGGCGACGCGCCCGGCCTGCTGTGGGTCGAGGCCTCGGCGGACGAGCTCGCGGCCGCCCGGCTCAGCCTGCCCGTCCTGGAGAACCGGCGCTTCGCCGTGGACCCGCGATTGGAGCGACATGTCTAGGAAACACACGGTTGTGGCCCTGCTCGGCGCGGCCATCCTGCTGACCGGCTGCGGCGCCAACCCGGAGGAGGCCGAGGGCGCGCTGAGCTCCCAGCAGCCGGCCGGGGAGAGCGCCCCCGCGCAGGCCAAGGACCAGGCCCTGTACGACCGGCTGCCGGAGAAGGTCAAGACCGCCGGCAAGCTGGTCTCGGTGAACAACGGCTCGTTCCCGCCGTACGAGATCGCGGGGGCGGACGGCAGGTCGTTGACCGGCGCCGCCGCCGACATGTCGGACGCGCTCGGCCAGCTGCTCGGCGTCAAGATCGAGCACGTCACCGTGGACGGCCTGCCGAGCTCGCTCACCGGCATCGCCTCGGGGCGCTACGACTTCGCCATCGGCCCGGTCGGCGACTTCCCCGACCGGCAGAAGGCCAACGACTTCGTGGACTGGGTCAAGGAGTACGTCGTCTTCGCGGTGCCCAAGGGCAACCCCGACAAGATCGGCTCGGTCGCGGACACCTGCGGGCTGAAGATCTCGGTCATGGCCGGCGGCTCCGCCGAGAACGTGATCAAGACGCAGTCCGAGACCTGCGCCAAGCAGGGCAAGCCGAAGATCACCGTCCAGTCGTACAAGGACCAGCCGACCTCCGTGCTGGCGGTCAGCTCCGGGCGGGCCGACGCGTTCTTCTCCTCCCAGGCGCCGCTCACGTACTTCGTCTCCCAGGCCGGCGGCAAGCTGGAGCTGGCGGGCAAGGGCCAGGCCAACGGGTTCGACGACCTCTACCAGGGCGCGGTCGTGGGCAAGAATTCGCCGCTGCGCGACGTGCTCAAGGACGGTGTCCAGAAGCTCATCGACAACGGTACGTACGCCAAGATCATGGACAAGTGGGGCACCACCGACAACAAGCTGGACCAGGCCGGCGTGAACCTGGCGACGTCATGAGCCTGCCCGAGGTCGACGTCGCGGGCGCCGCGCGCACCCGCCATCCGCTGCGCTGGGTGGCCTCGATCGTGCTCTTGGTGCTCGCCGCGCAGCTCGTGAGCCTGCTGGTCACCAACACCAACTTCCAGTGGGACGTCGTCGGCCGCTACGTCAACGCGCAGATCATCGGCCAGGGCATCTTCACCACCCTGCTCCTCACCGTGATCGCGATGGCCGTGGGCGTGGTGCTGGGGGTGCTCCTGGCGATCGGCCGGCTCTCGGAGAACCCGGTCGCGCGCGGCGCCTGCGGGCTCTACGTCTGGTTCTTCCGCGGCACGCCGGTGCTGGTGCAGCTCGTGCTCTGGTACAACCTGTCGTACCTGCTGCCGGAGATCTCCTTCGGCATCCCGTTCGGGCCCGAGTTCCTCAGCGCCGACACCAACGTGCTCATCACGCCGCTGCTCGCCGCCATCCTCGGCCTCGGGCTGAACGAGGGCGCGTACATGGCGGAGATCATCCGCGGCGGCCTGATGTCGGTGGACCCAGGGCAGACCGAGGCCGCCTCTGCGCTGGGCATGAGCAACGCCCGCACCTTCCGCAGGATCGTGCTGCCCCAGGCGATGCGCTTCATCATCCCGCCCACCGGGAGCCAGGTCATCAGCATGCTGAAGGCCACCTCCCTGGTCAGCGTCATCGCCCTGGCCGACCTGCTGTACACGGTCCAGTCGATCTACAACCGCACCTTCCAGACCATCCCGCTGCTGATCGTGGCCTGCGTCTGGTACCTGGTGATCACCTCGGTCCTGTACGTCGGCCAGTCGTTCATCGAGCGCCACTACGCCCGCGGCGCCACCAGGAACGCCCCGCAAAGCTTCTGGTCCTTCGCGGCCTTCCGCCGCCGCCGTCCGTCGGAGGTGACCTCGTGAGCGTCCCCATGGTCCACGCCCGCGCCGTACGCAAGCACTTCGGCCACCTGGAGGTGCTCAAGGGCATCGACCTGGAGGTCCAGCCGGGCGAGGTCGTGGTCGTGCTCGGCCCGTCGGGCTCGGGCAAGTCGACGTTCCTGCGCTGCGTGAACCACCTGGAGACCATCGACGGCGGCGCCATCCACGTGGACGGGGAGCTGATCGGCTTCGAGGCGTCCGGAGGCCGGGTCCGGCACCTGCGCAAGCGCGAGATCACCCGCCAGCGCACGGAGATCGGCATGGTCTTCCAGCAGTTCAACCTGTTCCCCCACATGACGGTGCTGCAGAACGTCATGGAGGCGCCCGTCGGCGTCCGCGGCGAGCCGCGCGAGCAGGCCAGGGAACGGGCGCTCGCGCTGCTGCGCCGGGTGGGCCTGGAGGACAAGGCCGCCGGCTACCCCCGGCAGCTGTCCGGCGGGCAGCAGCAGCGGGTGGCGATCGCGCGGGCGCTGGCGATGCGGCCCAAGCTGATGCTGTTCGACGAGCCGACCAGCGCGCTGGACCCGGAGCTGGTCGGCGAGGTGCTGGCCACCATGAAGGGCCTCGCCGAGGACGGGCTCACCATGATCGTGGTGACCCACGAGATCGGGTTCGCGCGGGAGGTGGCCGACCGGGTGGTGTTCATGGACGGCGGCGTCGTGGTCGAGTCGGGCACGCCCGCCGAGGTGCTGGACAACCCGAGCAGCGCGCGGACGAAGGCGTTTCTCAGCCGCGTACTGTAGGCCGGATGGACACCGAGAGACTGATCATGCGCAGGTGGCGTGCGGAGGACCGGGAGCCCTTCGCGGCCATGAACGCAGACCCCCAGGTCATGGAGCACTTCCCGGCGCTGCTCACCCGCGAGGAGAGCGACGCCCTGGTGGACCGGATCGAGGAGAAGTTCGACGAGCACGGGTTCGGGCTGTGGGCGCTGGAGGTGCGGGAGAGCGGGCATTTCATCGGCTTCACCGGGCTGGCCTGGCAGACGTTCGAGGCGCGCTTCACGCCCGCCGTGGAGATCGGGTGGCGGCTGGCGCGCCCGGCGTGGGGGCACGGGTACGCCAGTGAGGCGGCGCGGGAGGCCGTCAGGTACGCCTTCGGCGAGGCGGGGCTCGATGACCTCGTCTCCATGACGGCCGTCCAGAACACGCGCTCCCGCGCGGTGATGGAGCGCCTCGGCATGACGCGCGACCCGGCCGACGACTTCGACCACCCGCGGGTGCCGGAGGAAAGCGGCCTGCGCCGCCACGTCCTCTACCGACTCAAGCGCATCTGAGACGGCCGGTGCGCCCACCCTGTCGTGGCGAGGCGGGGAGTCACGTGCTCATGGCGTACAGGACGTCGCGCAGCGCGGGCTCGCGGCCTTGCAGCCAGATCAGCCGCAACGCCAGCGCCGGGGCGTCGCAGTCCAGCTCCACCAGGGCGCCCGAGGCCAGGTCCGACTCCAGCGCGAAGTCGGGCAGCAGCGCCGAGCCGAGCCCCTGCCTGGACCACTCGCGCGCGGTCGCGATGCTGCTCAGCTCCCTGCGCGGCACGCCGGAGCCGAAGACCTGATCGGCCGCCAGCCGGATCGAGCAGCCCGGCGGGCTCACCAGCAACGGCTCCCTGTCGCCGCCCGGGGCCGCGACCAGCGACAGCTTGACCTCGCCCACGTCCAGATGGTCCAGGCCGGCCGGCGGGGTGAAGCCCAGCCCGCCGGCCCGCGGGCCCCAGTCGAGCAGCAGCGCCGCGTCCAGGCGGCCGTCCGCCACCTCGGCCAGCAGCGGCCGCCTGGTCAGGGAGTCCACGTCCACGTCCAGGTCGGGGTGGCGTTCCGACAGGCGGCGGATCACGGCGGGGAGCCTGGCCGCGGCCAGCATCTCCAGCGCGCCGATCCGCACCCGCCTGCGGCGGCCGGTCACCGCCCTGCGCACCTCGTCGGCGTGATCGAGCAGGCCCTGCGCGCGCGCCAGCAGCGCGGAGCCCGCCTCGGTCAGGCGCATGCCCTGCGGCGTACGCTCGAAGAGCGCCACACCGAGACTGCGCTCCAGCCGGCGCACCTGCTCCGACACCGACGCCGGGGCCAGGCCCAGCGCGTTCGCGGCTCCGGTGACGGTGCCGGACCCGGCAACCGCCACAAACCCCTTCAACTGCCGCAACTCCATGATGGCCAGCATACGGCTTTCCCGAATGCCCCCTGCGGCTGCGCCTGTTGAGGTGACCTGTCCCGTTTCAGCAGGCTGAAGGGCATGTTCGGCTTCTCCCTTGCCTACTTCCTGGTCATCCTCGACACGACCGTCCTGACGATCGCCCTGCCCGACCTGAGCGCCTCGCTCGGCGGCTCGCTGGCGGGCCAGCAATGGGCGGTGAACGCGTACACGGTCGCCTTCGCCGCCTGCCTGCTCGCCGGGGGAGCGGTGGCCGACAGGTACGGCGCGGCCCGCGTCTTCAAGGCCGGCGTGGCGGCCTTCGGCGTGATCTCGCTGCTCAGCGCCGCCGCGCCCGATCTGGGGTGGCTGATCGCCCTGCGCGCCCTGCTCGGGGTCGCGGGCGCGCTGTGCACGGGCGGCTCGCTCGGCCTGCTCGCCGAGATGTTCCCGGTCCCCGCCGCCCGCGCCCGCGCCACCGGCCTGTGGGCGGCCATCACCGGCAGCGCGCTCGCCGTCGGCCCCCTGCTCGGAGGCGTCCTCGTCGACCTGTACGGCTGGCGCGCCGTCTTCCTCATCAACCCGCCCGTCGCCCTGATCAGCCTGCTGGCCATGCGCAAGGCCAGGTCGCCACGCGGGCACCGGCTGATCGACTGGTGGGTCCAGGTCCTGGCCTGCGCCTTCCTCGGTCTCGTCGCCGAAGCGCTGATCGACTCCTCCTACCTGGCCGGCCTGCTGGCGCTGGCCGCGCTGGCCGGCCTCGTGCTCGCCGAACGCCGCAGCCACGCCCCGGCGCTGCCCGGCGGCCTGCTCGCGGCCACCTGGCCGGAGCTGCTCGCGGGCACGGTCGCGAACTTCGCCTTCTCCGGCGCCCTGTTCGTCCTGACCCTGTTCCTGCAGGACACCCGGCACCTGGCCCCGATGGCCGCCGGTCTGGCGTTCCTGCCGCTCACGCTCCCCATGACGGTGAATCCGCTGCTCACCGGCCGCCTGGTGGCCCGCTACGGCCCGCGCCCGCCGATCTTCTGCGGCCTCGCTCTGCTCACTGTGGGTCTGGGCGGGCTCGGGCTCACGGACGTCCTGGTGCCCTGGCTGGTCGTGATGGGCTTCGGGCTGTCGTTCGTGCTGCCCGCGCTGATGGCCGGCATGGTCAACAGCGCGCCTCCGGGCACGGCCGGCACGGCGGGCGGGGTGCTGAACGCCTTCCGCCAGGTCGGCGCCACCCTCGGCGTGGCGGTGCTCGGCGGCCTGTCCAGGCCGCTGCTGGCGGCCGCCGTCCTGGTGTGCCTGACCTGCGCCTGTTACGGCGCGGTAGGCTCGCGGAGACGATCGCGCGTTCCTGCCGCAGCGGAGTGACCCATGCATTTCCAGCATTCCGATGACATCTGGCGAGACTTCCCCGAGCTCGTCCCCGGGGTGCTCCACGCGGCGGGCATCACCGCGGACGTCTCCGCCGCGGGCGCGGCCGCCCGCTTCGGCGAGATCGCGGCCAAGCGCCTGGCCGGCGCCTCGGAGAGTGAGCTGCCGGAGATCCAGGCGTGGCGGCGGGCGTTCTCGCGGATGGGCCTCAAGCCGACCCAGTACCGATGCGCGTCGGAGTCCCTGCTGCGCCGCTTCCGGAAGGAAGGGGCGCTGCCGCGGCTGCATCCGCTGATCGACCTCTGCAACGCGGTGTCGATCGCGTACGCGATCCCGGTGGCGGTCTTCGACGTGTCGCGGATCTCGGGGTTCGTGGAGGTGCGCCACGCCGTGGGCGACGAGACGTACCTGACTTTCGGGGGCGAGAGCGAGCGGCCGCCGGCCGGTGAGGTGATCTTCGCGGACGCGGCCGCGCGGGCGCACGCCCGGCGCTGGACCAACCGGCAGAGCGGCCTGTCGGCCGTCCGCGACACGACCACGGAGGTGCTGATCGTCGCGGAGGCGCTGCACGACTCGGCGGGCGCGGACATCGGCTCGCTGATGGCCGCCCTCACCGAGGAGCTGACTGCTCTCTGGCCGGTCGCGCCGAAGCAGGCGATCCTGGCGGCATCGTCACCACGCTTCGACGTGGCGGAGGGCTTCGACATCACTGGGGGCTTCGACGGTACGGAGGGCTTCGGGGGCTCGACGTCACGGCGGAGTGAGCACTGACATAAGGGCGAACTGCGACAACCTCGCGCAGCGCGACCACCAACGGGCTTGGATCAAACGCGCAGCGAAGGCCGCCGCAGTCCGCGGCTCTCTGCAAGCTGGTCTACCAACCCCAGCCG
>NZ_VCKX01000362.1 GCF_005889725.1 Nonomuraea zeae
CCGCCACCCCCGAGCCCGCCACCCGCGCCAACGACCTGCGCCTGCTGCGCTCGCGCGGCGGCTCCGTGCTGGAGTTCGACGACGGCCCGCAGCCGAAGGTGCGCATCACCATGGAGGCCGGGCACCAGGTCGTCCTCGACACCGCCGCCCAAGAGGTCACCGTCCGCCACGGCCTGGGCTGCGTCGTCAAGCTCACCGCCACCTCCGTCGAGATCAGCGGCACCCTCGACGTCACCGTCACCGCGGCCATGGTCAACGTGAACGCGGCGGTCTCCACCTTCAGCGGCATGGTGAAGTGCACGACGCTGGTCGCCGACACCATGGTCATGTCGCCCGCGTACACGCCGGGCGCCGGCAACATCTGGTGACCGGCCATGACCTACGCCCTGCGCACCCCCTGGTACGAGCTGGTACGGCAGCGGCGCGACCCGCTCGGCGAGGCGGCCGGCCGGCCGTTCATCCAGATGTACGACACCCCCGGCTTCGTCGAGCGCCTGACCCGCGACCCGCGCGACTCGCTCAGGATGGGGGAGGCCGACGAGTTCGCCGTGCCCGTGCCGGCGCTCCGCTCTCCCACGACGGGCGCCGGCTACCGGATGGCCGGCACCGGGGCTCTCAAGCTCTACCAGCCCAACCACGACCGCTTCTACGCCCTGGTCATCGAGCTCTTCTGCGACCAGCCCGGGCTGCCGCTGCCGGGCGGCGGCCATCCCGGTGCCGAGGTCGGCTTCGTGGTACGCCGCCTGCGCACGACGGTCGGCGACGCGGGCGCGCTGCGGCGCCTGGCCCGCAGCCTCGCCGGACGGCCCGCCGCCGAGGACGCCGACCTGGACCAGCTCGCCCGGCACGCCCGGCCCCGCGACCTCACCCCCGACGAGCGGCGGCTGCTGGATCGAGCCGCCCTGAGCACCGAGGAGGAGGCGTGGGTCACCACCGCTGACGGCCGGGGCGCCTGGACGCCCGTCAGCGGGCCACCGGCCCTCCTCCCCGGCGAGCAGGAGCACCGGATGTGGCGGCTGCCGCCGTCCGCCGCCGGCTGCACCGCGAGCCAGGCCAGGTCGCTGTGGTTCGGCGTCGTCCCCACGCTGTCGGGCGACCTCGATCGCGCGGGGGCGCCCAAGCTCGACGACCAGTCCCTCTACCAGCTGCGCTGCTTCGCCCGGATCCCGCGCCAGGCCCCCTGCCCGCCCACCTACCGCTGGAGCGAGGCCACCGCCCCCTACCGGCTGGCGGCCTTCTTCGACCCGCAGGGCACCAGGAACCGGCGGGTGACCATCACCACCCCCGACTTCCGCGCCACCGCCGCCCAGGCGAGCCGGCCGGGCCGGCCGTACGGTCCGGGCGGGGTCGAGTTCGTCCAGCCGCCCCAGTCGCGGCTCTCCTTCCGCAAGGGCAAGACCCTCCCCGACTCCGGCACCCAGGCCGGCGAGGGCGTCCAGCACTGCACCTACGCCATCGAGCTGCTGTCGATCGTGGCGTTCTTCGTCTTCAGCGTGTTCCTGCCCATCGTGACGTTCGTCTTCGGCCTGTGGTGGCTGCTGCTCCTGCGCTTCTGCTGGCCGTCGGCCTCGGACGCGCTGACCACGGTCATCGGGCACCTGAGCGCCGGCGGCACCATCGCGAGCACGTCCGGCGACACGCGTACCGCGATGGACGAGGTGCTCGGCGGGGCCGGCGCCACCGACCTGCTCATCGCCGCGCTGCCCGACGTGACCGGTGACAGCGGCCGCTCGCGCGAGCTGGTCGATTCCCTGCACCGCGACTCCGGGCCGCCCCTCGCCTCGCCGCCCCCGCTGGACAAGCCCGACGACCCGATCTGCCGGACGGGGAAGGCGGAGTAATGCCCGATCACGCGCCCTCGCGCCTCAGGGGACCGGCCTCGAAGAAGCCGTCCCCCGAGCCGCCCCGCGCCCGCGACCACGCGGCCCCGGCTGCTCCGCCGAGCAGCCTGGCCCGTGAGCTCGCCCGTACGATCCCGCCCGCCGCCGAGCCGGGCCGGGCCGCCCCCACCGAGGTGGTGGACCTCGCAGGCTCCGGCACGTTCACGCCGCCCGAGCCCGTGGCCGCCTACCTCGACCGGCAAGGGGACGAGGGCGGGCAGGTGAACGTGCGGCTCGGGAGCCTCGCCCGGGGGCGCCTGCACGTGAAGAAGGCCGCGGACGGCTACTCAACGGGGACCGCCCACCAGCCGCTCAGCCTGAGCATCCCCGTCCTCGACCCGCTGCGGTCGGCGAATCTCGAACCGGTCCTCGCCGTCCGGATCAGTGACGGCGTGGTCGAGGGGTACGCCTCGGTGCACACGGGCGAGCAGACCCAGCCCGCCGTCAACGCGCTGGGCGAGGCCATCAGCGAGCACAGCGCGGCCCTCGGCTGGCTCGGGCTCGACCGCCTCCGGCTGCCGAAGCCGGTCAACAAGCTGGAAGGCGGCGTCCTGACGTTCGAGGTGCCCGAGCTCACCTTCAGCCTGGGCGGTTTCCTCGACGGCGCCGGCCGCTTCGGCATCGTCAACGAGCAGGTCACCTTCGAGGCGACGGCCAGGGGCACGGTGAGCGGGCTCGGCACCGTCGAGCTGCCGATCCGGCGCGGCCCTGACGGGCTGCTGGCCGGCTCGATCCGGATCGCGCTCTCGCTGCCCAAGTTCTCCGGCGAGGTGCTCGCCGCGTTCGCGGCCGGTGTCGTGGACGTCAGCGGGACCGTCCAGTACACCACCGAGAAGCTCAGCGGCGAGCTCACCCTGGTCGCGACGGACGCCGAGACGGCCAAGGGGCTGGCACGCGCGCGGCTCGGCCTTGACCAGCCCGCCGCGGGAGCCGCGCCCGAGGCCGCCCCCGAGGCCGCGTCCGGAGCCGCCCCCGGGGCCGCGCCCGCCGGACCGGCCTCGGCGGCGGGGCCGAAGCCGGGGCCGCGGGTCCTGGCCGGCTGGGGGGAGCTGGACTTCCGCTTCACCGACTGGCTGACCGGCAAGGCCAGGGTGATCGTCGACGCCACGCCGCACGTGACCGTCGTCGGCGAGATCACGCCACAGAAGACCGTCGAGCTCTTCCCGCAGCGCGACGTCGTCCGGCCGCTGCCCGCCCTCGAAGCGCGGGCCCTGTACGGCGTCCCCCTCGTCGGCAACGTCTTCATCTTCGTCGGCGTGCGGCTGGAGGCGCTGGCCAAGCTGGGGCCCGGCACCCTGCGCGACATCCGCGTCCTCGGCACATACTCCACCGATCCCGAGGTCGGCAAGGACTTCAGTATCGCGGGGACCCTCAACATCTCGGCCTTCGCCGGGCTGCGGCTGCGTGGCGAGGGCGGAGCGGGCGTACAGATCCTCGATCACGACATCAAGGCGGGCGTCGGCCTGAGCGCGCTGGCCGGCGTACGCGGCTATGTGGAGGCCACCCCGACCATCGGCTACCGCGAGGTGGGTGACCCGGCGGCGGGCAAGAAGGGGGAGTTCTTCCTGAAGGGCCACCTGGAGCTGGCCGCGCAGCCGTTCCTGGGCCTGGACGGCGACCTCTTCGTGGAGCTCGACAGCCCCTGGTGGTCGCCCGCTCCCGACAAGCGGTGGACGTGGCCGGTGGGGCAGCTCGAATATCCGCTGCCCGGGCAGTTCGGCATCGGCGCGGACGTCGACTATGTCGTCGGCTCCGGCAAGTTCCCTGACATCACGTTCTCGCCGGTCGAGTTCAGCCCCGACCGGTTCATGACCGACCTGCTCGAAGACCACGTACCAGCCAAGTCCAAGGGGGAGCAGGAGACCAAGGGCACGTGGCAGGAGGGCGGCGCCCCGGCGGCCGGTGCTCCGGCGCCCGCCGCCTCGGCCTCAGGTCGCCCGGCGGCCGGCTCCCCGGCCGGCGCTGCGCCCTCTGCCGGGCCGCCGGGGGCCGGTGCCCCGGCCGCTCGCGGCGGACCGCAGCGGAAGGACCCGAAGGTCGCCGCGCCCGCCCGCCCGGGTGCGCCCGCTCCGGGTACGCCCGCTCGGCCGGGTGCGCCTGGCCGGCCTGGTACGCCTGCCTCGCCTCGCCGGGCCGGCAAGCCCGCCTCTTCCGGCCCTTCCGCCCCGTCCGGTCCGGCGAAGGGCCGCAAGCCCGCCAAAGGCCGGCAGGAGAAGGCCGACGGGAACGTACCGCGTCCCGAAATACAGAAGCGGTGGGCGGACGGCATGCAGGCGGTCGGCGAGCTCGTCCGGCGCTCCCACACGAGCCCGCTCACCGACTCCGACATCGACGCGGCACTGAAGTCCATCCGCCGCAAACACGGCTTCAAGCAACTGCGGGCCGAACGCGTGGGCGAGCACTGGCACATCTACGCGGAGATGAACCCCAGCAACGCGAACAATCCGGCGGTGGCGGACGCGGCCCCTTCGACGGCCAAGCTGCCCAAGGCACTGCACAGCCTGCATTCCGGCATGCGCATCAAGATCGCGGGCGAGGACGAGGGGTGGCTCAGGAGCCTGTTCCGGAAGAACGGCGCCTGGATGGCCTCCTACCTCCCACCGAGCCGCAGCGGTCCGGAAAAGGTCGCACCCGCCCTCACCTCGGAGGGCGAAGCGAACATCGTCCGGGTCCACGGTGAGGAGATAAAGATCGAGAAGTCGGTGAAGGGAGGTAAGGCCGATTGGGTGCGGGCCAGCCCGCTACGGCCCACCAGATATCAGCGGCCCGGGGAAGACCCGGTGGGCTGGGATCAGCTCAAAGCAAGATCGAAGGATTTCTGGGTCCGGGCGCACTTGCTCCACGGCGCCCTTGGCGGCCCCGGCTCCACCTGGAACCTGGTGCCGGCGACGAAGTCGGTCAACATCCAGATGTTCCACGGGCATGAGAAAAGCCTCAAGGAGAAGGCCGCCAGCGAAAGGATCTCGTTCGAGGCCAAGGTCTCCTACCACGAGGACCTGCCTGGCACCGGGGTCAAGAAGCCCTCCGGGTTCCCCCGGATGATCGACGTGTCCTGGCACTACCTGGATACCGGCGTAAAGGACAGCAAGTCCTATCCAGTCCGGCCGCCGCGTTCGAACGAGCTCCGTCCGAAAAGCAGGAAGGGCGAGCCGGACGGCAAGGGGAACGGGGCCGAGCCGGAGGGCGAACAGCAATGACGCCCGTACGGCGACGTGCCGGTGACGGATGCCGGGCCATGGTGTCCGCATGACGATGGAGGCGTGGATCGGCAGAGGGCCGAGGTTCCCGTGGCGGCCCGGTGTCCGAGGCGGTTTCGAGTACGCCGGCGGCGAGGAGCTCATCCGCCAGTCCATCGAGGCCATCCTCGACACCGAGCCCGGCGAGCGGATCATGCTGCCCGGCTTCGGCTGCGGCCTGCGCCGCTACCTCATGGAGCCCAACTCGGTCACGACGAGGGCCGCCATGCGCCGCGACATCGAGGACGCGCTGAGCCGATGGGAGCCGCGCATCGAGACCACGAACGTCTCGGTGACGGCCGGGGAGGAGGCTTCGCTGGTGTGGATCGACATCGCGTACAGGCGCCTCGCGGACCGGCGCGAGGACAACCTCGTCTACCCGTTCTACCTGCGGTGAGGGCCGGACGATGACCTTGATCGGGCCGATACTCGACGACCGCACCTACGAGCGGCTGCGCGAGGAGCTGATCCGGCGCATCCCCGTCCACACCCCGGAGTGGACGGACGTCAACGAGAGCGATCCGGGCGTCGTGCTGCTGGAGCTGTTCGCGTTCCTCGGCGAGTCGCTGCTGTACCGGTTCAACCAGATCCCGGACGCGACGAAGGTGGCGTTCCTGCGCCTGCTCGACGTGCCGTCCCGGCCGGCGGCGGCGGCGCGGGTCCTGGTGACCGCGGTGACGCAGGCGCCCCGCGGCGTCCAGGTGCTCGCCGGCCGGGAGCTGCGCGCGGGCGCGATCGCCTTCGAGACGCGCGACGAGCTGTACGCCTGGCCTCTGGAGGTCCTCGGCGTGGGCAAGGTGCGGGCTCCGGAGCCTGATCCGGGGGACGCCT
The DNA here is from genome assembly GCF_005889725.1 of Nonomuraea zeae. Classification (GTDB taxonomy): domain Bacteria; phylum Actinomycetota; class Actinomycetes; order Streptosporangiales; family Streptosporangiaceae; genus Nonomuraea; species Nonomuraea zeae. Next base: position 5,948 of record NZ_VCKX01000362.1, read on the forward strand.
ACGAGCGGGCCCGGCGCGACGAGGCGGTGCGCCGGCTCAAGGACAAGGGCGAGGTCGCCTTCTACGAGCCCGTGGTGCTGCCCGCCGACCCGCTGGCCCCCGAGGCCGCGCCGCTCGACGTCGACGGCACCCTCGACCAGGCCCTGTGGGTCGCGCTGTTGACCACACCGGCCACCGACCTCGCCGAGCTGCGCGGGCGCACGATCTTCCTGGGCATCGAGCCCGAGGAGAGCATCACGGCGCCCTTCACCGCCGCGGGGGAGGCGGGGCGCTACCGCTCCACCGGTCTCGGGCAGCCCGGTCCCGGGGTGCGCTGGCAGCTCTGGCGCGGTGGCGCGGCCGGCCCGTTCCTGCCGCTGGAGGTGGTCAGAGACGGCACCAAGGGGCTCCAGCAGGGCGGGGTCGTGGCGCTGACGCTGCCCAGGGAGCTGCCGGTGCTGCCGGCCGAGCCCGGCACCGCCCGTACCGACCCGCCCCGTCTCGACGAGCCGGCGCAGGCCGTCCGGGTCGCCGCCTGGCTGCGCGCCACCCGCCCGCCCGGCGCCGCCGAGGGGATGGGGCGCGTGCGCTGGGTCGGCGTCAACGCCGTCGAGGCCGTCCAGGAACGCACCGCCGCGCAGGCCGAGCTGCTGGGCACCGGCACGGGTGAGGCCGGGCAGTCCTACCGGCTGACCCAGCAGAACGTCCGGCCCGGCACCGTGGAGCTGGAGGTGGAGGAGGCGGGCGGCTGGGAGCGCTGGCAGGAGGCCGACGACTTCACCCGCACCCGCGACGGCGACCGCCATTTCGTCGTCGACCGGGCCGATGGCCTGGTGCGGTTCGGCCCGGGCGGGCGGCAGGGCCGCGTCCCGCAGATCGGCGAGCGCGTCCGGGTGCGCTCCTACCGGTACGGCGGCGGCGCGGCGGGCAACGTGCCTGCCGGTGCCGTCACCACGCTGACCGGCGGCGGCCCGCAGGTCGCCAACCCGCTGCCGGCGAGGGGCGGCGAGGACGCCGAGCGGCTGGACGCCGCGCTGGAGCGCATCCCGGCCGAGGTGCACCGCAGGGATCGCGCCGTCACCGCCGCCGACTTCCGCGACCTGGCCGCCCGCCTGCCCGAGGTCGCCAGGGCCGAGGCGCTGCCGCTGTTCCACCCCGCCACGCCTGCCGTGCCCACGCCAGGGGCGGTCAGCGTCGTCGTCTTCCCGCGGCAGGACGCGCGCGATCCGGGCGCGCCGGTGCCCGACCGGGGGTTGCTACGCCGGGTCGCCCAGGAGCTCGACGCCCGCAGGCTGATCACCACCGAGCTGTACGTGCTGCCGCCCGACTACGTGCCGATCGCGGTCTCCGCCGGCGTGGCCGTGCACGACGGCCACCCGGTCGACGCCGTACGCCGCTGGGTCGAGCTCATCCTGCGCCAGTTCCTGGCACCCGTCCCTCCCTACGGCCCGGACGGCGGCGGCTGGCCGCTCGGCCGGGTGATCCGGCGGGCCGAGCTGGAGGCCGTGGCCGTGCAGGTGGAGGGCGTGGACTACCTGGAGGGCCTGCTGCTGGCCGAGCGGGTGGGCGACACGTGGGTGCGGCGCGACCTGATCACCCCCGCCTCGTGGCAGGTGCCCCGGCTGGCCGAGGTCACCGTGGTGGCCGGGCCGCCCCTCCAACCGGGGGCCGGCCACCCCGAGCCGCCCGTCTCCGGCAAGGTCGACTACCTACCGCTGCCGCGCGAGGTGTGCTGATGGACGGCGACCGAGGCGTGAGCCTGCTGGCCGACCCCGACCAGTGGGCGCGCTGCGCGCACGAGGGCGTGGCACTGTCCGCGACCGGGGGCATCCAGCTCACCTGGCACGACGACCCCCCACCCCCGTATGCGGGCGACGCGGCTTCACCGCTTCCCTCTGCCTCACCCGCTTCGCCGGCCTCACCTGGTCGCCGGGCTGCGGCAGGCGGCCTGGCCTTTGACCGGCGGGGCTTCGCCTATCGGTCGCGGACTGCCGACGGCCGGATCGACACCTACCGGCCGGGCGGCGGCGAGCCGTCGCAGGCGCCGGGCGGCCCCTACGACGAGCCCCGGGCGCTGGCGATCGACGCCGCGCGGCTGCTGTACGTCGCCACCCGGCGCGCGGTCGTCGTGACCGCCATCGACGCCGGAGAGCGGCTGACCGAGCTCCCGGTGACCGCCCGCGATCTGACCGTGCACGACGAGGTGGTGTACGCCCTGACCGCCGGCGGCATCGTGCTCATCCAGGGCTGCCGTGGTCCCCGGCCAGGCCCCGGGCTCATCCGGCCACGCTGCCACGGCCCGCTGGAGGCGTACCGGCTGGCGGTGTGCGCGGACGGCCGCCTGCTGGTCCTGTGGGTCTCGCCGGACGACACGCACGCTGTGGTGGCGACGCCCGAGGGCGCGGTGGCCGTGGCGGCGCCGGGTGCGACCGACCTGACCGTGACCTCCGGCGGGACCCTGGTCGTGGCCCGCGAGCCGGGCCGTTCCTTCCTGAGGTTCGATGAGCACGACGGCGCCTGGCTGGAGCTGGAGCCGGTACGCGCCACAGGCTACGACGGCGGCGCGATCGCCAACCACCCGAGCGGCCCGAGCCAGGTCTGCCATGGCGCCGACTCGGGAGGCGCGAGCCGGGTGATCGGTTTCACCACCGCCGAGGGCGTGGCCGACACCGGCGGCATCGCCGGCCGCTATCGCACGTCGGGCGGCACGGTGACGTACCGGCTGGACAGTGGCGCCTACCGGACCCGCTGGGGCCGGGCGTTCCTCGAAGCCTGCCTGCCGCGCGGCACCGCCGTACGGCTGCGCTTCGTCACGGGGGACGACGACGACCCACCGCCGGACGCGCTGCGCTGGACCCCCGCCGATCGCAACGGCCGCGTGATCCGCCGCCCGGACCTCACGCCGCCCCTGCCGTCCGCCCTCGCCCTGGACACGACCGCTCCTGCCGCGGCGCCGTTCAAGCGGCCGACCGGGCCCGAGACGCCGTGGACGCAGATCGCCTGCGACGACCTGTTCGAGACGTACGAGCTGCCCGTCAGCGCGCCACCGGGCCGCTACCTGTGGCTCGCCCTCGACCTGACCGGCACCGAGGCGGCGACTCCGAGGATCCGGGCCGTCCGGGTGGAGCGCCCCGGCCACGGCCTTCTCCGCCGCCTGCCCCGCTCCTGGTCACGGGATGAAGGCGACGCCCGGTTCCTGCATCGCTGGCTGACACCCCCCGAAGGGCTCCTGCACGAGCTCGACGAACGTGCCGCCCGTCGCGACCTCCTCCTGGACCCCGAGACCACCCCGCAGGAGGCGCTGGAGTGGCTGGCCGGGTTCGCCGGGCTCGCCCTGGACCGGCGCTGGCCGGAGCACGCCCGCCGCACCCTCGTCGGCCGCGCCTACCGGCTGTTCCGCGGCCGGGGCACCCTCGCCTCTCTGCGTGAGCTGCTCGGCATCTACCTCGGCTGGGAGCCGGTGATCGTGGAGCGGTGGCGGATCCGGGGCGTCCCTGGCGGGCTGCTCGGCCGGCCGCCGGAGGGCGCCACGGGCGCGGACGCGGTCGTCGGCCGCATGCGGATCGGCAGCCCGCCCGGCCACGACGCCGCCGCCCACCGTTTCAGCGTCCTCGTCCCCGCCGACCTCACCACCGAGCAGGCGGACGTGCTCCGTTCGATCCTGGAGCTGCACAAACCCGCGCACACCAGCTACGACATCTGCGAGATCGGCCTTGGCATGCGGGTCGGGCGACGGCTGCACGCCGGGCTGACGTCCATCGTCGGGCCGGGCGCCGGGTGGAGGCCGATCGTGCTGGGCCGGGCACGGCTGGGCACGGACGGCGTGCTCGGCGTCCCGTCTCCGAGGGTGCTGCGATGACGGGCCTGGCTGTTCGCTGCTCGGCGAAGGCGGCGCGATGATCGACGTGACCATTCGCAGGCTCAGCGTGACGACGCACGGGACGCCCCAGGACGGCGTCCTCGTGGGACGGTTGCTGGCCGACATGGCGGCCGAGCGGCTGGACCGCGCGCTCCGCGGGCTCTCGCTCCCGGCCGGGATCTGGTGCGTGCGGCGGATCGACGTCCGCGTGCCGCTGGACCTCGCCCGTACGGAGCCCGGCCTGGCGGAGGAGTGGGCGGCGGCGCTGGCAAGGTCCCTGCCGCAAGCCCTCGCCACCGGAACGGATGTCGTCCACTACGCCCACCTCGGCGCCGCGCTGGCCGACCTGGTGCGCGGGGCGGCCACCGGTCAGGTATCACGCATGTGGGCGTGGCAGCAGGCCGGGGCGCTGCGCGACGGTGATCCGCGTCCGGACGCGAACCCGGCGGCGGCCGTCCTCACCGTCCTGCGGCGACACCGGGCGATGACGCCGGCCGTCCTGACCTCCGCCATCCTCGATGCCGGGCTGCCCGCCCTGCACCGGCTGCTGGGCGAGAGCGGGTGGCAGGCCGTCGCCGGACTGCTCCCTGGGATCGCTGATCCGCCCGCGCACGCACTGGGCGCGCAGGCTACGGCGACCCGAACCTCCGACTCCGGCCCCGCCCACCCCGGCAGCCAGGTCCCCTTGTCGGCGTCGGAAGGCTCCGGTGGGCTCGACTCGACCGTGCTCGCTTCACCCATGGCTGATGGTTCGCCGGTGCCGGATGGGGTCGCTCGGCCCGTCCCTGGGGAGGGCGCTGACGCGGACGTTCGTGCGCTGGCTGGGCAGTTGCTCGCCTTGTCTCCGTTGACCGAGCTGATCCGCCGGTCGGGGCTGCGGCCGTCCTGGCGGACCCGCCGGGTGTGGGCGTTCCTGGCCGTGCTGGCCGCCGACCCGTCCCTCGCCACCGGCTCCGGGCGCGCGGCGGCGGTCATCGCGGCGGCGGCCGACCTGCTGGCCGACGACTCGCCACAGACCTCCCCGGTACCGGCCCGTGTCCCGGACCGGGCGTCCCACGAGCTTCCGTGCCGAGATTCGCACTCGCTCGCCGCGAGAGCGCCGTATGAGCCCGGGGAGCCGAACGAGTCCGGGGCACGGGACAGGCACTGGGAGTCGGACGCGCCGAATGGGGAACTGGACCTGCCCGGTGAGGACCGCGCCGACCATGGGCACCGGACACGGTGGGCTGGCCTGCTGTTCCTGCTCGGCACGGCGCGTGCGGCCGGCCTTCCGGACGCCGTGCTCGCCGACCCGGTGTTCGCCACCCGCCCGCTGCCCTGGGTGCTGCAGGGGCTTGCGCTCCGGCTGATCCCTGTATCTTATACACATCT
>NZ_VCKX01000363.1 GCF_005889725.1 Nonomuraea zeae
CGTCTGGGGGCTGTGGTGGATGGGCGGCGGGTCGTGGCTGATCCCCGGCCTGCTCCTGATCGGGATGGGGCTGTGGCGGCTGCGTCCGCCGAAGTGGCTGCTGCTGCCGTCGTTCGGGGTCGCCGCGCTGGCCTCCGTCCTGCTGACGGGCTGGTGGGCGGAGACGAACGAGTGGATCGTCTACAGCCTGGCCGCGCTGGCGGGGGCGGCGGCGTACTCGCTGGGGCTGCTGCTGGCCCTGCGGCCGTGGCCGTGGCTGTCGGCGGCGCTGGAGCCCCTGGGCAGGACGGCGCTGACGAGCTACGTCTCCGGCACCGCCGTGATCGTCCTGCTGGTGCCGCTGCTCAACCGCGACCTGACGCGCTGGTCGGTGGTGGCGCTGGCGCTGGCCACCGTGATCGTGCAGGCGTTGCTGAGCCGGTGGTGGCTGGCGAGGTTCAGGTACGGGCCACTCGAATGGATCTGGCGATGCCTGACCTGGTTTCGACGGGTGCCCAACCGGCTAGAGTCGGGCCGTGACCAGAATCGCCCTCTGCCAGATCCCGGTGTCCCCTGACCCGGCGACCAACCTAGCGAGGGCCAGGGAGGCGCTCGCCGGCGCCGAGGGGGCCGACCTCGCGATCTTTCCCGAGGCCACGCTCACCCGCTACGGCAAGCGCATCACGGACCTGGCCGAGCCCCTGGACGGGCCGTTCGTGTCGGGGCTGGCCGAGGCCGCGAGGCAGCACGGGGTGGCGGTGGTCGCCGGGGTCTTCGAGCCCGGCGAGGATCGGGTGCACAACACCGCCGTGGCCATCGACGCCGGAGGCGCCGTGCGCGCGGCGTACCGGAAGATCCACCTGTTCGACTCGTTCGGCGCGAAGGAGTCCGACCTGGTCGCGCCCGGCGCGGAGCCGACGGTCGTGGAGCTGGCCGGGCTGAAGGTCGGGCTGGTGACCTGCTACGACATCCGCTTCCCCGAGCTGACCAGGGCGCTGGTCGACCAGGGGGCGGAGCTGTTCGCGGTGATCGCCGCCTGGGGCTCGGGGCCGCTCAAGGAGGACCACTGGGTCACCCTGGTCAGGGCGCGGGCGCTGGAGAACACGACGTGGACCGCGGCCGTCGGGCAGGCGCCCAATCCGGCCGAATCGTCCGACGGGTTCGGCGTGGGCCGCAGCATGCTGGTCGATCCCCTGGGCGTGGTGCGCGCCGACCTCGGCACCGGCCCGGGCGTGCAGGTCGTGGAGGTGGATCACGGATGGACCGCGACGGCCAGGGCGATGCTGCCCTCGCTCCAACATCGCGTGTTGCAGGGTCAACCGATCGTAAAATGAAACGGTGAGCGGAACGCAGATGCAGAAGGTTGTCCCGCCGCGTCTGCTCGTGCCATATCTGTCGGGCAAGCGCACGGTCATATCGGGCTACGTCTACCGGGTGCAGGACTGCGTCAGGTTGACCACGCCAGAGGCGCTCTACTACGGCCTCGACCTGGCATTCGACGGCTCGGAGTTGTTCGAGGAGGTGCCGGAGGTCTATCTCATGCGCTGGCACGCCCGCGACGTCGACACCTACGCGGTGCCGTACGGGCCGCACATGGGCGGCGACTGGAGCGACGCGCCGCCCTTTGCCGGGAACGGGTTCACCACCTCCTCCGACCACGTGGTGCCGCAGTTCCACACGGTGCCGATGCCGATCCCTGCCGGGGCCGAGATCGTGCACATCGACGCCGACGGCGAGCGGCCCTTCGCCGAATACGACGGGCTGACCTGGCGGCCCGCCGGATGAGCGAGGACATCACGCCGGTCGCCTCCGGCTTCGTGGCCCGCTACGGCGAGCGCACCCTGCCCGCCGCGCTCGGGCCCGACAACGATCAGGTGGTGCTGTTCAGCGAGGTCGAGCTGGACGGGTTCGAGGCCGCCGCCGGCTATTGGCGGCGGGTCGTGGCCCGGCCCGAGGTGGAGTGGCTGGTGCTCATCCGCACGGTCGGCGCGTTCGGCGGTGAGCCGTGCATCGTGCTCGACGAGGACGAGGACGGGCTGCACATCGCCTACACCGGGCACAGCGGGATGAAGGCCGAGGCGCTGGGCTACTGGATGGTGGACCACGGCGCCTACGAGGTCGTGGTGCCCCGTGAGGAGGTCTTCTCGATCCGCGTCGAACGGATTCCCGTCCCATAGTCAACCGGCGCACGCTTCATGTGTCTCTTGAAGTGTGATCGACTCCGTGACCATGGCGCAGCCGTCGTTCGCCGAGCTGTTCGCCGCCCAGTACCAGCCCCTGGTACGCCTGGCGGGTCTGCTCGGCGCCGACGACCCCGAGGACATCGCCCAGGAGGCGTTCGCCCGGCTGCACGTCAGGCGGCTGCGCGACGACGGGGCCGCCCTGGCCTACCTGCGCTCGACCGTCTGCAACCTCACCCGTAACCGCCTGCGCCACCTGCGGCTGATCCGGCTGCGGCGGCCGGATCCCCCTGAGCCCGTGCGCAGCACCGAGCACGCCGTCCTCGTCGCCGAGGAGCACCGCGCGCTGCTGGCGGCCGTCGACCTGCTGCCGCGCCGCCAGCGCGAGGCCATGGTCCTGCGTTACTGGCTGGACCTGTCCGAACGGGAGATCGCCGAGGTCATGGGCGTCTCGCCCGGCTCGGTGAAGACGCACGCCAGCAGGGCCCTGGCCGCCCTCGGCAAGGCACTGACGGAGGGGAGCCAGTGAACGGAGCCAACGATCTGGAGCGGCGGCTGCGATCCGCTCTCGACGCCCGCGCGGGTACCTTCGAGGCCAGTGCCGACGCCTGGCAGCGGGTGCGCGAGCGCGAGCCGCGGCCGAGCAGGGCGCGCTGGCTGCTGGCCGCCCTCCCGGTGGCGCTGCTGGCCGTGTTCGTGCCCGTCCTGCTCAACGGCGGGCTGGGCCGGAACACCGCGAACGACCCCGACGAGCTCCACCGGCAGATCATGGGGGACAGGACGGCCGCGGGCGAGTCCGTGACCGTGGACGACCCGGCGGGGGGCGGGCGGCTGCGGCTCTGGTTCGCCAGGGGCTCGCTCGGCAATCCGGAGCTGTGCTACCTCCATGAGCCGGCGGCCGCGGCGCCGTACGGCTCCTGCGACGGCCTGGTCGGCTCCTTCCTGGACCGGGCCGGCTGGTTCGCGGGGAGCACGGCGAAGAACGGCGAGCCGGCCGCCATGGACTACGGTGTGGCCCGCCAGAACGCCACCTCGGTCACGGCCGTCACCAAGGGCGGCCGGACGATCGCGGGCGAGCTGCTCCGCCCGGCCGGGGCGCCGTTCCTGCTCTGGACCGTGACGTACGCCGCGCAGGACCCGGTGTCGAAGGTCTCCTTCACCGACACCGACGGCAGGAGGACGGAGCTGCCCCGCTCGGCCCTCACCAGGGGCATGCAGGCCGACCGGCCCACCGGCGCGCCCGTCGAGCTGCCCGGCGGGCTCATGGTGGGCCCGTACCAGCGGAAGGACGGCCCGGCCCTGATCTGGACCCGCCACGGCGAGACCCTCGGCATGACGAGTCTCAAGCCCGAGCACCTGGGACAGCAGCCGCTGACCATCCGCGGCGGCGAGAACCTGTACTTCGGCCTCGCCCGCAAGGACGTCACCGCCGTCACGATGACCGCCGAGGGCGGAGCCACGGCCATGGCCGCGATCAGGCCCGATCCGTGGGGCCTGGGATTCGGCCTGATCGCCCTGACCAGGCCCGGCGAGCGGGACGCCGGATATCGCATCGCCGCCTATGACGTCGCCGGGAAGGAGGTCTGGCACCACGAACAGGCGCCGCTGACCCCCGCCTCGCCCGACACGAACAGGCGGAGGGTGGGCGACGTCGTCACCGTTCCCGGCACCGAGGAGTTCAGCTACGGACCCGTCCGCCTGTGGTTCGTCAAGGAGCAGTCCACGGACCTCATGCTCTGCCATTCCGGCGGGGTCGGGCCCGCAGGGAACAGGAGCGGCGGCTGCGGCCTGGCCTCGTTCGACGACCCGAACGGCTTCAGCCACGGCTCGGCGGACACCTACCTGCCCGAGCCAGGGGCTTCGGTCGCCTTCGGGACGGCCGGCCTCGACTGGGAGTCGATCGACGCGGTGCTCCCCGACGGAAGCCGCATGCCCGCCGCGCTCGTGCCGGTCAAGGGCCTTCCCGGCCGGATCTGGCACGTCAAGCACCCTCTAGGCACCCGGATCGCCGCCTTCGCCGTCAAGGAGAAGGGCAAGCAGCTCGAACGGGTCATTCTCACCCGCCACGACTGCTGGGACGCCCAGCAGCAGGACGGCCGCGGCCACGCCGTCGCCCGGGGGATCACCGCCGTGCGGCACGCGGACGGCTGCGTGCGGTTCTGGAAGGACGGCAAGACCTTGCCCAGACCCTTCGAGATCGTCCCCGGCGGCAGGCTGAGCGACACGATCGCCGCCGAGCGGCCGCTGGCGTGGGGTCAGGAGAAGACCGACTGGTACGGCTACGCGCTCCCCGGCACCGCCAGGATCGAGGTCACGCTCCAGGACGGCGGCACCGCCACGGCCACCGCCGAGCTGGCGCCCGACCCGTGGGGGCAGGGAGTGGTGCTCTTCACCGGAGCCGTGCCGGAGAAGGCGGGCAAGCGCGGGATCTTCTGGCGCGGCATGCGCTTCACCGGCTTCGACGCCGCCGGTCGCGAGCTGTGGACCTACCGGCCCACGGAGCCGTAGGTCAGCGGCCGAGGTTGCGATAGCGGGCCTGGCGGGCCGCGAACCGGTCCGCCGGGCTCACCTCCAGCAGCCCGGCGATCTCGTACTCCAGCGCCCGCCCCACCCGCTCGCAGAACTGCCTGGGCTCGTAGGCGGCGTCGGGCAGCTCGGGGATCACCCGGTCCACGATGCCGTCGCGCCGCAGGTCGGTGGCGCGGATGTGCTGCGCCTGGGCGATCTCGGGGGCGAAGTCGACCGAGCGGTAGAGAATGGCCGATGCGCCCTCGGGAGGCAGCGGCGACAGCCAGGCGTGCTGCGCGCACAGCACCCGGTCAGCGGGCAGCAGCGCCAGCGCGGCACCGCCGGCGCCCTCGCCGAGCAGCAGGCAGACGGTCGGCGCGTCGAGCATGACCAGCTCGGCCAGGCAGCGGGCGATCTCGGCGGCCAGGCCGCCCTCCTCCGCCGCCTTCGACAGGTCCGCCCCCGCCGTGTCGATCACGGTGACCAGGGGGAGGCGCAGCTCGGCGGCCAGCCGCATGCCGCGCCTGGCCACCCGGAGCCCGGCCGGGCCGAGCGGCGAGTTGGCGCGCTGCAGCCGCCGGTCCTGGCCCAGCACCACTGCGGGCGCCGTGCCGAACCTGGCCAGCGCGAGCAGCAGCCCGGGCTCGTTCTCGCCCTCGCCGGTGCCGCTCAGCGGCGTCACGTCGGCGGCGGCGAGCTTGAGCAGGGCACGGACGCCCGGCCGGTCGTCGCGGCGCGAGCGGGTGATCGCCTCCCACGCCTCCACGGGCCGCAGGTCCTCCTCGGGCGCCGGGCCGGCCACGATGCCGGACCGGTCGGCGGCGAGCACGGTCAGCGCCCTGATCGCGACCTCCCGCGCGTCGTCGGCCGAGACCACGGCGTCGAGCAGCCCGTGGCGGTGCAGGTTCTCGGAGACCTGGACGCCCTCGGGGAAGGTGTAGCCGTGCAGCGACTCGAACACCCGCGGCCCGAGGAACCCGATCAGCGCCCCCGGCTCCGCCGCCGTGACGTGCCCGAGCGAGCCCCACGACGCGAACACCCCGCCCGTCGTAGGATGCCGCAGATAGACCACGTACGGCAGGCCGACGGCCCGGTGCGCCTGGATCGCGGCGGTGATCTTCACCATCTGGACGAACGCCATCGCGCCCTCCTGCATCCGCGTCCCGCCCGAGGCGGGGGCGGCCAGCAGCGGCAGCCGCTCCTGGGTGGCCCGCTCGACCGCGGCGACGAAGCGCTCGGCCGCCGCGACCCCTATCGAGCCCGCCATGAAGGAGAACTCGCAGGCCACGATGGCCACCCTGCGCCCGCCGAGCAGCCCTTCGCCGGTGATGACCGCCTCGTCGTAGCCGGACTTGACGCGGGCGGCGGCCAGCTCTTCTGCATAGGAGGAGCCGGGCTCCGCCGGGTCGGCGGGCGGCGCGTCCCACGATTTCCACGACCCCCTGTCGAGGACCGTTTCGATCAGTGTGCGCGCGTCCGGACGGCTCACTATCGCTCCCTAGAAGTCAGCCAATGTTGCAATGTTGACGCACGAAAGCACCGGCCGGTGCCACGAAATGCGGATCATCTCTCGCGCTCTTCGAGCCAGGCGAGCACGGCGTCGCCGTCCTGGCCGAGCGCGGGGGGCGCGGTGTGCTCGGGTGTGGCCAGCCCGTCGAAGCGCAGCGGCGGGCCCGGCAGCTCGATCTTGCCGAGCACCGGGTGGTCGACCTCGACGACCAGGCCCTGCGAGCGGGTCTGGTCCCACGTGTAGACCTCGTCGATCGACCTGATCGCGCCCGCGGGCACTCCGGCCGCGCCCAGCTCGGCCAGCCAGTGGCCGCGGTCGTGGGCGGCCAGCGCCTTTTCCATGTCGGCGATCAGCTCATCCCGGTGCGCGAACCTCTCCCTGTTTGTCGCATATTTCGCCACATCGGGATCGATGTCGAGTAGCGCGGCGACCTTCTTCCACTGGCCGTCGTTGGCCGCGGCGATCTGCAGCATCCCGTCGGCGCAGCGGAAGGCGCCGTAGGGGGCGATGGAGGCGTGGTGGTTGCCGTTGGCGGTGGGCACCTTGCCGCCGACCGTCCAGGCGGTGCCGTGGTAGGAGTGGACGCCGGTGATCGCGGCCAGCAGCGACGTGCGCACGACGCGGCCCTTGCCGGTGCGCTCGCGCTCGTAGAGTGCGCCGGCCACGCCGTAGGCGCCGTGGATGCCGGCGAGCAGGTCGGCGATGGACGCGCCCACGCGGTAGGGCTCGTCCGGCGAGGGGCCGGTCAGCGACATCAGGCCCGCCTCGCCCTGGGCGATCTGGTCGTAGCCCGGGCGCCCGCCCTCGGGGCCGTCGTGGCCGAAGCCGGTGATGGACAGGATGACCAGGCGCGGGTTGAGCTCATGCAGGCGCTCGACCGAGAAGCCGAGCCGGTCGAGGACGCCGGTGCGGAAGTTCTCGACCAGGACGTCGCTCTGGCGGACGAGGCGCTCGATGAGCTGTTTGCCCTCGGGAGACTTCAGGTCGATCGCGATGGACTGCTTGTTGCGGTTGGCTGCCAGGAAATAGGTCGAAATTTCGTGATCTGGGCCGACAAAAGGCGGTCCCCAGCCGCGCGACTCGTCTCCCCCGTCCGGATGTTCGACTTTGATCACACGAGCACCGAGGTCGCCGAGCATCTGCGCGGCGTGCGGCCCGGCCAGGGCCCTGGACAGGTCGAGCACAACGATGTCACCGAGGGGTCCGAGCAAGATCAACCTCCTACTTGCGTTCGGGGCGAAAGAACATTCTCTCAGGCGCCCGCCGTCCGTCATCTACCCTGGGGTCGGTGAATGACCTGGCCGACCGCATCATGAGCCTGCGGCCCACGTGCGGTCCCGCCCGGTTGGTGGCCGTGGACGGGCCCGCCGGGTCGGGCAAGACGACGTACGCGCGGGGGCTGGCGGCGGCGCTGGATTGCCAGGTGATTCACAGCGACGACTTCCCCGTGCCGTGGGAGGAGGGGCCCGGCGGCTGGTTCCACGCGCTGGAGTCCCAGGTGCTCCGGCCGCTGCAACGCGGCCTTCCTGCGGGTTTTCGCAGGTACGACTGGGTACGCGGCGAATATGCCGGCCACGTGCGCGTGCCCGCCGCGCCGGCCCTCCTCATCGAGGGCGTCGGGACGGCCCGCGCCTCGGTGTCCGAGCTGCTGGCGTACGTCGTCTGGGTGGAGGCCCCCGAGCCGGTGCGGCTGAAGCGGGTGCTGGCGCGGGACGGGGCCGAGCTGGAGCCGCGATGGCGGGAGTGGTTCGCGGCGGAACGCGCGTGGTTCGCCGCCGACCGGACCAGGGAACGAGCCGACCTCGTCGTCCGGACAGCCTGACCCCGTACGCGGTCTCAGGCCGGGCTGGCCGTCCGGACGGATCGATCGCGTGCGTGAGCTCAGGCCGGGCTGGCCGTCCGGACGGATCGATCGCGTGCGCGGGCTCACGCGGTGCGGCCCCGTACGAGGTGGGAGATGTCGTTGAAGCGGACCAGTTCGGAGCGGTCACCGTCGCTCCGCCAGACCGAGATTGAGGCGTTCAGCACCGGAGCGTGGCCCAGCACGGCCGCCAGGTCCGAGTCCGGGCTCTGCGCGAGCACGTGGCGCAGCCCGAGCACCACCGAGTCGTGGGCGACGATCAGCACGCGACGGCCGTCCGCGCGTTCGCGGAGGCCGACGTGGAAGTCGCGGAGCCTGGTGACGACGTCGGCCAGGGATTCGCCGCCGGGCGGGCGGAAGGCGTAGGCACCTTCGGCCTCGCGGCGGGCCAGCTCCTCGGGGTAGAGGCGCGCGATCGCGGCCAGGTTGTAGCGGGCGAACTCCCCCGCCTCCTGGTCCCTGAGCCGCTCGTCCACGATGATCCGCAGCCGATCCGCATCCCAGGTGACCGGCCCGGCCTCCCAAACGGCCCTCGGCGACCCCTCCCCGGCGGCCCTCTGTGCCCTCTCCCGGTCCGCCTCCAGCGCCGTCCTGCCACCCGCCGCCTGCCCCGCCGCGCTGTCGGCCGTGTCAGCCGCGACCTGCCCTGCCGCCCTGCCAGCCCCGTCGGCTGCGATCTGCCTCGTTGCCTTATCGGACGCGGCCGCCTCGGTCCGTCCATCCTTGCTGGGCGCTGCCTGTCTTGCCGGCCACGCCCAGCCCGGCTCCCGGCCGACCGCGGCCCGTCCCGTCTCGCCGGACGCGGCCCGCGCTGCCTGGTCGGCCGCAGCCCGCGCGGCCTCACCGGCCGCCTCCAGGGCTAGGCGCCAGGTTTCGCGTGCGCGCAGGTAGGGCGAGCACCAGACCTGCTCGGGCCTCTCGTCGGCGGGCAGTGCCGCCAGCAGCCGCCCGAGCGCCGCCGCCTGCGCCCGGCCGCGCTCGGTCAGCGTCACCTCGTCGTCGCCCCGCTCGTAGACCAGCGGCGTCGCGCCGGCCTGCTCGTAGGCGAGGTTCGCCTCGCTCTCCCCGTGGCGTATCGCCATGATCATCGTCGGGCCCACCCCGACATCCTCACACGCCGCCCGCGCCTCCCCGTACCGGGCCCGGCTCTAGACGCACCTCACCGCGCGAATGCCCGCGTCGTCAGGGCCGGTTCACCGCCGGCCCGCCCGACAGCACCTTCGCCAGGGCCTCGGCGAGATCTCCCGCGCCGGCCGGGTCCATGAGCATCGACTGGCGCACCCACACCACGGTCCTGGCCGCCTCCTCGGTCGCCGGGCACGGCTCGGTACGGGCTCCCTCGGCGGTGAGCGCGGTCATCGTGCCGAGCGGCGGATATCCGGCGTCGAGCGGCACACCTTCCGCGGCCATGGCGGTCAGCAGGAAGTCGCGGTCCACCGCCGGATCGACGCGCAGCATCAGGAGGTGACGGGAGTCACGCGTGGTGCCCTCGGGCTGCGGCACCACGCTCACCTGCGGGATGGTGGCCAGCTCGCGTTCGAAGGCGGCGCAGAAGGCGTTCCTGCGGTCGATCTCCTCGTCCAGCCGGTCCAGCCAGGGCAGCAGCAGGGCGGCCTGGATCTCGGTGAGCCGCAGGTTCCAGCCGACGGACGGGTGGCCGTACCACTGGCCGCCGAGCCTGCGCCCGAGGTTGCAGGTCGACCAGACGCGCTCGTACACGCTCTCGTCGCGGCAGACGATCAGGCCGCCCTCGCCCGCCGTCATCGCCTTGCTCGCCTGGAAGCTGTAGACGCCCGCGTCGCCCAGGCCGCCGACCGGGCGGTCCCGGTACGTGGCACCGTGCGCCTGGGCGGCGTCCTCGACGACCGCGAGGCCGTGGGCGGCGGCCAGGTCGTTCAACGGGTCCATGTCGGCCGCGCTGCCGGCCAGGTGCACGGGCATGATCGCCGCCGTCCTGCCGGACAGCGCGGCCCGTACGGCGTCCGGGGACATGTGCAGGTCGGTGGGGTCCACGTCGGCGATGACGGGTGTCGCGCCGGCCAGCAGGACGGAGGTGGCCGATGCCACGAACGTGTACGCCGGGATGATCACCTCGTCACCTCTGCCCACGCCCAGGCCGCGCAGGGCGGCGAACAGGCCCAGGGTCGCGTTGCCGACCGCGACGCCGTGCCGGACGCCTGAGCGCCGGGCGAACGCGTCGACCAGGTCCGCGACGACGGAACCGCCCTGGGTGGCGCCCCAGAGACCGCTCTCCAGGACCTTGTCGACCAGCTCGCGCTGCGCCGGGTCGAGAGGCGGGGGCCAGGCGGGCCAGGGAGCGGTGCGGACCGGGGTGCCGGTACGGCGGCTGGACTTCGACGCCCTCGTGACGGGAGACATGGGGCCCGAGTGTTTCGCGGGTGCGGAGACCGTGCTGCTGATCTCCGCCGGGGCGGCCGAGGACGACGTGGTCATCGCCCGTCACGAGGCGGCCATCTCCGCTGCCGAGAAGGCGGGCGTCCGGCACGTCGTCTACACGAGCCTGACGGGAGCGGGCGACCACCTGAGCATCGCCCTGCCGCACCGCTGGACGGAACGCCGGTTGATGGACAGCAGCCTGCTGGACTGGACGATCCTTCGTAACGGCCTCTACGCCGAGTTGATCGCGCTCGGTGCGATGGAGGCGGCCGGGACCGGCGTGCTGACGGCGCCGATGGGCGCGGGCCGGGTGGCGGTCGTGGCGAGGGAGGACCTGGCGGACGCCGCCGCGATCGTGCTGGCCGATCCCGGTGCTCATCGGGGCCGGGTGTACGAGCTGGTCGGCGATCGGGCCGTCGGCGGGGACGACATCGTGGCCGCCGTCGCCCGGGTGACCGGGAAGGACGCCGCCTACCGGCCGTCCGGGCTGGCCGAGCTGCGGGAGGTGCTCACGGCGATGGGGCTGCCGGCCTGGCAAGTGCCGCTCCTGGTCAACACGTACTCGGTGATCGCGGCAGGCTTCCTGGACGGGACCGGCGGCGACCTCGGCACCCTGCTCGGCCACGCGCCGCGCCCGGCCCTGGAGGTGATCGCGAGCTTCGCGACGCCGCAGGGTGACCTGAGCTCGTGAGGTCGCCGTCGGGTGGGGGTGAGCTCGTGAGGTGGGCATGCGGGCTGACCTGGTGCGGCCATCAGGTGGGGTGAGGTCCTCAGG
>NZ_VCKX01000364.1 GCF_005889725.1 Nonomuraea zeae
CGCCCCAGCCCCTCGGCCCCGACGGCGGCTTCGGCGACCTGTCGTGGATGAACTACGTGCAGAACTACCGGCCGGGCGGCGAGCCGGGCTACTGGGCGGCGTTCCCGTTCCAGTTCACCGACCCCGAGCTGGTGCACCTGCGGCACGGCTTCTTCCGTGACGTGGCCATGGGCGCGAACGCGTTCGGCACCGGGGCCGCCGAGATCGCGCCCTTCGAGCAGCCCGTCGAGGACCTCTCGGGGCTGCGGCTCGAACTGCGCGCCAAGGAGTCGTACGAGCTGGGCGAGCCCGTCGTGATCGAGTTCAAGCTGTCATACACCGGCGAGCCCCGCGTGACGCACGGCCACCTGCATCCGGACACGGAGTTCACCCAGGTGTCGATCACGCAGCCGGGCGGCAGGACCGTGCTGTACCAGCCGATGATGCGCCACTGCGTGGACTCCTCGCCGCAGATCCAGCTGGACGCGGGCAACCCGGCCATGTACCGCAGCGCGTACGTCGGGCACGGCCGCGACGGCCACTACTTCCAGCAGCCCGGCGAATACCAGGTGCGCGCCCAGTACATCGCGGCCGACGGCTCCCGCATCGTCTCCCCTGCCTGCCCGGTCAAGGTGCGCCTGCCGGTCAGCCGCGACGACCACCTGGTGGCCGAGCTCATGCTGGGCGAGGAGCAGGGCAAGCTGTTCTCGCTGCAGGGCTCCGACTCCCCCACGCTGCGCTCGGGGAACGAGGCGCTGGACGAGGTGATCGACAGGTACGGCGCGCACCCGCTGGCCACGTACGCCCGCCTGGTCAAGGGGCTGAACGCCGAGCGGGAGTTCAAGGCGCTGACGGCGGGCAAGCGGCTGCGCGTCCGGCCGCCGGACCCCAAGCAGGGCATCGAGCAGCTCACGCAGGTCGCCCGGGACCCCGGTCTCGACAACATCACGCTCAACCTGGTGATGCGCCGCCTGGCCAGGGCCGAGGCGCGGCAGGGCGATCTGGAGCGGGCGAACGCGGTCATGGACCAGATGGTCGCCACCTTCGCCGCCAAGGGGGTCAACCCCATCGTGATGGGCCAGATCCGGCAGCAGGCCGAGCTGACCAAGTCCGCGCTCAGCGCCGAGGTCTCCTGACCTCCTCCGCGCGTGGGTGGCTACGATTCTGGCATGTTCCGCGAGGCCCGTCCCGGCGACTTCGAGCAGATCATGCGCCTCTACCGGCAGCTGCAGCCCGTCGTCGCCACGACCTATCTCAACGTGATCCCCAACCTCACCCGGTCGGCGTCGCCCTACGCCGTGATCGAGAACGTCGTCGTCGAGGAGTCCCAGCGCGGCGCGGGCCTGGGCCGGC
The DNA here is from genome assembly GCF_005889725.1 of Nonomuraea zeae. Taxonomy (GTDB): domain Bacteria; phylum Actinomycetota; class Actinomycetes; order Streptosporangiales; family Streptosporangiaceae; genus Nonomuraea; species Nonomuraea zeae. The sequence goes on from NZ_VCKX01000364.1 coordinate 1,333, forward strand.
AGATCATGGCCGGCACGCTCCAGGCCGCCTGGGACGCGGGCTGCTACAAGGCGATGCTGATGACCGGCTCGCGCAGGCCCGCCACCCACGCCTTCTACCTGGCCTGCGGCTTCTCGGCCGACGCCAAGACGGCGTACGTGGCCCGGCCGTCGTGACCCGGCGGGCGGTGATCAGTGCCCCCGGACGACGGGGCGGCCGCCCGAGCAGACGATCGTCAGCTCGATCTCCTCGCCCTCGTCCGGCTCGAACTCGACCTTGGTCTCAAGGGCCGGTCCGGGCTCGACGCCGTCCACCGAGTAGCCCTGGGCGGGGCTCCACGAGCGCAGCGTGACCTGGTCGCCGTCGCAGGAGGCGATCACGGTGCCGCCCGCGCTGCGGATCAGCTTGCCCTGCGCCGCCGGGGACGGCCGGGCGCCCGGCGTGGCGGCCGCGCGCGTGGTCGCGGTGGCCAGGGCCGCGCGCACCTCGCCCTCGCTGAGCACGTGGCTGCTGGTGCCGGTGAGGCCGTTTCCGAGCAGGCCGAGCACCGCCACGGCCGCGCCGGTGGCGGCTACGGCGGTGACGACCCAGGCGAGCATGAGTCTCTTCATCGCGCCCAGCTTCCCCCCTGTCCGGCTAACGCCAGGTTAAGGCGACGCTAAGGCTGCTCAAGGCAGGGCCGGGAAGCGTCTACGTTTCTTGATATGGCTGACATCCTGCTCATCGAGGACGACGTGGCGATTCGCACCGCGCTCAGCCGCGGGCTGCGGGAGCTCGGCCATGCCGTCTCCTCCTCCCCGACGGCGCTGGACGGGCTGCGCCTGGCCGTGCAGGACCGGCCCGACCTGATCGTGCTCGACCTCGGGCTGCCCGACCTCGACGGGGTGGAGCTGCTGCGGATGCTGCGCGCGGTCAGCCGGGTGCCGGTCATCGTGGCGACCGCCCGCGACGGCGACGCCGAGATGGTGCCGGTGCTGGACGCGGGCGCCGACGACTACGTGGTCAAGCCGTACAGCGCCGCGCAGCTCGACGCCCGGGTGCGGGCCGTGCTGCGGCGGGCGGTCGGGTCGGCGCCCGAGCCGCTGGCGGTGGGTGCGCTGCGGGTGGACCCGCGGGCGCGCACGGCCACGCTCGACGACGTGGCGCTGGATCTGACGCCGCGGGAGTTCGACGTGCTGCACTACCTCGCCGCGCGGCCCGGCGAGGTCGTCACCAAGCGCGAGCTGCTGACCGAGGTGTGGCAGCTCCCGTACGGCGGCGCCGACAAGACCGTGGACGTGCACCTGTCGTGGCTGCGCAGGAAGCTCGGCGAGACCGCGTCGGAGCCCCGGTACCTGCACACGGTGCGCGGCGTGGGCGTCAAGCTCGTCGAGCCGTCATGAGGCGGTGGCTGGCGCTGCTCGTCGCGGCGACGACGTCCCTCGTCCTGATCGCGCTGCTGGTGCCGATGGCGCTGCTGATCCGCGCCGTGGCCGAGAACGGCGCGATGAGCCGGGCCACCGCCGCCGCCGAGTCAGTCGCGGTCGCGGTGGGCACGCCCGACCTGGAGCTGGCCGTGGAGCAGGTGGCGCGGCCCGTGACGGTGTTCCTGCCCGGCGGGGGCACGGTGGGCGTCCCGGCCGGCCGTTCTGACGCGGTGCGCCTGGCCGCGACGGGCCGCAGCGTCACCGCCGAGACCGACGGGGGCAGGGAGGTGCTCGTTTCGGCGCAGTCGCCCGACGGCACGGCGGTGATCAGGGTGCTCGTGCCGGACGCGGAGCTGATGCGGGGCGTGCACGCGGCGTGGCTGGCGCTGCTGCTGCTCGGGCTCGCGCTGGTGGTGCTCGGGATCGTGCTGGCCGACCGGCTGGCGCTGGCCGTGACGCGGCCGGTGGACGGGCTCGCGCGGGTCTCGCACCGGCTCGCGGGAGGCGATCTGAGCGCCCGGGCGGAGCCCGGCGGGCCTCCCGAGGTGCGCTCGGTGGCGCTGGCGCTCAACCAGCTCGCCGGGCGGATCGACGAGCTGCTGGTGGCCGAGCGGGAGTCGGTGGCCGACCTGTCACACCGGCTCCGTACGCCGCTGACGGGCCTCAGGCTGGACGCGGAGTCGCTGCGGGACCCCGAGGAGGCGGCGCGGCTGCAGGCCCGCGTGGACGCGCTTGAGCGGGCGGTGAGCGCGGTCATCACCGAGGCCCGGCGCCGCTCGGCCGGGCGCGACTCGTGCGACGCGGCGGCGGTGGTGCGCGAGCGGGTGCGCTTCTGGTCGGTGCTGGCCGAGGACCAGGGACGGGAGGTGGCGATCTCGCTGCCGGCCGCCCCGCTGCCGGTCGCGGTGGGGGCCCAGGAGCTGGCGGCCTGCGTGGACGCGCTGCTCGGCAACGTCTTCGCGCACACCCCCGAAGGGGCGGCCATGTCCGTACGCCTCGCGCCGCGTCCCGAGGGGGCGCTGCTGGCGGTGGAGGACTCGGGACCCGGCTTCGAGCCCGCGTTGCTGGAACGGGGGAACAGCGCGGGCGGCTCCACCGGGCTGGGCCTCGACATCGCCCGGCGTACCGCGGAGTCCTGCGGCGGCCACCTGGCCGTCTCCCGGCCCCCGGGCGGCGGCGCCCGCGTGGAAGTGGCCCTGACCGCCCCCGCGGCGGACGACCGGGACCCGGCCGGGTGAGCCGCGCCCGGCGGGGACCCTCCGGCTGAGCCTCGCCCGGCCGGGACCCGGCCGGGCGGGCCGCGCGAGCGGACGGCGGCCCGGGGAGCGCGTGCTCCCCGGGCCGCCGCGGGTCATTCGGCGGACCAGGCCGGTCCTGGCCCGCCGGGGAAGCCGGCGAGGAACTCGGCGACCGCGGCCACCGCGGCGTCCCTGGTGACCAGGTCGGACCGCTCGAACTCCCCGAGCTGCCCGCCGCACACCAGCGTGACCTGCCCGCCGCCGGCGCCGGGCGCCTTGAGCTGCAGGATCTCGCCGTCGGCCGATTCGCCGGTGACCAGGAAGAGCTCCGGGCCGCCGGCGACCGAGACGTACCTGAACGGCTCGTCGTCCGTCACCGACACCTCCGTGAACCGGCGGCCGTCGAGCCGGCCGATCGATGCGGCGATGCGCTCCATGCCGGGATCGTCCACCTCCCAGTCGTCGGTCTTCGAGCCGGTCCTGTCGTCTCCTGCCAGCGTGATCACAGTTACCCCAGCGGTATGGGAATCGATGGTCTTCGTGTCGCATTGATGGTGAAGATTCCGGACGGGGTGTGCACGAGCAGCTCCTCGACGCCCAGCCCGCGCATCAGCGATCCGACTCCGCCCGTCGCGCCGCACGATCGGCAGAAGTCGCGATCGACGTGCAGGACCGCCACCTTGCCCTTCGCTCCGGCGTTCTTCGCCTGCTGGAAGACGTCCGCCTCGGCGTGGGTCTTGGTCTGCGCGTTGACGCGGATGTCGATGTTGCGCCCGTGCGCGTTCCTGCCGAAGAAGACCTGGCCGTCTATCTTAAGACGGGCCGCGGTGAAGACGTCGTCCGCGCTGCCCGCGGCCGGCATGTTCTGCCGGGCCCGGTACGCGCGCAGCTCGCCCCATCCGCAGTTGTGGACGAGTACGGGCGTCGCCTCGGCGACCACGTAGTAGGTGTGGATGTCGGCGATCGTGAAGTTGTGGACCCGTTCCCGGGCCGTCCACTTCTGGACCGCCTTGACCTGGACGAACGTCCCCGCGCTGGTGCGCAGCCACATCCCCGGCGCGAGGTCCTCCGCGTCGAGCCACGCGTGCTCCGACTCGACCCAGAACGGGTGCCCGTCCGTGGCCACCAGGTGGCCGCCGGACTCCAGGGAGACCTTGACCAGGTGCTTCTCACCCTCGCCGAGGATCTGCTGCACGACGGGCTTGGCGGCGGTCTCCCCCGTCTCCGGGTCGGTGGCCACGACCTCCTCGCCGAGCCGCACGTCCTCGATCGGCCTGGTCGTGCCGTCCGCCATCAGGACGAGCGTCCCGGCGGCGAAGCTGTTGCGGGTGGGGCAGGCGTCGCCCGCCTCGACCTTCGGCTTGGCCGACGACTGTGGCGTCTTGGTCTTCGCCTTGGCCTTGGCCGCCAGGGCCCTGGCCCGCTCCGCCGCCTCGGCCGCCAGCTTCTTGGCCTGGGCCTCGGCCGCCGCCTTGGCCGCGGCCGCCTTCTCCGCCGCTGCCTTGGCGGCCTTGGCCGCCGCCGCCTTGGCCGCCTCGGCCGCGCGTTCGGCCCCGCGCAGGATGGCCTTGGCCCACTTCAGCTCCTGGAAGAAGGCGATGACCGCCTTGCCGGCCTTCCAGATGGCGCCGATGATCTTCGGCGCCTTGAAGATCTTGCCCCACGGCAGCGCGCCGACGACGGCGGAGACGCACGCGCCGAGGTCGCCCTGGAGGCAGTTGATGATGTCGTTGACGCCCAGGATCTCCATGAGGATCTGGCCGCCGGCCTCCAGGATCACGTCCAGGATGCTCTTGTTCTGCAGTTGCTGGGCCTTGGCGACGTCCTCGGGGCTCGGGCCCGGCTCGGCCTCCTGCCCGGGGGCCGTCTCGCCGCCGCCCGTGCCCCCCGCGTCGGGCATCTCGCCCGTGGGGTCGGTGAAGACCAGCGGGTTGTTGGCCGCGTAGGTGTAGGCGGAGGTCGCGCCCACGCCGATGGGCATCGGGTCGGTGCTGGTGAAGCGGCCCGTGCCCGGGTTGTAGTTGCGTTCGCGCAGGTAGTAGTTGCCGTCGCCGGTGGTGTCGTCCTGGTAGGCGCCGGTGAAGCGCAACGGGTTCGACGGCGCCGCCTCGGCCTCGGCCTGCGCCTGCGGGGTCTTCCCCGCGGGCGATGGCGTGGTGAGCGTGGTGCCGGTGCGGGGGTTGCCGAACGGGTCGTAGTCGTAGCCCGCCTCGACCTGGCCGGTCGGCGAGAGCATGTTGGCCACGCCGCCGAGCCAGTCGTGCGTGTAGGCGTGCGCGCCGTCGCCGAGGATCATGGCGAGCGGCTCGTCGTCCGGGCCGTAGGCGAACTTACGCCGGTCCACCGTGGCGCCGGAGGCGTCGGTGGTGGTGTCGAGGGCGATCTGCGGCAGCGTGCCGTTGGTGTCCCAGCTCCACCGCTGCGTGCCGGCGGGGCCGGTGGCGCTCAGCCGCAGGCCGGTGGCGTCGTAGGTGAAGGACGTGGCCCTGCCGTTCACGGTCGCCGCGGCGAGCGTGCTGTCGAGGTTGTAGGTGAACCTGTCGGCTCCTGCGCGGATCTGGTTGCCGTTGACGTCGTAGGCGAAGTCCTTCGAGGTGATGCCGCCCGGCTTGACCACGGTCTCGCGCTGGAGCTGGTCGGCGGGGTCGTAGAGGTAGGTGGTGAGGTCGTTGCCCGCCGAGCCGGTCCGCTTCTGGCTGAGGCGGTTGCCCATCAGGTCGTAGGTGTAGTCGATGCGCCCGGCCATCTCGCTGCCGTGCGCGCAGCTCGTGGCCGAGTAGCAGGCCGAGGTCACCCGGTTGACGTCGTCGTAGTCGTAGGCGACCGACTCCGTGCGCTCGCCCCTGGTGGTGACGACCTTGGTCGGGTTGCCGACCTGGTCCAGCGTCAGGTCGTAGGCCGACACCGGGGCCGCCTCGCCGGCCGCGGTGCGCACGCCGGTCAGGCGGCCCGCCCGGTCGTAGGCGCGCTTCTCGGTCAGCCCGCCGGTCGGCAGCGTCGTGCTCGTCCGCCGGCCGGCCGGGTCGTACCCGAACCGCCATTCGGTCTCCCCCACGGTGTGCGAGGTGACCCGGCTGTCGTCGTCGTAGCCGATCTCCACCTTGGTGCCGTCGGGGTAGACCCGCGAGGTGACGTTGCCGCGCGCGTCGTAGCCGTAGGTGAACTTCTCCTCCGCCTGCCCGGCCGTCTTGCGGGTGACGAGCTCGATCTGGTCCTCGTCGTCGTACTTGACCTCGCGCACGCCGGTCGGGTCGCCGTAGGCGGTGGTGCGGTCCTTGGCGTCGTAGGCGAAGGTGTAGGCCGGGCCCTGCGAGCCGAGCGTGGTCTTGGTACGCCGGCTGAGGATGTCGTACGTGCTGGTGACCGTGCGCTTGGCGCGCTCCTCCGGCGACAGCCACTCGAGTGCGTTGACGGCGATCGCCGTCAACGGGTTGCTCTCCGCGTCGTAGGTGATCTCGACCCGGCGGGCCAGCGGGTCGGCCCTGGTGATCAGGCGGCCCGCGTCGTCGTAGGCCATCCGCGTGTAGCGGCCCATGGGGTCGCGGACCGACTCCAGCATCCCGTCCGCCGCGTAGTTGTAGACGGTGGAGCGGGCCGTGGGGTCGAGCGGGTTGTACGGGGTGTCCGGCGTGTGCACGGTCGCCAGCAGGTCGTCCTCGCGGAACGACTGGCGCGTGGTCCGGCCCAGCGGGTCGGTGACGGCCGAGACCCGGTTGCTCGCGTCGTAGGCGATCGTCGTGGCGTTGCCCAGCGGGTCGATCGACTTGACCTGGTTGCCCGCCTGGTCGTACTCGTAGCGGGTGGTGTAGGCGTCCGGGTCGGCGCCCTCGACGTTGCCGCGCGGGTCGGTGACCTTGGTCAGCAGGCCGTCGTCGTCGTAGGCCCAGGTGGTGATGCCGCCGGTGGCGGCGATCTCCTTGATCCGGTTGCCGGCCTCGTCGTACTCGGTCCTGGTGGTCTTGCCGCCCGCGTCGGTGATCTCGGTCTGCCGGCCGGCCTTGTCGTAGGCCGCGCGCGTCTCCCTGCCGAGGTTGTCCTTGGCGGCCCTGAGCTGCCCGGCGTTGTCGTGCGTGAACGAGGACTGCTTGCCGAGCTCGTCGGTCTTGGCGGTGGTGCGGTCGAGCGGGTCCACCTTGATGTCGCGGTCGACGAACCCGCCGCCCGGGTACGGGTGCCGCACGCGGACCGGGTTGTCGTTGGCGTCGTAGAAGTAGGTGGTGGTGTAGTCGGCCTTGTTCGCGCCCGGCTCGTTGCCGAGCGGCGAGACGACGGTCTTGAGCAGGCCCTTGCCGTCATAGGTGTAGGAGGTGACGATCGGCGCTCGGGTCCTGAGCAGCTCCTGCGAGGTGGCCTGGCGGCCGGCCTCGGTGTAGGTGTAGGCGCTGGTACGCCGCTCGTCGTCGACGGTCTTCAGCAGGCCGTTGGCGAAGTAGGAGTAGGTCGTCGTCTGCCCGGTGGGCGTCTGCTTGCGGACGAGCCGCCCCGTCTCGTCGTAGCCGCTGCGCCAGGCCCCGAACTTGCCCGGCTCCAGCGTGCTGAGCAGCCGGTCCTGGGCGTCGTAGCCGTACCTGGTCGTGTAGGCGGCGCGGTTGCCGCCCGCCACGGTGCCGCGCGGGTCGATCGTGGCGATCTCGCGGCCCGTGAGGTCGTACGCCGACTCGGCCCGCCGCCCGAGCGGGGACACCGTCGCCTTGAGCAGGCCGGCGTTGGGGCCGCCCTGGGGGAAGTGCTCGAAGCGGGTGACCTTGCCGCGCTGGTCCTTGGTGGAGATCAGCAGGCCGCGGGCGTCGTACTCGTAGGTGACGTCGTGGTTCTCCGGGTCCACGCTGCGCACGAGCTCGTTGAACTCGTTGTAGGTGTCCTTCCACACCTGCCCGTTGGCGTCGGTGTGCTCGGTCGGGTTGTTGTTCGCGTCGAACTTGACCTTCTCCGAGAACCCCAGCGGCCGCGGCGCCCTGGTCTCGATGCGGTTGCCGTTGGCGTCGAACGTGGCCTCGTGCTGGTGCTGGCTGCCGTTGACCACCAGGTCCCTGTTGAGATCACGGTCGTAGCGGTGGTTGTCGGAGTCCCCGGTGCCGCGCTGGGAGTAGACCAGCGTGTTGCCGCGGTAGCCGTCCCAGATGACCACCCCGTCGGGGTCGGTGGTGGTGGCCTCCTGCTTGGCGGCGTCCCACGCGAACGTGGTCTGCTTGCCGAGACCGTCCTTCTGCGCGGCCATCCGGCCGTCGGCGGCGTAGGTGTTGGAGATGATCGCCACCCGGTGCGGGTCGATCACCTGGGCCAGCAGCCTGTTGGCGTGGTAGGCGTACTTCCACGGGAAGCCCCGCGCGTCCAGGACCGACGTCAGCAGGCCGCCGGTGTAGAAGTAGTTCACGTTGCGGCCGTCGGGCAGGCTGATCTCGCGGATCAGGCCGCCCTCGACGCGCACCTGGACGACCCGGCCCGAGGCGTCAGTGATCTTCACGCCGGGGCTCTCGTAGGCGAGCGTGACGCCTACGTCGCGGGCGTTGCGGACGGCGGTCAGCCGCCCCTGGGCGTCGAAGACGTAGCGCACCTGCCTGGGCGTGGTCAGCACCCAGCCGCCATCGGTCCTGCGCAGCGTGCTGCGCACGCCGGGCGGGCGCCGGTACGCGCCGCCGTCCTGCGCGGTGTACCTGGCCTGCGCGCCGTCCTCGGCCCGCACCGTCGCGACGCCGTCCTGCTCGCTGACCCGCATGTCGTACGACCACGCCCACCCCGGCCCGAACGGGCTCGGTCCGCGGTTCATCGACGAGTACGAGCGCGCGGTGACGAACTGCGGCCCGAACGAGGTCATCGCGAAGTCCTGCTCGGTACGCACGTACGCGCCGGTGCCGGTGTTGACCCCGAGCGCCCGCTGGGCCTGCCCGGCCGACGTCAGCGCCAGCGCGTTGCCGCACCCGCACCCGGCGGCCTGCTCGTCGGGCACCGGCGGCGGGTCGATCGTCTGGCGCGGCCCGGCCACGTCCGAGGCCCCGGACACGACCTCCCTGCCGTCGTCGTAGACGGCGGCGGCGGTGACGAAATACTCCTTGCCCGTCTCCAGCGCCCAGCCGTCGGAGGTGCCGAAGGAGCGGCAGAAGTCTCCGGCGCCGCCGCAGGTCAGTTTGGCCTGCTCCAGTTCGGCGCGGGGCACGAGCACCGACGCCTGCTCGGTGGGCGAGTCCCTCTCGTACAGGCGCACCCGGGCGCCCGTCCACGACGGGTCCACCTGCCCGGCGCCGAAGTACAGCACCAGCGAGGTGTCGCCGAGCGCGAACCCGGGCCGCAGCGACAGCCCGCTGAACCCGTCCTCGACGACTGCGGGCGCGGCGGCCCGGCCGTCCGTGGCTCCGATGGCGGCGGCGGTGGTCGCGGCGGCCTGCCTGGCCAGCGGCGACCACCGCCGCTCCTCGATCTTGACCGGCTTGCCGCCGGCCTTGGTGCCCGGCGGCACCACCGGCGGGCGCTTGTCCGGGCTCAGCGCCGCGTCCGGGCGGACCCCCGCGGGCATGGGCCGGGCCGCGGGCGCGCCGCCCTGCGTGACTTGCGGGACAGGTGGATCGGCCTGGGCGGCGGCCACGTCGACGGGCGCCAGGAACGACGCCGTTAACGTGGCGACCAGTAACAGCACCCTAATTCGGGCACGACGAAATTGCCTCTTGGCGGGCATTGCACGAACCTCCCCCGTGGAGGGACCGAAGGCGAAATCTCCGACTATCCGAGTGCAATTTCGAAGGAAATCAGCTCACAACGATCACGACAAGGCGGTTTCGCGCGCGTGACACTCCGTACACGGTCCTGAACGGGAGGCGGGACACCGCCGCGATGACGCCGCGAGCTGGTGAGACGTTTCGTGAACCGTTCCAGAAAGCGATTGTTCCACCGTTTCGCGGATTCGGTCGCCGGGCACCGCCGAAATCCTTCTGATCAGCGAAGACAGGCCCCGGCCTTATTGGGCCCCATATCACGGTGTTATGGAAAAGCGATATGGCCGGGCGGCGGCCGTCCTCACCGTCGTACGCCGGGCGGGATAGTGCGGGCGTAAAGATCTGCACGGGCGCCGGTCCCTACGGGGTGGCGTCCTTAACCATCGCTTAGCGCGCGGTTATCGAAGATCGCGGTTTTGTGGAGTCATGCAGATCACGAAGAAGTTCATCGTTGTCGGTGCCGGGGTCGTCGCGCTGGTCGCGGGCGGTGGCGCCGCCCTCGCCGCCACCTCCACCCTGTCGCC
>NZ_VCKX01000365.1 GCF_005889725.1 Nonomuraea zeae
GGCACCGGCCAGTCACCCCCGACCATCCCGCAACCCACCGACCTCCAACTCCACCTCCTGGACCTGCTCAACATCGATCCACGAGACCTCCGCTGAAGATCACTCACGTGCGGAAAACGGGGCTAGCGAGCCTCACGCGGCAGGGGCCCGCCTGCCGAGCAGGACGGGCATGGTGCGCGTGCTGTTGCCCAGCAGGGTGTCCAGCGGCGGCAGCTCCTCCGGCGGCGCGGCGGGCCTCATGTCCGGGAACGCCGCGAACAACGCCGACAGCGCGATCTCCGCCTCCAGCCTGGCCAGCGGCGCGCCCAGGCAGAAGTGCGGCCCGTGCCCGAAGGCCAGGTGCGGAGCCGGCGCGTTGGTGAGGTCGAAGCGGTGCGCGTGCTCACCGTATTGGCCAGGATCGCGCCCCGCGGAGGCGAAGCAGGCCAGCACGGGCTCGCCCGCGCGCAGCGGCACGCCGTCGATCTCGATGTCGCGCACGGCGTAGCGCATCGGGAAGTAGGCGATCGGCGAGTCCCAGCGCAGGGTCTCCTCCACCGCCGCGCTGTACGGGCACTGGCCGGAGCGCAGCAGATCGAGCTGGCCGGGCACGTTGATCAGCGCGCCGATGGCGTTGGTGATGAGGTTCACCGTCGTCACGTGGCCCGCGATGAACAGCAGCTCGATCGTCGCGTACAGCTCGTCGTTGGACAGGCGGCCGCCGTCCTTCTCGCGCAGGGTGATCAGGTCGGTGATCAGGTCTTCCCCCGGCGAGTCCCGCCGCTCGTCGATGATCTGCCCGAGCAGCTCGTGCAGCCTTCCGCGCACCTGCGGGCTGTCCTCCAGCGCGCCGACCTGGGCCACGGCGTCGCTGAGCTCGTGCAGCTCGTCCTGGTGGGCGGGCGGGATGCCGATCATCTCGGAGATGACCTCGCGCGGCAGCGGATAGGCGAACTCCAGCCGCATGTCCACCGGCTCGTCGGGCGGCAGTTGCGCCAGCCGGTCGATCAGCCGCTCGGTGATCGCGGTGATCTTGGGCCGGAGCTGCTCCACCCGGCGAGGGGTGAACGCGGTGGCCATCGGGCTGCGCAGCCGCCGGTGGTCCTCGCCCTCCGCGTTGAGCATGGAGGTGTCGGTGACGATCCGGTCGATGGCCGTCCCCGGCGGCGAGCTCGCGCGCGCGGACGGGGACCAGTAGCGCAGCTCCCTGGACAGGTTCGGGTGGGTCAGGACGGTCAGCAGCGTGGCGTACGTCGTGGCGGCCCAGGCCGGTACCCCCTCGGCCGTGACGGGCACGAGCGGACCGGCCGCGCGCAGGCGGTCGTTGTCGGCGTGCAGGTCGGGCGAGGCGGGGTCGAGCACGAAGCGGTCGCCGACCGCCGCGCCGCTCATCGGGCAGCGGCTCTCCACGCCGGGAGCGTCGCCGAGGTCTCCGCCGAAGGACGAGCTCTCGTCAGAGGAGGCCGGGTCGAGGATGGAACGGCTGTCGTTGGTCATGGGTCATCCCGTCCGTCCTGGGCTGACCGCCAGCGCGGTCACGTCGATGCCGGGGTCCTGGTCGAGGTAGAGGTCGCGGACGAGCTCGCCGGCCGCCGGCGCGTTGCACAGGCCGTGGCCGGAGAAGCCGGTCGCGTACAGGAACGCCGGAGGCCCCGGCTGGTGCCCGATGAACGCCCTGCGGTCGGGGCTGGCGTCGCGCAGGCCGGTGACGGCCGTGTGCAACGCGATCCCCGCCAGGCTCGGGTACGTGATGGCGAGCTGCGCGGCCACCCCGCGCCGCCAGGCCTCCCTGTCCGGGCCCGGATAGCCCATGCCGATGAGCATCCGGTCGCCGCGCACCCGGATCAGCAGGCCGCTGGCGGCGTGCAGGGTCACCGGGATCTCCGGCGTGCCGGGCGGCAGCGGGTCGGTGGTGAGCAGCTCCTGCTCGATCGGCTCGGTGAGCGGCAGGTCCACGCCCGCGCACCGGACGAGCGAGGCCGACCAGGCGCCGGCGGCGCACACGATGGCGTCGCCGCGCACCTCGCCGTCCGCGGTCTGCACGGTCCCCGTGGCGGTGTCGATGCCGGTGACGGGACATCCGGTACGCAGGTCCGCCCCCGCCCGCCTGGCCGCCTCCGCGTACGCGGTGACGATGGCGGTGGTGTCGGAGATGTAGGCCTGCGGCGAGTACGCGGCCCCGGCCAGCGGCAGGTCGCCGATGAGCGGGTTGCGCTCCTTGGCCTCCGCCACGCTGATCAGCCCGACGTCCACCCCGGCGGCATGCTGGTCGGGCAGGTCGGCCTCGAACGCGCTGACCTGCTCGGGCTCGCTGAACAGCACCAGGTAGCCGACCTGCCGCAGCGGCAGGTCGATGCCCGGCCTGCTGGGAAAGGCGTGATAGGCGGCCAGGCTGCGCACGGCCAGCGCCGAGCTGACGGGATTGCCGGCGAAGTACGACCTGACCACGTCGGCGGTGGCGCGCGAGGCGCCCGAGCCGAGCTCACCCCGCTCCAGCAGGGTGGTGTCGATGCCCGCCTCCGCGAGGTGGAAGGCGATCGACAGCCCGATCACGCCGCCGCCGACGACCACCACCCGTGAGCCGCTCACGCCCGCTCCGCGGTACGGCGCAGGCTCTCGCCCGCCTCCCACGGGAACAGGTGCAGGTTCCAGCCGCCCAGGCAGTTGCAGTAGAGCGCCATGTGCGCCATGACCGCGACGAAGTCCTCGTGGCAGTCCAGCCGCTCCAGGCCGTCCAGCAGCCGCTGGGTGAAGCCCCACAGGGTGTCCAGGCCGCAGTAGCCGAGGAACTCCGCGGGAGTGTGCGCGAGCTGGCGGGTCATCTGGCGCAGCCACGGCATCGGCATGCCGTCCAGCGCGGCGCGGACGAGGCCGCCGTAGCAGCTGTAGCCGAGCGGGCGCGTCTCGCCGTTGACGAACAGCAGCGTCGTCAGGACCGTCTCGTAGCTGCCCGCCCCCGAGGTGATGCGTCCCTGGTGGAGGTCGATGAGCTCGCGCGGCGGGTCGAGCCAGATGCGCTCGGTCTCGGCGTGCACGTCGGCGGCCAGCGCGTTGAGCTGCGGGTCGCCGATGGGCAGCCGGGGCAGCACGTGGCCGTTCTTCCCGCCCTCGCGGCGGACCTCGGCGATCACCGGCTCCTTGGTGGTGTATACGGCGTTCCAGACCTCCCGGCCGGCCTGGGCCAGGGCGTCGAGGTCCTCTTCGACGACCTGGCCGATCGGGGTCGCGGTCATCGGCTCCGTGAGCTCCCCGTACTTGATGCCCAGGTGCTGCAGGCGGGAGCAGAACAGCGTGCCGTCCGGCACGGTACGCCGGTCGACCTTGTACTCCGCGGGCGTATGCAGCAGCGAATGGACCGGGGCGACGTGGTACAGGTGGTACCCGGCGACCAGGGCATGTCCTTGCAGGCTGCGGTAGGGCAGCGCGTCCCACAGGCACTTGGCCAGGGCGGGGTTGCGCTGGTCGAGTTCGGCGGCCACGGTGATGTCGAGGCTAGGCCAGCTGATTTCCACACGCTTCGATTCGTTCACAATACGTCACTCTATAGTCACGTTTTGTGGCAATACTGGCGGGGTCGGGCTATTTACCGGGTCATGACCTGGGGTGGAGCGCGGCCCAGCTCCGGTCGTCGCCCCAGATCGACTGCGCGTCCACGTACGGCCGCAGCAGCGCCGTGAGCTGCGGATCCCCGCGCCCGGCGAGCTCGTCGGAGGCGATCTTGCGGGCCACCCCCGCCATCACGTCGCCGACCTGCACCCTGGCGTCCAGGCTGGACTCGATCAGCCGCAGCCCGGCCAGCCGCCGCTCGCCGAGGATCTCCCGCAACTGGGCGATGCGCTCGTCGGTCAGCGTGGTCTGCCGGTCGTGCACCACGGAGACCGGCCGGCCGCCCCGGCCCCAGAAGGCGACGGCGTTGACGATGCCCGGGATGAGCGGGTCGAGGGCCGGGAAGACGTGCGGATCGGCGAGGAGCCGCTCCCGGAAGGACTCGACGCGCGGCCTGGCCCGCCACAGCTCCTCCACGATCGCGCCCGCCCGGCCGCCCGTGCCGCGCAGGTCGCCGACCAGGCGGAAGGCGTCCTCCACGGACGTGGTGATCCCCTGCCCGTTCTTGGCGCGCAGCAGGTAGTTGAAGGAGTCGAGGAACGCCGTCCACCGGCCGGCCCCGAAGGCCGCCGGGCCCTCGCGGTAGAGGTCGACGGCCATGGCCCTGATCTGCGGGTCCGCGCGCAGCCCGATGCCGGGCAGGCGGTCCCCGGTGTCCTCGGCGAGCAGCTCGACGAGCTTGCCGACGGCGAAGAAGGGCTTGTCGGCCAGGAACACGTGGACCTGGCCGAGCACGGGGCCGGCCGGGCCGAGCAGCCACTTGAGCGCCGCCCGATGCTTCTCGCGCAGGATGTGGTTCGCTTTGTACTCGGAGACGGGGGACGGCGCCCGCGCCCGCAGCTCCGCGATGCAGCCGGCCGCGGCCGGCATGTCCATCCCCACGCCCGCGTGCGCGAAGACGTCGGTGTTGCCGCCGACGAGCTTCTCGCCCTCCGCGCCGGACTCGTCACACGCGATCTCGAGGGGTTGCGCCACGACTACCGAATCTAGCCAACGCGCGTGACCGTCCGCGAGGCAATTTCTCCCTCGCGGACGGGTTTCGGGCATGACTGCCCGGTGTCACAGGGAGGTACGCGTGAACTGCTGGTTCTGCCCGCCGTTGCAGGGATACTGCTTGAACTGCACGTCCTCGGCCTGCGACGAGCTCGGCAGGTCCGCGCACTTGCCCGAATGCCTGGCCACCAGCCGCAGGTAGCCGCCGCCCGCGTCCTGCAGCGTCCACTGCTGGTTGGCGCCGCTGCCGCACGCGTACTGCTGGAGCGCGGCGCCGTCGGCGGTGCTGACGCCGTTGACGTCCAGGCACCTGCCCGAGTGGCGGGCGACGATCTGGACGTAGCCGCCGCTGACCGACTGGATCCGCCACTGCTGGTTGGCGCCGCTACCGCAGGTGTACTGGATGACCGGGGCCAGGTTGGCCGTGGACCCGTTGCGCACGTCCGCGCACTTGCCCGAGTGTCGCACGGACAGCCGGTCGTAGCCGGTGCCCGTCGAGGTGATCGTGCCGGCCGCCGCGTCGATCGTGAGCTGGCGCGCGTACGTCAGGCTCATGGTGGTGCCGCTCGGGAACTGCACCGGCAGCCACACGTACCGCGAGTCGTTGACCGGGCCGCCCCACGCGCCCGCCCACCGGTCGCCCAGATACAGGTAGGAGGTGCCGGACGTGCCCTGCACCGGCAGCACGAACGCGGGCTGCGAGCCGTAGGTGAGGGAGTCGCCGGCGTTCTGCCAGGCGCTCCACGTGCCGGTGATGCTGGTGGCGGTGGCGTACTGGGCCTGGTTGGGCTGCCAGCCGGTGGCGGCGGAGGTCAGCAGGAAGTACACGCCGTTGCGCTTGAACATGGCCGGCGCCTCGCGGTGGTAGCCGTCCCACACCCGCACCAGCGACGCGACGTCGGTGTAGTCGGCGCTGAGCCGGTAGACGTGCAGGTCGTAGTTCTCGTCGGCGGCCGAGATCATGTAACCGGTGCCGTCGGTGTCCACGAACGCGGTGATGTCGCGCGACATGTGGCCGAGCGGCCGGAAGCTGCGCAGGTAGGTGTAGGCGCCGTCCACGGTGCCGGAGACCGCCACGGCCGCCCGCGCCTCGCCGTAGTCGCTGCCGTTCTCCTTGTGCATCCACATGATGAACTGGCCGGTCGAGGCGTTGTAGACGACCTTCGGCCGCTCGATGTTGGCCACCTGCAGCTCCGGGGAGCTGGACTGGGTGAGCACGTGGTTGCGGAACTCCCAGGTGCGCAGGTCCGTGGAGCGGTAGGCCGAGACGTACCTGAAGGTGCCGTCGGCGTTGCGGTTCTCCCCGAACCAGTAGTAGTACGCCCCTGCCTTCAGCACGCCGCCCCCATGGGCGTGCAGCAGGTTGCCCGAGGTGTCGGTGAACTGGGCGCCGACCGGGACCGTCACCGGGGCGGCCTGCGCGGCGCCCGCCATCGGGCTCGCGGATAACAGCGCGAATGACAGGGGGAGTGCCAGGCACAGCCCGGCCAGGAGGGTGCGGATGCGGGACATGGAGTGCGGGCTCCTCTGCGATGCCGTGAGGCGGGCGGTTGACGCGACTCTGCGTGGGAGTCAAGGCGCTGTCAACGTCCCGGGCGCCGCGCCCCGCTGACGTCGCACATCAGCGGGGCGGGAGCGGTGAACGGTTCAGCCGCGCGGGTCCCAGCCGCCGGTGTCCACGTCGAGATCGAGCTCGCCGGCGATGTCGCCCCAGTCGGCGAACTTGAAGTTCGTGTTCTCGCGGTCAGGCGTGGCCGGCGTGTTCTCGCCGTCGTGGGCGACGAACAGGCCCTCGTCGAAGCCGCCCAGCGGGACGTTGAGCACGGCCGAGCCGTCGCTGTGCTCCACGCCGTCGAGGTCGCCGTCCGGAGCGACGCGGAACTGGCCCAGGTAGGCGTTGCCGCTCTCGCGGCGGTAGGCGGCGAAGGTGCTGTCGCCCTGGCTGGAGGCCAGCAGGTAGCCCTTGCCGTCCGCGCGGTAGTAGATCGTGAGACCTTCGGCGTCCGCGGTCAGCCGCCGGCCGCCGTAGCCGGGGTCGGCGCCGGGGGTGCACTCCTCGGTCTCAGGGTCGTACGTGCCGGGCACGCCGTACTCCCGCACCTTGTCCATGAGCACGGGGCTGCCGGTGAGGTCGGCCCGCATCCGCCAGATGCCGACGTCCTCCTGGGCGGCGTAGAGCACGTCCCGCTGCTGGTCCACGACCATGCCCTCGACCTGCGCCTGCTCGCCGGGCTCCAGGCACGGCGTCCAGGTCTGGCCGTTCGGCAACGAGAACGACGCGGGCAGGTCGAGCGTCCTGACGAGCTGGTAGCCGACCTTGCCGTTCGGTTTCGCCAGCAGCTTGACCAGGCCGACCGAGGTCCTGTGGCGGCGGCTGACCAGCGCGTACGTGCCGGTGGAGTCCTTCCACGCGGCCAGCCCGTACGCGGTCTCGGCGTCGTTGACCTGCTCCTGGGTGGAGTTGAAGACGAACGGCGCGGCCGGGTCGGTCACGTCGGTGAGCCGGCCGCCGGAGATGGCGTAGATGCGCAGCGTGTCCCGCCCGCGGTCCGACACGATCGCCAGGTCCCGCCGGTCGAAGCCGTAGGTGACGTCGACGTTGTTGAAGCGTCCAGGCTCGTCCTCGGGGCCGGGCGCGGCTGGCGCCGGGATGTGCTGGAGCTGCCGGCCGCCGAGGTCGTAGACGAAGAGCCCGCCCTCCTTGGCGGTGGCGATCACCACGCTGCGCCCGGACCTGGACGGGTGCACCCAGATCGCCGGATCGTCGCCGTTCGCCTTGCCGCCCGCGTCGTCGTCGAACAGCGCGGGGGTCTCCACCTCCGGCTCCACCGACGCGACGCCGCTGCCGGTCGCGGGCGCGGCCAGCCCTCCTACCAGTAAGAACGTCAGGAACGCCGGGAACAGCCTGGACAGGGGACGCATTCGTGTCTCCTCGCTCGGGGATGGTGTTGCTATGTAAGTAACAACGGATTAATTGCTAAATAACGGGACATATAGGTGCCCTGACATGACAAGAAAAACTGGGGCCGCGCCGTGAGCTGGCCCTGCCAGTCGGGCAGGCCGGGCGGCGTGACCAGCGGCTTGACCGTGCTGTGCCCGAGATGCCGCCCTCGCCGATCTCGTGCTTGACGTCCTCCTCGGTCATGACGAAGTGGACGAGCAGCTTGGCCGCGCTGGGGTGCCTGAGCTTCTTGTCCGTGGTGTCCGGCGCGCCCACGGCGGCGGAGATGTCCTCGTCCGAGCCGGTCAGCACCGGCTTGTTGAGCGAGATCCGCTTGATCCACTCGTGCGCCGCGTTCTTCTCCTCGGTCTTCAGCGCTTTGCCGTACTTGGCCTGGTACGCCTGCTCCAGCCCCTCGTTGCCGTGCGAGTCGAGCTGGGTGAAGAACGACAGCACGGTCGGCTTGCCGAGCGGGTCCTGCATCACCAGCTTGCCGGCCCACTCCGGCTCGGTCAGGTCCCAGACGTTGCGCACCGGGCAGCCGCCGGGGGACGGCTTGGTGTTGCAGGCGAAGATCGTCGCCTTCGACAGCGCTAGCAGCGGGTTGTGGTTCTCCGCCGGGATCTGCTCCTGAAGGTCGGCGGGCACCCGCGTCCGGGTCACGCCGCGTGGCATCAGCTGGCCGACCAGCACGCCGCCGTCCTTCTTGGCGGCGGCGACGAGCGCCTGCAGGTCGAAGGACGCGTCGAGCGAGGCGCTGGGCAGCGCCGTGGCGGGTGCGGCCGCCGGTTGGCCGCCGGTGGTGGACGGGGCGCAGGCCACGGCGGTCGCCGGCAACGCCATGGAGATGATCTTCCCGGTGCGCCTCATGATGGCGTCACTCCTCTGGCCTCTCGGGATCACGGGCGCCGCCTCAGCCCCGAATCCGGCACCCGAGTGTGCTCCACGATGAACATCAGGTGAATAATTTGTCAAGACATACTTACTTACACTCATCCATGTCGCCTGGTTTCATCTGGTCAGAATGTCAGGACAAAGTATTGACTGTTCATCTGCTGTTCATCTAGAACTGGAGGCCACGGGACGAGGAGCGATCATGCGTGTGGGTCTGCCGTACTGATGGGCTGGACACTGGCGTTCGCGGCGGTGGCGGTGTTCTTCGTGCTGATCACCGGGGCGAACGACGGTGCCACGCTGACCGGGTTCGGGCTGCGGGTCCCGCGCACGCCCGGCCGGGTGGTGACCGCGCTGCTCGTGGCGGTCCTGTTCGCCGGGCCGTACGTGCTGGGGGTCGCCGTGGCGCGGACCTTCACCGAGGGCCTCGCCGGCCTGGCCCTGGGCTACCTGCTGGGAGCCGGTGCCCGGCGCGTGCCGTCCCACCGGCGGATGCCCAGGCTCGTGCGGGCGGCCCACCTGCTGGCGTACGCGGCGCGGTGCGCGGCGGTCTTCCTCGCCGGTGCCCTGACCAGTTTCAACCGGGTGGGGGAGCGGCTGGGCCGCGGCCTGATCAGCATCTGGCCGCTGCACGTGGTCTCGGCGGAGGCGGCGGCGACCGGCGCGGTCCTGGCCGGCTCGGCCCTGGGCAGCCCGGTGAGCATGACCCAGTCCGTGACGGCCGGAGTGGTCGGCGTGGTGGCGAGCGAGGGAAGCAGGAGAGTGAGATGGCAGGGAGTGCTGAACGTGGGTACGGCATGGCTGCTCACATTGCCGTCGTCCATGGCGCTGGGTTGCCTGTCCGGGCTCGCGCTGCGGCTGCCGTGAGCCCCGCGGCGCGCCCGGCCAGGCGGCTGGCCAGGGCCTGGGACGAGCTGCGCGGCCGGTCGGGACGGCGGGTGATCGACCTGATCCGCGGCCAGGTCGCCGTGGCCCGCGCGGGAGCCGTGCTGACCTGCTCGGCCGCCTCGGGCGCGCTCGCCCGCTCGGCCGCGCGCACGCGCATGACCGAGGTCGAGCACGAGGGCGACGCCGCGCGCGCCGAGCTGGTACGCGCCCTGCGGCGGACCCTGGCCACCCCGCTCGACCGCGAGGACCTGTTCCGGCTGTCCCGCTCCATCGACGACGTCCTCGACCAGCTGCGGGACTTCGTCCGCGAGGCCGACCTGTTCGGGCCCGCCGACCTGGCCTTCGCCGTCGAGCCGCTGCGGGCCGTGATCGACGGCCTGGACGAGCTGGAGGAGGCCCTGCTGAAGATCCTCGGCGATCCCGGCTCGGTCACCGTGGCCGTGCTGGCCACCCGCAAGTCCCGCAGCCGGGTCCACCAGCTCTACCAGGCCAGGCTCGCCGAGCTGTTCGCCGGGCCGCTGGAGATGGACACATTGCGCGAACGCGAGCTGCTGTCGCGCCTCGACGCCGTGGGCAGGCGGCTCGGCGAGTCCGCCGACGCGCTGGCCGACGCCATGCTCAAACGCAGCCACTGATCAGGCGGGCCCTTGCCCGGTGGCTGCCACCGAGCAAGGCCGCCCGACCGGGGCAGCACCGACCGGCACAGCCGAAACCCCCCGAAGGAAGTCGCCACGGCTGTTCCGATCAAGGCGGAGCCGCCGCCCACCCCGCCGAGACGGCGCCGGCTGCTCCACCGGCTCCAGGTGCTGCGGCACGCCCCGACCGCCGCCTTCGGCCTGATCCTCGTCGTCCTGCTGGCCTACCTCATCCCGGGCATCGCCTTCGCCGCGGCGTCGCTGTCGCTGTTCGCCGTGGCCAGGGGACCGCTGCCGGCGCTGTACGGGACGACGTTCCTGCTGGTCCTGGTGATGGCCGTGACGCACCTGCCGTACAGCTCGCGCTCGGGGATCGCGGCCATGATGCAGCTCGGCCGCGAACCCGAGGAGGCGGCGCGGATCGCCGGCGCCTCCTGGCCGCCCGGCCTGGGTCGACCACCGCATGGTCTGGGTCGGCTACGGCCCGGCCTGGGCCCGACCCCCTGGGCGGTCGTGAGCCGCCGCCCGGCCCTTAGCCGACGTCGATCCGGAGGAGGAAGCGGCCCTCCACCACGCGGACGGACGCGTGGCGGATCAGCGGCCCGTGGAACATACGGCTCGGGGCGACCGTGATGATGCAGCCGTCGGCCGTGGGCAGGCACCGGGAGGAGTCCGGATCGGCGAACTGGGCCGAGGCCACGCCCTGCTGTGCCTGCACCCATCGCATGGTGGCGAGGACCTGGGCCGGGCAGCGGCCGGAGCAGGCGGCGGTGGCCGCGTAGGTCACCTGCGCCTGATTCGTTCCGGTGCTGCGTTCGGCGTCGCGGGTGAATCCGGACGGGACGCCCATGTCCTTGGCCGCACGCAGGTTGGCGGCGTACGCGGCGGCGTCCCGCTGGGCGTCACTGAACAGGGAATACCCGATGACACCGACGGCGACGAGCAGGGCGACCACCACGCAGACGGCTGACACGACGACCCGCCGCCGGCGTCCGGAGCCAGCCGCCCGCCCGGGAGCGGGCGCAGGCGGAGAGCCGGGCACAGGCGGACGGTCGGAGGCAGCTGGACGGTCGGGGGACGGTGGCCGGTCGGGGGACGGCCAGGACGGCCAGGATGGCGAGGACGGTGG
>NZ_VCKX01000366.1 GCF_005889725.1 Nonomuraea zeae
GGCCCGGCGCGCGAGCTGGTGCTGGGCGCGGTGGAGGAGGTGCTGGTGCTGGCCGCCGCCGCGGCGCGCCCGGACGGCCCCGACGACGGGGACCAGCGCGTACGCCGCGCCACCGCGATCATCGCCGCCGAGCCCGGCGCCCCCCACTCGGTGGCCTCGCTCGCGCGCGCGGTCGCGCTCTCGCCCTCCCGCTTCGCCCACCTGTTCGCCGAGGAGACCGGCCAGACCCCCATGCAGGCCGTCCGGCAGGCGCGGGTACGCCACGCCGCGAGCCTGCTGGAGGTGACCGACCTG
This sequence comes from Nonomuraea zeae, assembly GCF_005889725.1. Lineage (GTDB taxonomy): Bacteria > Actinomycetota > Actinomycetes > Streptosporangiales > Streptosporangiaceae > Nonomuraea > Nonomuraea zeae. Next base: position 295 of record NZ_VCKX01000366.1, read on the forward strand.
GACGTCGGCCAGGTGGCGGCGGCCTCGGGCTTCGTCAGCCCGTTCCACTTCAGCCGCGCCTTCAAGAAGGAGTACGGCCTGCCGCCCCGCGACTACCGGGCCCGCCTGCGACCCGGGTGACGGCCGTCCTGGCGGTCCGCGGCGCGGCACGGAGACGAAACTTCACCAGGTCTTCAGCGCGATGTCCCCCGGTGAACTCCCTCCGCAACGCGCCGTGGACCAGGCTGGCGGCGAAGCGACGCCACTGAGTGAGGACCCCCATGATCACCCGGCGGGCACTTTTCGCCGGAGGTGCCGGCCTGGGCCTGTCAGCCGCGCTGGGAGCCACTCCCGTGCGCGCGGCGGCCCGGCGCGCCCCTCTGTCCGACCCCTTCCAGCTCGGCGTCGCCTCGGGCGAGCCCGCGCATGACGGCGTGGTGCTCTGGACGCGGCTCGCCATGGACCCGATCGCACTCGACGGCTTCGGCGGGATGCCGGACCGCCCGGTCCCGGTCCAGTGGCAGCTCGCGAAGGACGAGAACTTCCGGCACGTCGTCCGCCGGGGCACCGAGGTGGCCCGGCGCGACGCGGCCCACAGCGTGCACGTGGAGCTCGACGGGCTCGACCCGGGCGCGGAGTACTTCTACCGCTTCAGGGCCGAAGGCGAGCTCAGCCCCGCCGGACGCACCCTCACCGCCCCCGCCCCGGGCACCCGGGGCAGGCCGCTGAACCTGTCGTTCACCTCCTGCGCCGACTACCAGAGCGGCTGGTTCACCCCCTACCGCAGGATGGCCGAGGACCAGCCCGACCTGATCGCCTTCCTCGGCGACTACATCTACGAGTACGGCGACTACCGCCATCCCGTCCGCGACCAGGCCGGCGGCGAGTGCCTGGACCTGGCCGGATACCGCGTGCGGCACGCCCAGCACAAGGCCGATCCCGACTCCCGGCTCGCGCACGCCGTCGCCCCCTGGGTCGTGGTGTGGGACGACCACGACATCGAGAACGCCTGGGCCGGCGACGTGCCGGGCCGGCCCGGCACGCCCTTCCTCCGGCGCCGGGCCGCGGCGTTCCAGGCGTACTGGGAGAACATGCCGCTGCGCCGCGCCCAGCGGCCGGACGGAGCCGCGGCGAGGCTCCACCGGAGCATCCGGTGGGGCGAGGTCGCCAACCTGCACCTCCTCGACACCCGCCAGTACCGCGACCCGTACGCCTGCACCGGCAGGAACGGCACGGTCGGCGCGGGCTGCCTGGAGCGCTTCGAGCCCGGCAGGACGATCCTGGGCCGCGACCAGGAGGCGTGGCTGGACGACCGGCTCAGGCGCTCGCGCGCCACCTGGGACCTGCTCGGCCAGCAGGTCTTCTTCATGCAGATGGACTGGGCCGGCGGCCCGGGTGAGGGCTACTCCAACGAGGGCTGGGACGGCTACGTCGCCTCGCGCGACCGGCTGACCGCCGCCGTCGGCGCATACGAGCGCAACGCCGTCGTGCTCACCGGCGACGTGCACTCGCACTGGGCCGGCGAGGTCAGGCGCGACCACCGGGACCCCGGGTCCGAGCCCGTCGCCGTCGAGCTGGTCACCTCGTCGGTGACGAGCGCGGGCGACGGCCTGGACGAGTACCCCGACACCCGGGCCCTCCTGGCGGAGAACCCGCACGTGAAGTTCTTCAACGGCCGCCGCGGCTACGTGCGGGCCAGGCTCACCCAGCGGGAGATGCGGGCCGAGTTCCGCTCGCTGTCCCGCGTCTCCGCGCCCGGCGCGCCCGCGTACACCTCGGGCTCCTTCGTCATCGAGCCGGGCCGGCCCGCGCTCAACCCCGCCTGACCGGGCCTCACCGCGCTCCCGCTAGACCTCGACGTGGCCGCCGCTGCGCCAGTAGACGTTGCCCTCCCGCGACAGCAGGTCCTCGTCCACCAGATAGCGGCGCAGCGCGGCGTAGTCGTCGTGGAAGGCCCGCAGCGCCACGTTCACGTCCTTCTCCGCGTAGCGCACGCCGGGCTCGAAGACCAGCGCGATGTAGCGCAGCACGATCAGCCGCTTGTCGCGCCGCATCGTCATGGTCGTCAGCCTCCCGTCCACCAGGAACGTGCGCAGCACCCGCTCTTCGGGGGACAGGCTCTCGGCGGGCTCGGCGCTGGCCCGCAGCAGGTCGCGGAAGCGCTCGGGCGTGGCCCGCCAGGCGCCGTTCTCGTCGCACGCCGCCAGACCGCCGCTGGCCAGTTTCTGCAGCGCTTTGGGGGACAGATCGCCGGTGCCGCCCAGCACCAGGGAGGCGAAGGTCTTCAACGTGTCGTCCTGGTAGAGCAGCCCGAGGACGCGCCTGATCTCTTCGTCATTCACCCCTACCATTTTGTCCCATGATCACTGCATTGTTGCTCGCGGCCGCGGTCGCCGTCCCGAACAACTTCCTCCTGTACGAGAAGGCCGCCGCGAAGAAGGACGACAACCCGGAGTCGAGTTGGTCGGCCAGCAGCAAGAAGACGGCTCCCCTCGTCGTCAACCCGTGCCAGAAGACGAGGCTCGGCCAGAGCGGCCGGACCTCGGCCAGGACGCTCATCCACACGGCGGTGCCGGACTACGCCAAGTCCGAGCAGGTGATCCTCTACTCCTCGGCGGCGGCCGCGGGCAAGGCCATGCGCGACCTGGAGGCCGCGGCGCGCGCCTGCGGCACCAAAAACTACCGGTACGCGGTCGCACCGGCGGCCGGGCTCGGCGACAGGGCGCTGAGGTTCACCGGGCAGGCCTACCAGGGCGGCAAACCGGCCGTCGGCGGGGATCGGGGCATCGTGGCCCGCCGCGCGAACGCCCTGATCCTCTACACCGTGTCCGGCGAATGGGGCCGGCCGGCCAGGGCCGACTTCAAACAGCAGACGAAGGACGCCACCAAGATGCTGGCCAAGATCTGCACCATCGCGAATTGCTGATTTCAGGAAATGTCTCGATCTTGGGACATGGTTATGACATCACCCCTACCTTCCACGACGGAAACTGAATCGACAGGCGTGTGCCGGGACGCCCTTGCCAGTCCGTTCCGGCACACGGCTTGTCGTTTCAGCGGGACCGCAAGCGGAGGCCGCGAGCGGAGGGGCAGCGAGCTGAGGTCGCGGGCCGAGACCGCGAGCCCAGACCGCGAGCCCAGACCGCTAATCCGGACCCGAGCCCGGATCGCCGGATCAGAGCCGGTTGAGGCCGATCACGTGCAGGACCGCGCGGCCCTCCTCGTCGGACGCGGTCAGGTCCACCTGGGCGTCGATGCCCCAGTCACCGTCGCCGGCCGGATCCTTGATCGTCTGCCGCACCTTCCACAGCCCGCTCTCCTCCTCGATCCGCAGCAGCGCGGGCCCGCGGGCGTCGGCGTCGGTGAAGATCTCCTCGTGCTCGTCGTAGTAGGCGTCCAGCGCCGCACCCCAGTCGACGTCGGGGGCGAGCTCCTGCAGCTCGTCCTCCTTCTCGATGGCGCACAGCTCGACCAGCCGGAACATCGCGTTGCGCACCAGCACGCGGAAGGCCCGCGTGTTGGCGGTGACGGGCCGGACCTTGGTCTCCAGCTGCTGGTGCTGCTCCAGCGCGGCCTCGGGGTTGGTCAGCTTTTCCCACTCGTCGATCAGCGACGAGTCGACCTGCCGGACGAGCTCTCCGAGCCACTCGATCAGGTCGACCAGGTCCTCGGTCTTGAGATGCTCGGGGATCGTGCGTGACAGCGTGCGGTAGGCGTCGGCGAGATAGCGCAGCACCGTGCCCTCGGACCTGGCCAGCTCGTAGAACTGGATGTACTCGCCGAACGTCATGGCCCGCTCGAACATGTCGCGCACCACGGACTTCGGGCTGACGGTGTAGTCGCCCACCCACGGATGGCCGCGCCGATAGGTCTCGTAGGCCCCGAGCAGCAGGTCGTCCAGCGGCATCGGATACATGACCTCGGAGAGCTGCTCCATCCGCTCTTCGTATTCGATGCCGTCGGCCTTCATCTGCGCGACCGCCTCGCCCCTGGCCTTCTTGAGCTGGGCCGACAGGATCTGGCGCGGGTCGTCGAGGATGGACTCGACGATGGAGACCAGGTCAAGAGCGTAGGAGGGCGACTCGCGGTCGAGCAGGTCGAAGGCGGCCAGCGCGAACGTGGACAGGGCCTGGTTGAGTGCGAAGTCCTCCTGCAGCTCGATCGTCAGCCTGGCCCGCCTGCCCTGCTCGTCGGGCTCGGTGAACTGCTCGACGATGCCGCCGGCCAGCAGCGAGCGGTAGATGGCGATGGCCTGGCTGATGTGCCGGCGCTGCCACTTGCGGTCTTCGTGGTTGTCGGTCAGCAGGTGCTTCATCGCCTGGAAGCAGTCGCCCGGGCGGTTGATGACGGCGAGCAGCATGGCGTTGCTGACCTTGAAGCGGGAGTTGAGCGGCTCGGGCTCGGCCTCCTGGAGCTTGTGGAAGGTCTCCTCGCTCCAGCCCACGAACCCCTCCGGCGGCTTCTTGCGCGCGTAGCCGCGCCGCCGCTTGGGGTCGTCGCCGATCTTGGCCAGGGCCTTGGCGTTCTCGATGTCGTGCTCGGGGGCCTGGCAGGCGACGTAGCCGATCGTGTCGAACCCGGCCCGGCCGGCCCGCCCGGCGATCTGGTGGAACTCGCGGGCGCGCAGCCGGCGCACCTTGTTGCCGTCGTATTTGGACAGCGCGGTGAACAGCACCGTCCTGATCGGCACGTTGACGCCGACGCCGAGGGTGTCGGTGCCGCAGATGACCTTCAGCAGGCCGGCCTGGGCCAGCCGCTCGACCAGCCGGCGGTATTTCGGCAGCATCCCGGCGTGGTGGACGCCGATGCCGTGGCGGACCAGCCTGGACAGGGCCCGGCCGAAGCGCGTCGTGAAGCGGAAGCCACCGATCATGGTGGCGATGGCCTCTTTCTCGGCCTTCGTCGCCATGTTGATGGACATCAGGGCCTGCGCCCGCTCCATCGCGGAGGCCTGGGTGAAGTGGACGACGTAGACCGGCGCCTGCCCGGTGCTGAGCATCTCCTCCAGCGTCTCGTGCAGCGGGGTCATCCGGTAGGAGTAGATCAGCGGCACCGGGCGCTCGGCGTGCTTGACGACGGCCGTGGGCCGCCCGGTGCGCCTGGTCAGGTCGCGCTCGAACATCGACACGTCGCCGAGCGTGGCCGACATCAGGATGAACTGGACGTTGGGCAGCTCCAGCAGCGGCACCTGCCATGCCCACCCGCGGTCGGGCTCGGCGTAGAAGTGGAACTCGTCCATCACGACCTGGCCGATGTCGGCCGCCGCGCCGTCGCGCAGCGCCACGTTGGCCAGGATCTCGGCGGTGCAGCAGATGATGGGCGCGCCGGGGTTGACGCTGGCGTCGCCGGTCATCATGCCGACGTTCTCGGTGCCGAAGACGGCGCACAGGTCGAAGAACTTCTCCGACACCAGCGCCTTGATCGGCGCGGTGTAGAACGTGCGCAGGTCGCGGGTCAGCGCGGCGAAGTGCGCGCCCGCGGCGACCAGCGACTTGCCCGAGCCCGTCGGCGTGGCCAGGATGAGGTTGCTGCCGGAGACGACCTCGATGAGGGCCTCCTCCTGGGCGGGATAGAGCGTGAGCCCCCGCTCGGCGTTCCAGGCGACGAACGCGTCGAAGATGGCGTCGGGATCGGCGTCGATCTCTTCGGGCAGGCGGTCAACGAGAAGGCTCACGGTGTCTATCCTGCCGAAGTTTGCCGTGTGGTCGAACCGCCCGGGCCCACTCGGGTCAAACTGGAGCTCCTACCGGAGGGTCAGCCGGTGGAGCACGGTGCCGATCCGGCACCTGTGCTCGAAGCCCACAGCCTCACACCCGTGACCGCGGCGCCGTCACCAGGAGCCCGCCGAGCAGGGCGAGCACGGCCAGGAACGGCCCGCCGCCGGGCGCGAAGCCGCCGACGGTCAGCGTCAGCACCCCGGCGCCGACCAGCCCGGCCGCGGCCAGCGTGGTTCCCCAGCCACCGTTGCCGTACGGCAGCGCGGGCGGCGTCTCGAACCGGGCGAACCCCTTCAGCAGCGGCCACATGACCAGGCACAGCAGCCCGAACCAGACCGGCCACCCGGCGAGCCAGAACACGCTGCCCGGCCTGGGCGTGTCGATCCCCAGCAGGACCACCACGACGCCGGTGACCACGAACAGGGCCGGCATGTGCCACAGGTACACCGTCATGATCCGCGGTCCCGCCCAGTCCAGCAGCCGGCCGGTGGGCAGCCGCAGGAGCCACGGCCGCAGCAGCGTGGCCAGGCCGATCTGCCCGGCCGCCACGGCCAGCATGGCGAGCGTGGGCGGGGCCATGTTCGAGACCTCGGCGCCCGGCAGGCCGATCATGCTGCCCGGGTAGGGCCCGAACGCCACCAGCAGCGCCGCCGCCCCGAACCCGCCGGCCGTCAGCGCCAACCGGCCGGCGAGCCCGCGCAGCCGGCCCTCGGCGTAGAAGAAGCCCAGCTGGTGCACGGCCAGCCACACGAAGACGATGTTCAGGTAGCCGAGGGCCTCGAAGCCGGTCGTGAAGCGCGCCACGTCCGTCAGCACGGCCCCGGCCGCCAGCGCCGCGGGGACGCGCAGGCCGTACCTCTCGTGCAGGCGCAGCGCGTACGGGGTGACCGTGACGGCGATCAGGTACACGGCCAGGAACCACAGCAGCTGCCCGGTCAGCTTCGCGCCCACCTCCAGCGGCTGGGCGGGCACGCCCAGCGTGAGCAGCACGTGGGGGAGCGGGATCCACACGGCGGCCAGCGGCAGCAGCGGCCAGGCCAGCCGGCGCAGCCGCACCGCCACCCACTGCGTCGGGGGCTGGACCGACCGGCCGAAGCCGATGGCGTTCGCCGCGCCGCCGGCGAAGAACACCAGCGGCATCACCTGGCTGATCCAGGTCACCAGCCACACGCCCGGGGTGGACAACGCGTTGCCCGTGGTCAGCCGGACCCCGTCATAGGCCAGCACGGGGATCGTCCAGTGCTGGAGCACGACGAGCGCCATGCCCGCCACCCGCAGCAGGTCGATGAACGGGTCCCGGGCCGCCGTGCGCGTGCCCGCCGCGCGGCGGGGCCGTACCGCCGGGGCGACGGGGCGATCCAGCAAGACGGTCATGGGGAGCCTCTATTCACCGGGGAGCAGATGGCTCAAGGCTCTCCTCCAGGGCGTTCCGGCACATTGCCGGAAGCCGCCCTCTTGGGGTCAATCTCGCACCACCCCCCTTGGTAGGGCTGGCCCTACCCCCGGACACCGGCACACCTGCTCGTCGCGTCCTGGCCCAGGCCCTACCGTGAAGGACATGCGTTCCCTGATGAGGCGTGTCCTCCTTGACACCCGCTACACGCTGGTCGGCTTCCCGACGGCCGTCATCGGCTTCGTGATCATGATCACGGGCTTCGCCGCCGGCCTGGGCACCGCGGTCGTGTGGGTCGGCCTGCCGCTGCTGACCGGCACGCTGATGGTCGCGCGGGGTTTCGCCGACGCGGAGCGGGGCTGGCTGTCCGACGTGCTCAAGCGGCCGCCCGTACGCCCGCGCTACAAGCCCGCCCCGGCGGGGGCCGGCCGGATCCGCAGGCTCGTCAACCCCATGACGAGCGGCCAGTCCTGGCTCGACCTGCTGCACGGCATCCTGGTCTTCCCGTTCGCGGTGCTGTCGTTCGTGCTCACCGTCGTGTTCTGGGCGCTGCCCGTCGCCGGGCTGACCTACCCGCTGTACGGCCTGGTCACCTCCCGCATCCCCGGCAACGTGGAACTGCCCGAGCTGCTCGGGTTCGGCGACGGCTACTTCACCAACGCGATCTTCTACGTCACGGTGGGCGTGGTGTTCGCGTTGCTGCTGCCGTTCGCGACCCGCGGCGCGGCGCTGATCAGGGCCGGGTTCGGCAGGGCGCTGCTGACCGGCGTGGCCGAGCTGCAGGAGCGCATCGACGACCTGGCCGAGGGCCGGGCCGCGGCGGTCTCCGCCGAGGCCAACGCGCTGCGCAAGCTGGAGCGCGACATCCACGACGGCCCGCAGCAGCGGCTGGTCTCGCTGGCCATGGAGCTGTCCAGGGCGCAGCGCCAGCTGAGCAAGGACCCCGAGGCGGCGCAGGCCACGATCAAGTCGGCCATCTCGGCCACCCGCGAGACCCTCGACGAGCTGCGCGCGCTCTCGCGCGGCATCGCCCCGCCCATCCTGTCCGACCGGGGCCTGGCGCCCGCGCTGGCCGCCCTGGCCGGGCGCTGCACCGTGCCCGTGGACCTGGACGTCCAGACCGTCGAGCGCTACCAGGCCGCGACCGAGAACGCGATCTACTTCGTCTGCGCCGAGACCCTCACGAACGTGGCCAAGCACAGCCGCGCCACCGTCTGCACCGTCCAGCTTGTCCGCATCGGTGACATTCTCATGCTCACGATCGGGGATGATGGGGTCGGCGGCGCACACGTCGCCAAGGGACACGGCCTGTCCGGCCTGGCCGATCGGCTCCGCGCCGTTGACGGGGAGCTGACCGTGCAGTCGCCGGACGGCGGGCCGACAGTGATCGTGGCGGAGGTGCCGTGCGGGTAGTCGTGGCCGATGATGCGGTTCTGATCAGGGAGGGCCTGGTCAGGCTGCTGGAGGAGTTCGGCTGCGAGGTGGTCGCCACCGTCGGGGACGGTGACGCCCTCGTCGAGGCGATCGCCGAGCACAAGCCCGACGTGTCGGTGGTCGACGTGCGCATGCCGCCGTCGTTCACCGACGAGGGGCTGAGGGCGGCGGTCGAGGCCCGGCGCCGGGTGCCGGGGGCGCCAGTGCTGATCCTGTCGCAGTACGTCGAGGTCTCCTACGCCGACGACCTGCTGGCCGACGCCCGAGGGGCGGTGGGCTACCTGCTGAAGGACCGGGTCGTGGACGTCGACGAGTTCATGGAGGGCCTGCGCCGGGTGGCCGCGGGCGGGACCGTCTTCGACCCGCAGGTGGTGTCCCAGTTGATGGTACGCAGGCGCAGGGACGATCCGCTGGCCCAGCTGACGCCCCGGGAGCGCGAGGTGCTCGGGCTGATGGCCGAGGGCAAGTCCAACCCGGCCATCGGACGGCAGCTCGTGATCAGTGACGGGGCCGTGGAGAAGCACATCAGGAGCATCTTCAACAAGCTCGGGCTCTACGCGGAGGACAGTGACCAGCATCGCCGGGTGCTCGCCGTCCTGACCTACCTGCGTTCATGAGAGCGTCCATGGGAGCGTTCGTGCCGGCTCTGTGCTCCTGACCCCTCAGCCGGCCCGCCGGTGAGCGGGGGCGGCGCCGCTCTCCGGTCCCTCCTGGCCTTGTGAGGGGTCGCTGGCCGGTCCGCGCGGCGTTGCGCGCGGACCTGGCCGCTCGGGGGTTAGCCGAGCGCGTCGACCAGCTTCTTGCGCTGCTGGGCGCCCAGGCCGCCGAGGCGGCGCTTCTCGTCGACGCCCGCCTCCTCCATCAGCGCGGTGGCCTTGGCCGGACCGACGCCCTTGACGGCGCGCAGCGCCTGGGACACCTTGATCTTCTTCGCGATGTCGTCGTCGCGCTCGAGCAGCTGAGCGAACGTCAGCTCACCGGCCTTGACCTTGCCCAGCAGAGCCGTGCGCGCGGCACGGGCCTCGGCTGCCTTGGCCAGAGCCGCCTGACGCTGCTCGGGGGTGAGAGTGGGAAGTGCCATCTCAGTTCTCTCCTCGGGGAGTTTTACGTTCGGGTTCTGTTACCCGTGGTGCAGTGGCTAATCATGGCGGATACCAGCGGTTCGTGTTGCAGAAAGCGCCCGCTCAACGTGTTCGCCACACCAATGCGGCCGCTTCGGCGCACGCCACGTCCTGTGCGAGCGTGCCTCCGCTGACGCCTACGCCGCCGACCACGCGTTCTCCCTCACCGTAGTCCGACCAGAGCGGAACGCCACCTCCGAGCAGGGTGAACCGGCCCCCGGCCAGGCCGTGGAGCTCCCCGCCCGGAGCGGTCCGCCCGGCCAGCTCGGCGGTGGATCCGCGCAGGGCCACCGAGGTCCACGCCTTGCCCTGCGCGAGCACCGGCCCCGCGATGTCCGCACCCTCCATACGCTGGAAAGACATGAGATTGCCGCCCTCGTCCACGACCGCGACGGAGACCGCCGCGCCCTCGCGCATCGCCTGCCGCACGGCCGCTTCCGTCATGCGGAGCGCGAGTTCGAGATTCACGCGTCTCTTCCCCCGGGTGATGATTCTTGCGCCCATTGGACCCTTCCATCCGTACAGGGCCGCGGCGGGCCCGGCAAGATCGACTGGGGGCCTCGGAAGGCGGGTGGCTTATAGCGGCTTATCGCCCGTAAGGGTGGAATGCGTCACATTTCGCGATTCGGGCGTGTCGCCGCCCTGGTCAGGGTGGTTTTCGCGCCATCGGCCGAGGCCCTCCGGCGTGAGGAAGGCGTCGAAGACCGACTCCATGGCGCCGAGGAGCGAGCCGCGCCAGCCGAGGGCCGACACCTCGATCCTGGGCGGGTGGTCGCGCCGGATCGCCATCAGGCCGGGCTCGCAGGCCGCCAGGAGGGTCTGTCCGGCCCGTTCGTACAGCTCCGCGCCGTGGCCCGACAGGACGACCACCTCGGGGTCGTGCGCGTTCACCAGGGCCGCGATGCCGCGCCCCAGAGCGCTCGCGTTGGCCGCGACCGCCTCCTGGCTGGTGGTGAGGACCAGCTCGGCCTGCTCGCGGCCCCTGCCGCCGCCGTAGGCCAGGCCGACGTGGCGCAGCAGGGCGTTCGCGCCGACGTCCATGCCCCAGCAGCCGGTGGCCCCGCACGGGCAGGGCCGGTCGCCGCCACTGAGCGGCATGTGGCCGAACTCGGCGCC
>NZ_VCKX01000367.1 GCF_005889725.1 Nonomuraea zeae
GTCAGGGGCAGGGGTGTGGTCAGGGGCAGGGGTGTGGTGGCAGCTGCCAGATCCAGATCTCCACCGAGGTGCCCGCCGGGTACAGGACCCGCGGGTTGGAGCCGACCGTGGAGGCCGGCTTCTGCCGGGCCACCTCGCCGATGTTGTTGCATATGTGGTCGATCACGAAGTGCTGCACGCCGAAGCCGAAGCCGTAGGTGCCGAGGGTTGCCCTGGCGTCCGCGAGCCGCTTACCCACGATGTCCGGCATTTCGCAGTAACGGATCCCGTTCTGCGTGACGCAGAGCGGGGCCGCCACCGACGTGGAGAGCGGCGCGAACGTGGAGAGCGGCGCGGACGCCTGCGCCGGCTGGATGCCGGTAATTATGGCCAGGCCGAGCACGGTCGCCGCGACGCCCGCGCGCAGCCGGCGGGACACTGCTGGGAGAGCTTTCACCGCTGGAGTCCTTTCTCAAGGGTGCCGTCATCCTTGAGGCGTGCCGCGACCGTGCCGGCCGGGTGCCGCGCGAAGGCACGCCTGTATGGCGTCTGGTCGCCAGGGGAGAGGATGCACATCGTGTCGAACCGCCCCAGCCCCGGTCACCGACCGGCCGACTGACCGACCGGCGGCGGACTGACCGGCCGGCGGACTGACCGACCGGCGGACTGACCGACCGGCCGGCGGACTGACCGACCGACTTCTCCCCATCCTGGCCCCTGACGTGCCGCACATGAGACTGCCCATCTTCGGCCGGGACGGCATGACCGAACGGCAGGTGGAGCGGCCGACGGTGAGTCACCATAAGGCGGGAAAACTGCCGGTTGGCTGGCAATGAGGCTTGAGATCTTGATTAACGCGGACATGTGGCCAGAATGTAATTCGGTTTGAGGGTGTGCGCCTCCGTGTGCGAATCCTCTGTCTCGGACCGGAGGAGCCATGGATCGTCTTCTCGTCATGCGCAGCTTCGTCACGGTCGCGAAGGTCGGCAGCTTCAGCGGCGCCGCCAAGGTGCTCGGCACCTCGGGATCGCTGATCTCCCGTCATGTGGCGGACCTGGAGAAGCAGGTCGGGGTCCGCCTGGTCAACCGCACCGCCCGCTCCGTCAGCCTGACCGAGCCGGGTGTCCGCTACAGCCGCTTCGCCCAGCGGATCCTCGACGAGATCGACGCCGAGGACACCGACATCGCGGAGCTGCACGATCGTCCCGAAGGGCCGCTGTCCATCATCTGCCCGAAATGGATCGGCGGCCTCGATCTCGGCGACGCCATCGCCGCCTTCTCCGTCGCGCATCCGCGGATCACCGTGCGGTTCGATCTGGGCGGCCTGTCCGACCGGACGTACGACTTCCTGGACAGCGGGTTCGACGTCGCCTTCCACACCCGCGACCTGCGCGACTCCAGCGTGCGGTTGAAGAAGATCGCCTCGCTGCCGTTCGTACTGTGCGCCGCGGAGTCGTACGTCAAGGAGCGCGGCAGCCTGGTCTCGCCCGACGACCTCGCCGCCCACGACTGCCTGGTGCACGTCAACGACCCGGTGTGGCGCTTCGGCCATGGCCACGCGAGCATGCTGCACAAGATCCGTAACGTCGTGTTCCAGTCGAACTCGTACATCGCCCTGCAGAAGGCCGCCGTGCACGGGCGCGGCATCGCCCTGATCCCGCACCGCCCCGCGTACGACGATCTCATGAGCGGCGCCTTGCGCGTGCTGCTCCCCGAGCTGGCCGTGCCGGACAGATCCCTTTATGCGATCTACGGCCCGGCGCAGAGCACGCCCCGCAAAATCAAAGTATTTCTGGATTTCCTGACCACCTGGTTCTCGGGCCACCCCATACCGGCATTCGAGAGATGACCTTTCGCCGCGCGCGACAGCCTGCCCTGCTTTCCCCGCCGTCATCTGAGTCGCGACCCTGAACGCGCCCCATCTACCGGTGCCGGCCGGCTCATCGTGATCTCTGCCAACGAGATCCACCCTCTGCGCTCAGCTGGCGCGTGGCGAGCCCTGGATGGATTAATGCACCTGGTTGCCGACCCGATATTGGATTAATCGGGTTGATCTATTTGCGACGCGCGGTGCTATCTACGCTCGCGAATAACCGTCGGAAGCCGCCGCTTCCGGTGTGATTCGCCGCTCTGGCGGCCCGCTTGCGGGCGCTGCCCTCATCCCCGAACGCCCGGATCGGAACCACGTGCCGCAAGAGGCGGCGGTCATCCCCTGTGACCTGCGCCAACGCTCCGCATTGCGGCCCATGAAACGAGCCCGAGCACCGGGCTCACCTGAGAGGAGAACACATGTACAAGAGGATCGCGAAGATCAGCGCGGGCGCCGCCCTGGCCCTGCTGACGGCCTTGGGCCTGGCAGTCGGCACGGCAGGGCCGGCGAGCGCGACGATGGACCCGGCCGTCTGCGACATGTTCATCCGGATCATGATCGGCTACGACGAGCGCGGTGACCGCGCCACGGCGGACGCCATGTGGACGAACCTGTACGACCAGGGCTGCGTCCCGTAGGAACCCGCTGGCCGCTGATCGTGCACGGTTGCTGTGCCCGGCCAGCGGCCAGTAGGCCGCCTGCCGCTGAGTGCGGTGTGGGCGGGCGTGGACGGGCCTGGCGTTCTGGTCCACGACCGGCAGCGGGTTGCCGCGCAACCTCGGCGCGAGACGCTGCACGCCCTCAGGTCCGGGCATGCCTCCCGAGCCCAGCATGGTCTGGTCCTTGTGGTCGGTGGGGCTCTGTCGAGGTGAGGTGCACGCCGCGCTTGAACCTCCACCAAGGGGAGCTGCCAGGCTGGGCGCATGGACGGGGACACGCTCTACACGATCGGAGACCTGGCCCGGCGGACCGGGCTGACGGTCAAGACCATCAGGTTCTACTCCGATCGCGGGATCGTGCCGCCCGCCGGCCGCAGCCCGGCCGGCCACCGTCTGTACGGCATCGCCGCCGTCGCCCGCCTGGACCTCGTACGTACGCTGCGCGAGCTGGGACTGGACCTGCCCACGATCAGGAAGATCGCGGACCGGGAGCTCCCGCTGGCCGAGGTCGCGGCGGCGCACGCGGAGGCGCTCGCCGTACAGATCAGGACGTTGCGCCTGCGGCGGGCGGTCCTGACGGCGGTGGCCAGGCAGGGGTCGTCCCTGGAGGAGATGGAGCTCATGCACAAGCTGGCCCGATTGTCCGAGCACGAACGCCTGGAGCTGATCGAGGACTTCCTCGACGCCGTTTTCGGGGGGCTGGAGGCCGACCACGGGTTCGCCGGGGCCAGGCGCTCGATGACGCCGGAGCTGCCGGACAACCCCGAACCCGAGCAGGTCGAGGCGTGGGTGGAGCTGGCCGGCCTGTCCCGGGACCAGGACTTCCGCGCCAGCGTCCGCAGGATGGCCGCGGACCATGTCACGGAGCGGGCCCGGGGCGAGGGCGGGGTCCCGCGCCCTGACCTGGCCGCGATCGTCCGCGAGGAGGCGCGCCACGCCGTGGCGGGTGGCGCGGACCCGGCCGGGCCCGAGGCCGGACGCGTCGTCGCGTCCATCGTCGCCCGGTACACGAAGATCTCGAACGGCGACGTTCTCGGCGGTCCCGGCGGTCCCGGTGGTCCTGGTGGTCTGGGCGATTTGGATGGCGCTGGGCTGCGGGAGGTGATGGTGGCCCGGCTGACACGCATCAACGATCCTCGCAGAGAGCGTTACCTCCACCTGCTCGCCGTGATCAACGGCTGGTCGGCGCCGGAGCCGCTGGCACCGGCGCTCGACTGGACCATCCAGGCCCTGCGCGCCCACACACCATCCCCCCCGGCCGACTCGGCTAACTAACCCGGCCGGTGGGCCAAGGCGGTCGACCCAGGCGGTCGGTCCTGCCGGTCGCCCAGGCGATTGGGCCCGCCGGTTGGTCCAGTGGGTCGGTCCGGGCGGTCGGCTCGGATGGACGGCCTGGTTGGACGGCCTGGTTGGACGGCCCGGTTGGACCGACCGGAGGGCTGGCGCCCCGACGGTTGGCCCCGATGGCTGGCCCGGGTGCGCGTTGGCGGAGATGGAGACGTCAGGCCGGGAAGGCGGCCACGTTGCGGTCGTAGTGGCGGTGCGCGGCGATGGCCTCGATGAACCGCTGGGCGAAGGCGTCCCCGGCCGAGGCGTCCACGACGCCTTCGCGGCCGGGCAGGTCGGCGGCCTGGAGCAGTGCGTCGGTCCCGGGCAGCGCCCCTATGGCCTTGCCGTGCTTGAACGCCTCGCGGACGAACTGCACCGCGTACCCGTTGCCGGCCAGCTCGTCGCCGGCGGCCAGCAGCACGGCGTCGTACAGGACCGAGGAAGCGGCGCTGACCTGCTTGTCCACCGTGAGCGAGCCCACGCTGCCCTCGTGCGGCGCGACGATGTCGCAGATCGCCCCCTGCCCCTCCAGCGCCTGCTTGACCGGGTTGAGCGTGCCGGCGTCCGTGCTGTCGCCTGCCAGTACGGCGACCTTGCGGGTGGCGATGGTGTCCGACGGCTGGGTGGCCTGGCTGAGCGCCGGCGACGACTTGCCGTGGTTGGTGCCGGCCGGCGCGGGGGCGGGCAGGCCGAGCCCGGCGGCCACCTTCGCGGCCAGCTCGCCGTCCACGTGCGCGAGCCGTTCGACCACCTGCTCCTTGATGTAACGGCGCTCCACGTGGCCGAGCTCGAACAGGAACGCGTTGACGATGTGCTGCTTCTCCCAGCCGGACATGCTGTTCCAGAACAGCGTGGCCTGGCTGTAGTGGTCGCCGAAGCTGGGGCTGCGCCTGCGGATCTTCTCGCCGTCCACGCGCTCCTGGTAGTGCCGGAACACGCCCGTCATGTCGCCGCTCAGCACCCCGGTCGCGGGGCAGCCGCCGCTGATGGAGTTCTTGGAGTAGTTGGTGTGGCTGGTGTGGATCATGTGCTGGTGGAAGCCGTCGCGGTTGTCGTTGTGCACCGGCGCGACCGGGCGGTTGATCGGGATCTGCTGGAAGTTGGGGCCGCCCAGCCGGAGCAGCTGGGTGTCGAGGTAGGAGAAGTTGCGGCCCTGCAGCAGCGGGTCGTTGGTGAAATCGATGCCCGGCACGACGTTGGCGGTGCAGAAGGCGATCTGCTCGGTCTCGGCGAAGAAGTTGTCGGGGTTGCGGTTCAGGGTCATCTTGCCGACCGGCCGCAGCGGCACCTCCTCCTCCGGGATGATCTTGGTGGCATCGAGCAGGTCGAAGTCGAACTTGTGCTCGTCCTCTTCCGGTACGAGCTGCAGGCTCAGCTCGAACTCCGGGTAGGCGCCCGACTCGATGGCCTCCCACAGGTCGCGGCGGTTGAAGTCGGGGTCGTTGCCCTGGATGCGCAGCACCTCGTCCCACACCAGCGAATGCGTGCCCAGCTTGGGCCGCCAGTGGAACTTCACGAACGTGCCCCTGCCCTGGGCGTTGACCAGGCGGAAGGTGTGCACGCCGAAGCCCTGCATCATCCGGAAGCTGCGCGGGATCGCCCGGTCCGACATCAGCCACATGATCGTGTGCATCGTCTCCGGCTGCAGCTGCACGAAGTCCCACAAGGTGTCGTGCGCGGACTGCGCCTGCGGGATCTCGTTGTGCGGCTCCGGCTTGACCGAGTGCACGAAGTCGGCGAACTTGATCGCGTCCTGCACGAAGAACACGGGGAAGTTGTTGCCCACCAGGTCGTAGTTGCCCTGCCGGGTGAAGAACTTGGTGGCGAACCCCCGTACGTCCCGCACCGTGTCCGCCGACCCGCGGGACCCGGCCACCGTGGAGAAGCGCACGAACACCGGCGTCCGCAACGTCGGGTCGCACAGGAAGTCCGCGCACGTGTACTCGGCCAGCGACTCGTACACCTGGAACACCCCGTGGGCCCCGGACCCGCGCGCGTGCACGACCCGCTCAGGGATGCGCTCGTGGTCGAAGCGCATCACCTTCTCGCGGAAGTGGAAGTCCTCCAGGATGGTGGGGCCGCGCTCGCCGATCGACAGCGAATTGTCGGTGTCGTCGATCCGTACGCCCTGGTCGGTCGTGTACCGCGTGTTCGCGGAGTCGATCCGGTACTGGTCGAGCTGCCGCTGCTTGTCATTGCTGTCGTCTGCCACGGGTCCCCCCACAGTGGATGTGTCGTCTTGCGGGGGGAGATCCAGGCCGGTTCATACCCCGTGACCTGCGGCGTTCAACCAGCGGTGGCACCGGGCCGGGCCCGCGGGACCGGCCGCCGCGGCACGCGCGCGGACGGCGGTGCGAGTGGGAGCACCGGGATTACCGGATCGGAGGGGTCCGCCGGGGCGCACGAATCGCTATCATGAAACCACGTTCGGTATCCGCGAGCGCCGAATGCCCGCTCCACGTGACGGTTTTCCCCTCCGAGGAAAGGGATGACGGAGTGCCATCGCCGGTCATGTCGCAGCGCTGTGGCTGCGTATACGTCGAGGCTCGGCACACCGCGGCGCCGCGCGCCCGTGACGGCGCGAACCTGTACGTCGTGGTGGAGACCGCCTTCGGCACCCGGGCGATCGTCGGCGAGGTGCACGGCCCCGCGAGCGTCGCCCCCGACCTGGCCGCCGCGATCGAGGTGGCCTTCGGCGAGCTCGCCCGGCACGAGCCGCAGCTGTCGGGTCTGGCCCGGCGGCTCAACGCGTTCGTCGCCGACCAGGCGGGCCGACGTGACCCAAGCCCGGGCGACTCATGGGTTCCCGGCGCGGGCCCCGGTCAGGCGGGCGGACCCGGCGCCAGTTTCGCCGCGGCGTCGCTGGTCCAGGTCGGCGCCCTCGGAGACACGGCCGAGTTCCTGGTGTTCAGCCATACGGTGCCGCTCGTGATGCGCGCCGACGGCGTCCGTCAGGCCCCGGTCCTCGACGTGGACCCGCTGCTCGGCCTGTGGCCGCCGGTCGTGGACCGGTGCTCGCCGACGAGCGTCAACATCCGCGTGGGCGACGCGCTCCTGCTCTACACCCGCAGCGTGACGGAGACGCGCGACGCGCTGGGGGAGAGGTTCCCGCTCGAACAGCGGGCCGCCGCGCTCCGCGGCGAGGCCCCGCAGGTCCTGCTGGCCCGCCTGGAGAGCGAGCTGCTGGCCCACGGTGGGGGTCGCACCGGGGACGAGACCACCCTGCTGCTCCTGCGCGCCGAGGAGCCCGGGTTCCTGGGCTACGCCTTGGGCGAGAGCGCACCGCAACGCACGAGCCGCCGCTCCCGCCTGCGATGACGTCCCCGGACGCGCGGCCACCCCGGCCGAGCGCCCTGCGCCGCCCGATCCGGTCCGCGACGCGGCCGGCGGCCGGCGCGCCCGCCATCGCCCCAGGACCAGCACGCCGACCACGCTGCTCGGACGCTCGGACGGGTCCAGGCGGAAGTCGGCCCTGATGAACGGCAGCGCCCCCGATCGAACCCGACAGAAAGCCGCCCACGGCGATCAGAGCCGTCCACCGCCGGATCTTGCACAGGCCGGCCCGCGGCGCCACGGTGAGCGGTCCCTGAGCGGCTGACGACCCGGGGAACCCCTGCATCCCAGGCCCTCCCCGCGCGGGGCAGCGAGGGCTGGATGGCCATTGACATGGAACCGAGCATCCCAACCGGCGCCGCCGCGTTCCCGGCCTGTGCTTATGTGTCCGTCAAAGATCTGCCGCCGGCTGCTTTCCGGCGAAGACCGGCGGCGTCCGGTCCTTCCATGGCATGGCCTGTTCGAGGTGGGCGGCCACCTGGAACAGCAGATCCTCGCGACCGTAGGGGGCGACGATCTGCACGCCGATCGGCAGCCCGTCCTCGCTCTGCCCCAGGGGCAGGCTGATCGCGGGCTGCCCGGTCACGTTGAACAGCGTGGTGAACGGCCCGTACTCGGTGAGCGAGTGGAGCCAGCTCGCCAGGGTGTGCTCGGGATCGTCGTAGCGCAGGGTGCCGTGCGGCGCGGGGAGGTGGCCCAGCGTCGGGGTGACGAGCAGGTCGTATTCGGTGAAGAACGCGCCCACCGACCGGGTCACCCGGTTCTGGGCGTTGAGCGCGCTGAGCAGGTCCAGCGCCGTCCACTCGTTCGCCGTCTCCAGGAAGCGCCTGGAGACGGCCTCCATCGCGGCCGGGTCGGGCTGCCTGGGCGCGAGCAGCAGCGTGGAGGAGATCGCGACCCCCTCGGCCACCCACGCCTGCGTGACCGCCTCCCAGTCGACGGCCGGCGTGGCCGCGCGGACCGCGTGTCCCGCCTGCTCCAGTACGTGGCCGGCCCTGGTCGCCCAGGCGGCCACCTGCTCGTCCACCTTCGTGCCCGCCCACGACTCGGTGGTCACCGCCACCCGCAGCCGGCCGGGCTCGGTCCCGGCGTCGTCCGCGTACCGGCCGCCCGGGGGAGGCGCGGAGTACTTGTCGCCCACCCCCGGCCCGTGGACGGCGTCCAGGAGGTGGGCGGCGTCGCGGACCGTACGGGTCAGGGCGAACTCGTACGCCATGCCGAGCATCGGTTCGCCCATGTCGGGCCCGGAGGTGACCCGGCCGCGGCTCGGCTTGAGCCCGACCAGCCCGCAGCAGGAGGCGGGGACCCGGATGGACCCGGCCCCGTCGCTGGCGTGCGCCACGGGGACGGCGCCCGCGGCGACCAGCGCGGCGGCGCCGCCGCTCGAACCGCCCACGCCTCTGGCCGGATCCCACGGGTTGCGGGTCACGCCGTACTTGAGCGACTCGGTGGCGAAGCTGAGCGACATCTCCGGCGCGGTGGTCAGGCCGAGGGTGACCAGGCCGGCCGCGCGGAAACGGGTCATCAGATCGGTGTCGTGATGGGTGACGATGCCCGGCAGGGCCCGGCTGCCCAGGAAGAACGGCACCCCCTCGGCGACCGGCCCATGGTCCTTGATCAGGAACGGCACCCCGGAGAACGGGCCGTCCGCGGCGTGCGCGAGCGCCGGTGTGAACACCGGCAGCGCCAGGCCGTTCACCTTCGGGTCCGCCTCGGCCAGGGCCCGCCTGGCGGCGTCCTCGACCTCGGTGGCGCTGACCGCGCCCGAGGCGATCAGGTCACGCAGGCCGACGGCGTCGTACTTCGCGTATTCGTGGAGGTCCATCGGGAATCCTTCTCTCGGCGTCGTCGGACGCCGGCACTTCGATCACAGGCGGAGCCCAGGCCAGGGGCGTGGGCGGGTCAGGCGCGGTGCGCCACTGAGGGCGGGACCGCTGCCGACGGCGAGCAGCCTGAGCAGGGCGGCGGTCATCAGGCCGGCCCGCGGGCTCGGCGACCATCCCCTGCGGTGATCGAGGTGCTTCTACGCTCGGTACATCACCGCCCATGCTCGCACCGGCGTGCTCGGACCGTCGAGCGGTTTTCCCCCAGCCCCCCGTGGCAAAGCGGTCGTCAAGCGCCGGAGACGGGATCTGGCCTCGCCGCCCGCGCCCCATGAGTGCAGGGGACGTCATCGGCAGACCACGGGTTCGGCTGGGGTCGATCAAGAAAGCTTGAGCGTGTCGCGCGGGGTGGCTCGCGGCGAGACCACCTCCGCGAACCTACTTTCGGTCATGGTTCTTCTCTCTCTGTGACCGAAGGGAATTCTCATGTTCCGTCGTACTGTGGCGGGTGGCCTCGCGCTGGCCGCCGCCGGTCTCGTCCTGGCCTCCGGTTCCGCCGCGAACGCCGACGTCAGGGCGCCGTACGCGAGGGCGGCCGCGATCGTCGACTCGGACGGCGAGCTGAACAACGGCAAGAACATCATCAAGACCTGGCGGGCGGCCACGGGCCAGTACTGCGTCCAGGTCGACTACGACGTCGACGTCCGCGACGCGGTGATCCAGATCACCCCGCGCTACGCGCTGCGCCTGCCGCACATCGCCTACCGCAACCCGTCGCCGTCCTGCCACAAGGCCAACACCATCAGCGTCAACGTCTACAACACCAGCACCGGGCGGCTCGCCGACGGCGGCTTCGACCTCTCGATCGCGTGACCCGGTCACTGACCAGCCCAGAAAGGACTTCTTACACCATGAAGAGCATCAGGCGCATCGCCGCAGGTGCGCTCGCCGCGGCCGCCGTGCTGACGCCGGCGGCCGCGAATGCCGACACGCCGTACGCCCAGGCTTCGGCGGTGGTGGAGGCGGACGGCACGATCGCGAACAGCGAGCACGTCAGCGACGCCTGGCACCCGCGCCGGGGCACCTACTGCATCACGGTGGACGAGAGCGTCGACCTGGCCGGCTCGGTCGCGATCCACGCCACGGTCACCGGCAACTACGACCACCCGCGCTCGCTCTCGGTCGAGCTGTGGTCCCCGGCCTGCGGTTACGGAGACAAGCGCACCATCGCCGTCTTCAGCAAGATCGTCTACGGGCAGCCGGCCGACACCGGGTTCTACCTGTCCGTCTCCTGACGTTCACGCGAGGCCGCGCACGGAACGACCCGCGCGCGGCCTCGCCGGGCACGCGTACCGCGCTGCCCGGCCGCATCGCCGTTCCCCGGGGGCCGCGCACACCGCGCCGTACGGCCTCCGGCGGACGGCACCCTCCGTCACGACTTGGCGCTCCTGACCGCGAGCGGCTCGCTGGGTGCGGCGGCCCTGGCCTTGTCCATGCGCTCGCCGAGCTCCTGCAGCTCCTTACGGCCCATCGCGGCCCGGACCTGCGGGAACCAGTCCTTCTCCTCTTCCTCGACGTGGTGGCGGACGTTCTCGATCAGCACCGTCACCTTGGCGTCGAAGCGCTCGTCGGCCGGGTCGAGGTCCTTGAGCTCCGACAGCATCCACACCACGACGTGGTGCTCCTCGACGCTCTCCAGCACGTGGTCGCTCGTCTCCGGCACCTTGGCGCGGGCCTCGGGGTAGAAGACCTCCTCCTCGATGTAGGCGTGCGTGACGAGCTCTTTGGTGATCGTGTCGACGAGGCGCCGCTTCTCGGCGTGCGCGCGATCGCCGGCCTTCTCGAAGCGCTTGAACAGCGCCTCCACGGTCTTGTGGTCTTCCTTGAGCAGCACGATGGCGTCCATGTGGTCCCTTCTCCGCCCGGGGGCTTGGCTGCGAGTCACCGCCGCCTGCCCTTCCCCGCGGCGCTGAAACCGGGCGCGCCACCCACGCCGCC
>NZ_VCKX01000368.1 GCF_005889725.1 Nonomuraea zeae
CCGCCACCGCACCCGGCGTCCGCGCCACCTGCGCCTCGAACAGCTCCACCACCGGCACCCCACCCACCCCCACAGCGGTGGCATTCCACTCCTCCAACACCAACCGCCGCGCGGCCTCATCGAGCACGTCCACATCGCCGAGCGGCAGCTCCGGGCCTCCGTCCAGCGCCGTCTCCAGCGCGGCGACCAGACCGGCCGTGGCGGTGCTGAGCAGGCGGGCCACCGCGCGGGGGTGGATGGGCGCGACGGCGTCGATGGTCAGCGACAGCGCGCCGCCGTCGTCGTTGACCGCCACGGCGAGGGGGTAGTTGGTGCGGTCATGGGTGAAGACCGTGCGGATGCCCTCAAGGCCCCCTCCGCTCCGGCCGGTGTTGCGGCGGTAGTTGAAGAACGAGGTGAACAGAGGGGTGTCGCCGGTGACGCCGCTGGCCCGCTGGGCGACGGCCAGGGAGGCGTGCTCGTGCTCCAGCAGCTCGCCGAGCTGGTCGCGCATCGCCGTCACGGCGGCCAGGACGCCCGGCCCGTCGGTGCGTACGCGGACCGGGAGGGTGTTCATGAACGGGCCGGGTACGCGATCGGAGCCCATGCCGGCGTTCATGCGGCCGAACAGGACGGTGCCGAAGACCACGTCGGCACGGCCGCTGATGGCGGCGAGCGCGCGGGCCCAGGCCACGTGCATCACCGGCGCGGGGCTGACGCCCATGCGGAGCGCGGCGGCGCGCAGGCGGCCGGTCAGCTCGGGTGAGAGGTCGAGTTCCTCGCGGACGACTCCGGCGCCGTCGCCGCGGGCGTTCATGACCCCGTACGGTGCCGTCGGTTCGTGGACGTCGCCCAGCAGCTCGGCGAAGTAGCCGGCGTGCTCGCCGGTGCCGCCGCGGGCCTGGGCCACGAAAGTCCGGAACGGCAGCGGCTCGGGCAGCGAGCCGCCGCGCCCGGTCAGGAAGGCCTGGACCTCGTCGAGCAGGACCTCCTTGGCCGTGTGGTCCTGGACCATGTGGTGGATGCGGAGCAGGGCCAGCCATCGGCCGTCACCGCCGGGCCGGGCGGCGGTGTGCACCCTGATCAGCGGCGCGCGGCCCAGGTCCATCGACGATCCGCCCGCGGTCACGAGGTCGGCCACTGGGTCCGTACCGGCCGGGTCGAGCGTCACCTCCTCGACGGGCAGGGCGGCGCGGCGCCACACGACCTGTACGGGTTCGCGTAGCCCGTCCCAGACGATGCCGGTCCGCAGGATGTCGTGGCGGTCCACCACGCGCTGCAGGGCGTCGAGGAAGGCGTCGAGCCGCTCGCGGGTGTCGAACTCGGCGACCGTCGGCAGCGCGTACGCGTCGTCGCCGCCGCCGGCCAGCAGGTGGTGGAAGAGCAGGCCCTCCTGCAGCGGGGCCAGCGGGTAGACGTCGGCGACGTTGGCCGCGCCGCCCTCGACGGTGGCGACGACGCGTTCGATCTCGTCGGAGGTCAGGCCGGCCAGCGGCAGCATCTCGGGCGTGATCCGGGTGGTTCCGGCGGGGAGGAGGTTGTCCGGCACCGTCACGGGCGTCGCGCCCGACGACCAGGCGAGGCCCGCCGGGGTCGGGGACTGGAACAGCGCGCGTACCGACACCTCGACGCCCTGCTCGCGCAGCCGTTCCACCAGGCGGATGGCCAGCAGCGAGTGGCCGCCCAGCGTGAAGAAGTCATCGTCCACGCCGACCTCGATCAGGCCCAGCACGTCGGCGAAGGCGGCGCAGACGATCTCTTCGCGGGGGTTCGAGGGGCGGCGGCCGATGCCGGTCTCGTACGCGGGGGCGGGCAGGGCGCGGCGGTCGAGCTTGCCGTTCGGGGTGAGCGGCAGGTCGTCCAGGACGACGACGGCCGACGGCACCATGTACTCGGGCAGCCGGTCGGCCGTGAAGGCGCGCACGGACTCCGGCAGGCCGGGCGCGTCATCCGCGGACACGACATAGGCGACCAGCCGGGTCTCGCCCGGCGTGTCCTCACGCGCGACCACCGCGGCCCGCGCCACCGACGGGTGGGCGGCGACGGCCGCCTGCACCTCACCCGGCTCGATCCGGAACCCGCGCACCTTGACCTGCTCGTCGGCGCGCCCGGCGAAGACGAGCCGCCCGTCGCCGGTCCATCGCACCAGGTCGCCGGTCCGGTAGAGCCGCTCGCCCGTCGCGAACGGCGAGGCCACGAACCGTTCGGCGGTCAGCGCGGAGCGTCCCACGTAGCCGCGGGCGACCTGCGCGCCGGCGATGTAGAGCTCGCCCGCCACGCCGGGCGCGACCGGCTCCAGGAAGTCGTCCAGCACGAACATGCGGGTGTTGGCGAGCGGCCCGCCGAACGGCAGCGCGCCGCCCTCGCCGGGGTCCACGTGCCCGGCCGCGGTGATCACGGTGGCCTCGGTCGGCCCGTACGCGTGCACGAGCCGCCGCTCCCGTGCCCAGTCCCGGGCCAGGCCGGGCGGCATGTGCTCCGAGCCCACGACCATCGCCTCGACACCGGACAGGTCGCCCGTCTCCAGGACCGCGAGCAGCGAGGGGACGACGCTGGCCGAGCGCACGCCGGTCGTCTCGACGAGCGCGCGCAGCAGGGCCGGCTCCGCGCGTTCGGCCCCGCTCGCCACGACCAGCGTGCCGCCGCGGGCCAGGGTGACCGCCACGTCCAGCACCGAGGCGTCGAACGTGAACGACGCGAACTGCAGGACCGGCACGCCCGGGCCCACCTCCATCAGCGGACCGAACACCGAGACGAGGTTCGCGAGGGACGCGTGCTCGACCGCCACCCCCTTCGGCCGGCCGGTCGAGCCGGAGGTGTAGATGACGTACGCCAGCTCGCCGGCCAGGGGCCGCCCCGCGGGCGGCGTGCCCGGGTAGGCGCCGAGGCGGGGGTCGTCGAGGCGTACGGCGTGGGCGGCGCCGAGCGTCCCGTCCCGGTCGGTCACCAGCACGCGCACGCCGCTGTCGGCGACGGCGAAGGCCAGGCGGTCGGCGGGGTGGGCGGGGTCGAGCGGTACGTAGGCGGCGCCGGCCTTCCACACCGCGAGGATCGCCGTCACGATGTCGGCGCCGCGTGGCAGGCACAGCCCCACGATGGACTCCGGGCCGACGCCGAGCGTGTTGAGGTGGTGGGCGAGGCGGTTCGCCCGGGCGTCGAGGTCGGCGTAGGTGATCCGGGTGTCCTCGTACACGACCGCGGTCGCGCCGGGCGTACGCGCCGCCTGCGCCGCGAACAGCTCCGGCACCGTGCCGGACGGGATCTCGCCCGCCGTGTCGTTCCACTCGACGAGCAGCTTGTGACGCTCCTGCGCGCTGAGCACGCCCGTCTCGCTCAGCCGGGTCTCGGGCTCGTCGATGACCAGTTCGAGCACGCGCCGCAGCCGCTCGGCGAACAGCCCGGCCGACTCGGCGGTGAACACGTCCGCCGCCACGATCACCGAGCCGCGCAGTCCGGCCGGAGCGCCGCCGGCGTCGAACAGCTCGCCGGCGCTGACCTCGACGTCGAACCTCGACACCGCGCCGCCGCCGTTGCCGGGCAGGTTTCCTCCGGCGCGCACACCCGGCAGGTCCACGGCCGCCTGGGCGACGTTCTGCACGGTGAGCAGCACCTGGAACAGCGGGTGGCGGGCCAGCGACCGGCTCGGCGTCAGCTCCTCGACCAGCTTCTCGAAGGGGACGTCCTGGTGGGAGAACGCCGACAGGCTCGTCTCCCGCACGCGCGCGAGCACCTCGCGGAAGCCGGGATCGCCCGTCACGTCGGTCCGCAGCACCAGCGTGTTGACGAAGAAGCCGACCAGGTCCTCGAGCGCTACGTCGGTACGCCCGGCCACCACCTGGCCGATCGGGATGTCGGTGCCCGCGCCCAGCCGTGACAGCAACATCGCCAGCGCCGCCTGCATCACCATGTACGTCGTGACGCCCTCCCGCCGCGCCACCTTGATCAGCCGGGCGTGCGCGTCCGGCGGCAGCTCGAACGGGGCGCTGTGCCCGCGGTGCGTGGCGACCGGCGGGCGCGGCCGGTCGAACGGCAACGCCAGCTCCTCCGGCGCCCCGGCCAGGGTCTCCCGCCAGTAGGCGAGCTGGCGCGCCATGAGGCTGGCCGGATCGTTCTCGTCGCCGAGCAGCTCGCGCTGCCACAGCGTGTAGTCGGCGTACTGGACGGGCAGCGGTTCCCAGCCCGGCGCGCGGCCCTCGCGGCGGGCCGCGTACGCCTCGGAGACGTCGCGGGCCAGCGGCCCCTTCGACCAGCCGTCACCGGCGATGTGGTGCAGCACGACCACCAGCACGTGATCGTCCGGCCCCGCCGAGAACAGGCACGCCCTGATCGGCACCTCGGCCGCCAGGTCGAACGTGTGCTCCCAAACCTCGCCCACTGCCGCGGCCAGGTCGGCCGACGGCGGCAGCTCGACCTCTTCGAGCCGCCAGTCGAGGCCGTCCATGCCGAGCACGCGCTGGTACGGCTCACCGTCGGCCACGCCGATCACCGTCCGCAGCACCTCGTGCCGCTCAAGAACGTCACGCAGCGCGGCGGCCAGCGCCCGCTTGTCCACCTGGCCCGCCAGCCGCAACGCCACCGGGATGTTGTAGGTCGCGCTCGGGCCGTCGAGCCGCTCGATGAACCACAACCGGCGCTGTGCGAATGACAACGGAATCATCAAGACCCCTTTTGCTCACGTTGTCCAGTGACGTTCTTGGGGGACGGAAAAGCCGCTCGAACAATGCCATAAAAAATGGCAGGGCGGCGAAAGCGCACCGCACTTTCCCGCCGTTCACCGGGGTCCACTATGGCGTACGCCTCCGCGCCTGAACAATGCCACGCATTCGCCGCGCCATTGTGCGGTGTTCAACTGCGCCGAGGCGGCGGTTGAACGCTCGCCGTCACACCACCGGCTGGGCCGGCTCCAGCCCGGCCGGGCTCTCTTCCGGCAGGGCCGGCGTGACGGGCAGGCCGAGCCAGTCGAGGGCGTCGCCGATGTCGGCCGTGACGCGGATGGCGGCGCGTTCCTCCTGCGTGAGGAAGCCCTCGGCGACCACGTGGTCCAGCATGGTGATCAGTGGATCGAAGAAGCCCGCCTGGTTGAGCAGGACGATGGGCTTCTCGTGGATCTGCAACTGGTTCCAGGTGGCGACCTCCATCAGCTCGTCCAGGGTGCCGAGCCCGCCGGGCAGGACCGCGAAGCCCATGGACAGGTCGTACATGAGCGCCTTGCGCTCGTGCATGGACCCGACGACGAAGATGTCACCGCTCGCGAGCTCCGGCTTCTCCCGCTCGTACAGGTGGTGCGGGATCACCCCTGTCACGGTTCCGCCGGCCGTGGTGACGGCGCTGGCGACCGCTCCCATGATGCCGACGCCGGCGGCACCGTAGACCAGGGCCGCGCCGCGTCGCGCCAGTGCCGCGCCGAACTCTCCGGCCACGTGCAGGTAATGCGGGTGGACGCCCGCGCGGGCACCGCAGAAAACAGCGATGGCTTTGCCGCGGGAAGGACCGTTCAACATACTCTGCTCCCAACGAATCAGCGCAAGAAAATCAGAAGGCCCGGCCGTATCTTTCGTCGTAGGTGAGTACGGACCGGAGCAGCACGTTCGCGCCCGCTATCAGGTCGTCGTCGGCGCTGTACTCCTCCGGCGCGTGGCTGACGCCACCCTTGCTGGGCACGAAGATCATGCCTATCGGTGCGATGCGCCCGATGATCTGCGCGTCGTGGCCTGCGCCGCTGGGCAGGGAGAGGTGGCTCAGGTCAAGGCTCTCGCTCGCCTCCGCGATGACCTCCCGCAGGCCCGCGTCGCAGGACATGGCGGTCACGCCGTGCTGGTCCGTCACCTCGATCGTGGTGGCGGTCCTCATGGCGATGTCCAGGAGCTCGCCCCGCAGGCGCGCGATCGCCTGCCGGGTGGCGGAGTCGGACACGTCGCGCAGGTCCACCTGCAGCGTGACGGTTCCGGGGACGACGTTCCAGGCGTTGGGGGCCAGCGACAGCGCGCCGACGGTGGCGACCCGTACCGGGCCGTCGGGGTAGGCGAGGCCGCCTACCGCGAGGATCACGTGCGCCGCCGCCACAAGCGCGTCCTGGCGCAGCTCCATCGGCGTGGTCCCGGCGTGCGAGGCCCTGCCGCGCACGGAGACGGTGAGCGTCGAACGGCCCGTGATGGCCTCCACCACCCCGATCCGGACGTCGCGGCTCTCGAGCACCGGGCCTTGCTCGATGTGCAGCTCAAGGTAGGCGGCCACCTGGTCGGGGCGCCACACGGCCCGGTCGATGTGGGCGGCGTCTCCTCCCATGTCGGCCAGCGAGTCCGCCACGAGCCTGCCGCGATCGTCCGCGGCGGTCAGGTCGGCTTCGTCGAGCGCGCCCACCAGCGCGTGCGCCCCCCACATTCCCCGGGTGCCGAACGCGCCTTCCTCGTTGTTGAAGGCCACGACGGCGAGGGGGTGGGCCAGCGGGGTGCCGTGCTCGTTGAGCGCGCGGGCGACCTCGATGGCCGCCAGGACTCCGTACGCGCCGTCCAGGGCACCGCCGTTGGGCACGGTGTCGATGTGCGACCCGAGCATGAGCGCCGGCAGGTCCGGGCGTTCTCCCGCCCGGTGCCCGATGATGTTCGCCGCGCTGTCGACGCTGGTCCGCAGCCCGGCCTCGGTCATGAGGTCGCGGACCAGCTCCCGCCCGCGGGCGTCCTCCGCGGTGAAGGCGAGCCTGGTGACGCCGCCGTCGGCCGTGGCGCCTATCGCGCCGAGGGTCCGGATGTTGGCCACCAACCGGTCGCCGGCGACCCGCAGGGCCTGGGCCGAACGTGTCTTCACGTCGTCTCCCATGATCGGGCCCTCACCGGTCCGCCAGCCGGTCCGCCGGCCGGTCCGCCGCCGAGGAGGTCAGGCGCCCGGCCAGCTCCGCCAGGTCGCGGCTGCCCCGGAGGTCCGCCATCGCGACGTCGAGACCGAGGTCTTCCCTGATCCTGAACGCCATCCTGGTGGCCAGGAGCGAGTCACCGCCCAGGGCGGCGAAGTGGTCCTCCACGCCGATCGGCGCCACTCCGAGCAGGTCCTCCCAGATACCGGCCAGCGCCACCTCCATGGGGGTGCGGGGCGTGGTGAACGTGGCCGCCGCGGGTCCGCTCCGCTCCCGGGCATCGGGCAGGGCCTTGCGATCGACCTTTCCGTTCGCGTTCAGCGGCACGGCCTCGATGGCGTGCAGCGCCGACGGCAGCAGGTAGCCGGGCACCCGCTCGGCGAGATAGGCCATGAGCTCCTCCTCGCTCACCTCCGCCTGGGGCACGTAGTAGCCGACCAGCCGGCGCTGGGAGCCCTCGCCGAGGATCGCGGCCACCGACCGCGCGACGGCCGGATGCGTGGCCAGCACGTTCTCGACCTCGCCCGGCTCGACCCGGTAGCCGTTCAGCTTCACCTGGTCGTCCACCCTGCCCAGGAACTCGAGGTTGCCGTCCGGCAGCCATCTGCCCAGGTCACCTGTGCGGTACATCCGGGCGCCGGCGCGCTCGCCGAAGGGGTCCGGCAGGAAACGGCTCGCCGTCAGCGCCGGCCGGCCGGCGTAGCCGCGCACCACGCATTCCCCGCCGATGAACAGCTCTCCCGTGACGCCGACCGGCACCGGGTTCATCGCCGGGTCCAGCACATACATGGTGGTGTTCGGGATGGCGCGCCCGATGGGGAGCAGGTCGCGTTCGGCGGGGCGCTCGGTGTGGAAGATGGTGTTGCCCACCGAGGCCTCCGTCGGGCCGTACTCGTTGAGGACGACCGTGTCGGGGTCCAGCCGCCGCCAGTTGGCGAGATTGCGGCTGGGGAAGGCGTCCGCGCCGACCACGAGGGTGCCGGCCAGGTTCCTGGCCTCGGCCCGTCCGAGCACTTCGGAGAGCAGGTCCAGGTGGCCCGGGGTCATCTTGATGAAGGTGAACGGCGCCAGCCGTGCCAGGCGGGAGCCGAGCTCGTGCACCGGCAGTTCCTCCGGCAGCATGCAGACGCGCTCGCCCATGATCAGCGGGGTGTAGAGGTTGGGCACGATCATGTCGAAGGAGAAGGAGGAGAACACCGGTGCTCCGCCCTGGCCCCGGCTCGCGTACCCCTCGACGCACCAGTTCAGGTAGTTGACCAGGCCGGAATGCGGGACCTGGACGCCTTTCGGCCGGCCGGTCGAGCCGGAGGTGTAGATGACGTACGCCAGGTTCGCGGGTGTGCTCAGCGGGGTGAGGTCGTCAGCGGGGTGGCGGGCGATGTCCGCGGACCGCGTGTCGGTGCACAGGACCCGCCGGTTTCCCTCCGGCAGCCGGGGCGCGAGGTGAGATCTGGTGACGACGAGGCGGGCCTGGGCGTCGTCGAGCAGGTAGCGCAGCCGTTCCTCCGGGTAGCCCGGGTCCAGCGGCAGGTAGGCGGCGCCGGACTTGAGCACGCCGAGCAAGGTGACGACCAGGTCCGCGTCCCGCTCGGCGAACACGCCGACCACGGACTCCGGCCCGGCCCCGAGGCCGCGCAACTCCCTCGCGAGCCGGTTCGCCCTGGCGTTGAGCTCGGCATACGTGAGCTCGACCTCGTCGCTCAGCACCGCGAGCGCGTCCGGGGTCCGGCTCACCTGCCGCTCGAAGAGCTCGTGCAGGCAGCCCCGGGGGTAGTCGCGTACCGGGCCGTTCCAGTCCACCAGCATGCGCTTCCGCTCCGCGGCGCTCAGCGGCGAGAACGTGTCATGCCGGGCGTCCGGCACCGCCATCGCCGCCAACGTCGCGAAGTAGTAGTCGCGGATCACCATCGCCTGCTCGTCGTCCAGCCGCCGGTAGTCCAGCGCCAAGGACAGCTGCCCGGTCCGGGGGTCCTGGAGGAACCGCGTCGAGAGGGCGAGGTTGCTGGGCTCGATCCGATGGGTGATCGGGAGAGGCGTGTCACCGAATTCAAACATGGAGTCGAACAGCTCGGCGCCGCCCATATCCGACACGACCCGGGCCAGCGGGTATCCGCTGTACGGGAGCATCGCCTTCGCCTGACCGGACACCCGGCGCACCAGATCCAGCCATCGCCCGCCCGGCACGTCCACCCGGAGCGGCAGGACGTTCAGGAAGACACCCGCGGCCACGTGTGACTCATAGGACCCATGGGGTGGCCGCATGGGCACCCCCGTGACCACGTCGCCGTCGCCGGTCAGCAGGCTCAGCACTTTCAGGTGCGCCGCCAGCAGCACGTCCTCGACCGGCACGCCCGCCTCGCCGCTCAGCTCGCGCAGCGCGTCGCCGATGCCGTCCGGGATCGGCGACTCGATCGACCCGTGCGCCGGGGCGCCGCCCGCGCCCACCGGCAGGGGCTTCGGCGCGTAGCCGGAGAGGTGGTCCTGCCAGCGTTTGGCGTGCTCCGCGTCGTCGATGGCCGCCCGCTCCGCCGCGACGTACGCCGCGAACATCTCGGAGGGCGGCGCAGCGGCCGGGGCGCCCGGATCGGCGAGCAGGTCCGCGTACCGGCTCAGCGTCTCGTCGAGCACGCGGAGCAGGCTGTCCCGGTCGAGAATCGCCTGGTGGTACACCACGGTGCAGTGGAACTCGTCCTCCGCCAGGCGGTGCAGCACGCAGCGCAGGAGCGGCGCCGCGGCGAGATCGAACGGCCGGCGCCCGTCGGCGCGCAGCCGGCGCTCCCGCTCCTGCTCGGGCAGGTCACGCAGATCGTGCACCTCGCGTCGCACGGTCGCCGCCGCGTGCACGAGCTGCATCGCCTCACCGTACGTGGTCAGGTCGAAGGAGGTCCGCAAGGCGGCATGCCGGTTCACCACGTCCTGGACCGCCCGATCGAACACCTCCAGGTCGAGCTCGAGCCCGCGCACGCGTGAACCGCAGGAATTCAGATAGGGTGTCTCCCCTTCTCCGGAAAGCGTGTGGTAGACGATGCCCAGCTGCAGCGCGGACATGGGATAGGCATCGGTAAGCCCGGGCGGCAGTTTGGCCCGGTCCCCGCTTCTCACGAGCGAGAACGGTTCGAGTGCGGCTGTGCCGGCACTATTCGGGCTGCATTCCGGCCTGATCTCCGTGGACGTGTCTCTCATTCTCATACTCGCCTTCTACAGCTACGTAGAATTTCTCGCCGTTCCTCCGGCGACAGCTCCTGAGATCGGAGCGCGACACCCGAGATACGCCCGCGGGACGGAAAAGCCGCTGAAGCGGAACCGAGCAAATCGATAAGAAAGTCGTGAGGCAGCGAAAGCGCGAATCACCGGCCCGGGCATTGCCGTTTCGCCGGGGTCCACTATGACGTATGCCGCGGCTCACGAACAATGCCATTCATGTGCCGCGAAGGCGTTCAACTGGGCTGACGCCGCAGTTGAACGCCTTCGCCCGCGTTGGTGGTCAGCGGTCGCGCGCGGGGCGCAGGGCCGGCCTGGTGGTCTTCTCCTCCCCGACCTGCCGCGCGAGGGTCGCGACCGTGGGGGCGTCGAAGAGCGTACGGACCTGGACGTCCACGCCCAGGAGGGCGCGGATGCGGCTGACCAGGCGGACGGCGAGCAGGGAGTGGCCGCCCAGCTCGAAGAAGTCATCGTCGACGCCGACGCCTTCGAGCCCGAGCACCTCGGCGAACGCCGCGCAAAGGGCCTCCTCCCGCGCGTCGGACGGGCCGCGCCCGGCACCGGCCGCGGCGGCGTGGTCAGGGGCGGGCAGTGCGTGGCGGTCGAGCTTGCCGTTACTGGTCAGCGGCAGCGCGTCCAGCACCACCCAGGCCGACGGCACCATGTGATCAGGCAACCGATCGGCGACGAACCTGCGCGCCACCGACGACAGCCCACTCACGCTCTCCGAGTCATGCGCCACCAGATAACCGACAAGACGGACCTCA
>NZ_VCKX01000369.1 GCF_005889725.1 Nonomuraea zeae
CCCCCGCCGCCCTCCGGCGCGCCGCCCCGGGCCCGCACGGGCGTCGAGCGGCAGATCGCCGACCTGGTGGCGGGCATACTCGGCACCGGGCCCGACGACGTGGACGCCGACCAGGACCTGTTCGGGCGCGGCATCGACTCGCTCGGCGCGGTCCGCCTGATGGCCAAGGTCGAAGAGCATCTGGGCGTACGGGTCAAGCTCCGGCGCTTCCTGGCCGACACCACGCTCAGCGGCCTCACCCGCCTGGTCACGGCCGCCCTGCCCGACCCGGCGGACGTGCTCGACCGCCTGACCGCCCAGGACGCCGCCGACCCGGCGGGCGCGAACGCCCCGGCAGGCGCGCCCGAGGCGGATGCGTCCGAGGCGGACGTGCCCGAGGCGGACGCGCCGATCATCGCCCGGCTGGGCGGCGCGCGCCCGCTGCCCGGGGCGGCCCCGATCTACTGCCTGCACCCGCTCGGCGGCTCCGCGCACTGCTACGCGAGCCTGGCCTCGCTCCTGGCGGAGCGCCGGCCGGTGTACGGGCTCCAGGCGCTCGAATCCGGCGTGTACACCGGGTCGCTCCCCGGCCTGGCCGGCCGCTACGCGCGGGAGATCGCGGGCTTCGACCCCGCCCCGGGCCGCCCGGTCACCCTGGCCGGCTGGTCGGCCGGCGGCGTGCTCGCCTTCGAGACCGCCGCCCGCCTGCGCGACCTCGGGCACCCGGTGGCCCGGGTGGTGCTGATCGACTCCGTGCTCCCCGACGCGCTCATGCTCGAAACGCTCGACGACCTCCTCGAGCTGGAGGAGCTGATCGAGCGGGTCGCCGAGCTCGACGGCGACGAGGCCAGGCGGCTGCTGCTCGCCTCGGACATCGGCCTCTTCGACGGGCTCGGCATGACCCCGGACCAGGTCGCCGCCTACTACCAGGCGTACGGCCCGCGGCTGCTGCGGCTCTGGCGCGACGGGCTGCGCGGCCTGGCCGACTACCGGCCCCGGCGCTACGACGGCCCGGTCACGCTGCTGGCCGGGGACCGCAACCCGGCGTGGGTGCGGACCGCCCAGCTCGCGGGCTGGCGCAGGATCGCCGCCGACCTGGACGTGCATGTCGTCCACGGCGAGCATCACGACCTGCTGCGGCTGCCCTGCGCCGACCAGATCGTCCCGTTCCTGACCGGTTGAGGGGCGGATGAGGCGCGCACGACGCGCCGAACGACCGACCGGGTGACGCGCCGGAGACCCCGGCCCGCCACCCGGTCGGAGTAAGCAGGTCAAACAGGTGAGCAGGTCAAGCAGAGCGGTCGGGCGGGCGGATCAGACCACGCCGGCCTTGTGGGCGTACACCGCCGCCTGGAGGCGGTCGCGCACCTGCAGCTTGCTGAGCACGTTCGAGATGTGGAACTTCACCGTGGCCTCGCTGACGAACAGCTTGGCCGCGATCTCGGTGTTGTTCAGCCCGTCGGCGACCAGCACGAGCACCTCGCGCTCGCGATCGGTCAGCACCTCGACCGCCTTGGCGGCGTGCTGCCGCAGCCCCCGGCTGCGGAAGCGGCGCAGGAACATGCTGGCCGCCCGCGGCGCGAGGAAGGCCTCGCCCATCGCCACCGCCCTGATCGCCCACACGAGCTCGTCCTGGTCGCTGGAGCGCAGCAGGAACCCGCTGGCCCCCGCCTGGACCGCCTCGAACATGGCGTCCGGCCGCTCGGTCAGGAAGATGCTGCGCACCTGCCCGGCCAGCGAGTCCACGCTCAGCCGCTCGGTGACCTGGATCCCGTTCAGCCCCGACAGGGCCTCGTCCACGATGGCCACGTCGGGGCGCAGCCCGCGCGCTTTGGACACCGCGTCGAACCCGTCGTCGGCCTCGCCGACGACCCTGATGCCGGCATCCGCGTTGAGCACGGCCTTCAACGCCGTCCTGAGCAGCCGCTCCGGGTTGCACAGCAGGACGCGGATGCCTGTCATCGTGGGAGCTCCAGGTGGACGCGGCGAGTCGCGGCGAGACCGGGCAGCGGCTCGCCGCCGGCCACGATCACGCCGGTGAAGCCCAGCGTCAGCAGCGGGCGCACGCGGGCGGCGGAGGTGACGCCATCCGTCACCAGCAGGCAGCGCAGGCCGCCGAGCATCCGGTCCAGGTGCTCCTCGCGCACCGCGGCACGCAGCTCCTCCCCGTCACGCCGGTCGCCGCGCAGGTCCACGTAGAGGGTGTCCACCCCCAGCCGGGCCCGCAGCATGTGGGCGCACTGCACGGCGAACGTGGTCTTGCCGACCCCGGGCGCGCCGGTCACCACGACCACGGCCGGGTCGCCGCCGCCGGAGGCCGCCGACACCGTGTCCTCGACCTCGCGCAACAGCGGCACCCTGGCCAGGACGATCGTGTCGCTCACCGCGGGCGGCTCCCACGCGCGCGGCGACGCGTACGGGGCGACCGGCGCGCGCGGCGGGCTGGTCTCGAAGGTCACCCGATCCTGCCCGGTCAGCTCAAGGGCCATGGCCAGGCGGCGGATCGACGTGCGGTGCGGGAAGCGGGTCCGCCCCCGTTCCAGGTCGCGCAGCGCGCGCACGCTCATGCGGGCCCGCTCGGCGAGCTCCTCCTGCGTGAGCCGCGCCCGATCCCGGTGGGTGCGCAGGAGCTGAGCGAATCTCTGGCTCTCGGACAACAAGGCGGCCGTCACTTCGTCCTCCTGTCACGATCAAGATGGGGCAACCGTATGCAGGCGGCATTATCGGCGGCCCTCGCCGCGGCATTGTCCGGGTTACCGGGGCGATATCGCCGGTCATACTTCCTGGTCCGGGGCCTCCGGCCCTGGCACGTTGAGCTCATGCTTCCGACAGGACGGATAGAGCGGGCCCCCGCCGCGCTGGTCGACGAGGCGGTGCTGGCCAGGCGGTTCGACTGGGAGATCCGCTGCCTGCTGCGCCACTACACCTGGATCGAGCTGGCACATCTCGGCGAGTACGCCCGCATGGGCCTGATCGACGCCCCCACGGCCGCGCGCATCCGCCGGATCGTGCTGGACCTGACCCCGGACGACGTGACGGCCGAGCGTACGGCGGTCATGTCCGACCCCCTGTTCGCGCTGGAACGCAGCGTGCACGCCCGCCTGCCCGCGAGCGCCGCCCCCGCCTGGCACGTGGACCGCAGCCGCAACGACGTGCAGGCGTGCGCGCAGCTCATGCTCGGCCGCGAGCGCCTATTGGCCGCCGCCGGATCGGTACGGGCCCTGGCCCGGACCGCCACCGAGGCCGCCGCCGGGCATACCCGGTCCGTCATGCCCGGCTACACCCAGCACCAGACCGCCCACCCGATCACGTTCGGCTTCTACCTGGCCGCGCTCGCCGAGGCGGTCACCGGCGCGGCGGAGTCCCTGCACGCCCTGGCCGACGCGGTGAACCTCAGCCCGCTCGGCGCCGGCGCCATGGCGGGACTGGAGCTGCCCTGGGACAGGGCCCGGCTCGCGCACGCCCTCGGCTTCGCCGGCCCGCAGCCGCACGCGCTCACCTCGGTCGCCTCCCGCGCCTGGGTCCTGCGCTCGGCCGCCGAGCTGGCCGTGCTCGGCACCACGCTGAGCCGCTTCCTCACCGACCTCATCTGGTGGAGCGGGGCGAGCTGCCGCTTCATCGACCTGCCCGACGAGCTGGCGGGCATCTCCTCGGCCATGCCGCACAAGCGCAACTTCCCCGTGCTCGAACGCGCCAGGGGACTGACCGGCCACCTCACGGGACTCGCGGTCGACCTCATGATCGGGCAGCGCAACACCGGCTACACCAACCTGGTGGAGGTCTCCAAGGAGAGCACCCGGTTCCTGGAGGACCTCTTCACGACCTGCGACACCATGCTCGGCCTGGCCGACCTGGTGATCTCCGGCGTGCGGTTCCGCGCCGGGCGGGCGGCCCGGGTGGCGCGCGCCGAGCTGTCCACCGCCTCCACGGTCGCCAACCGGCTGACCCTCGACCACGCGATCCCCGCCCGTACGGCCCAGGTCGTCGTGGGCACGTGGATCGCCGCGGCGGCGCGGCGGCTCGGGGACGACGCGGAGCTGACCCCCAACCGGCTCACCGCGGCAGACCTGGCCGCCGCCTGCGCCCGCGCCGGATACGAGGTGGACGTGGACGCCGGCCTCCTGCGGGCCGATCTGGACGCCGAGGCCAGCCTCGCGCGCCGGGTCACCAGCGGCTCCACCCGTCCCGAACAGGTGGAGACCATCCTGGCCGAGGTCCGCGCCCGCCTGCGGGCGGCCGACGCCACCGCCGCCGCCCAGGAGGAACGGCTGCGCACGGCCTGGCTCCGCACCACCGGCACGGAGCCGGGCGATCCCTCGCGCACCCGCACGGAGCCGGGCGCTGCCACAACCGCCCGCACGGAGACAGGCGGCCTGTCATGACCATCCACCTGCTGACGAGCGAGGCCACGCGGCCGGGACGAGCCGGCGGCGTGGGCAGGGGACGCGCCCCCGGCACGTTCGGCGAGCTGCTCCAGGGCATCCTGCGCCCGAGCACCGACTTCCTCGTCACCTTTCCCGTCGACCTCTACGTGGAGGCCGCCTTCGAGCCCGACCCCCAGCTCGACCAGGTCATCGTCTCGCCCCCGCACAAGGCCAAGTCCCAGCGGCTGGCCACCGCGCTCCTGTCGCACTACGGAGCGCACACCGGCGGCTGGCTAATGATCAACAGTGCCCTCCCCGAGGGCAAGGGCATGGCCAGCTCCACCGCCGACCTGGTGGCCACCGCGCGGGCCGTGGACGCCGCCTTCCGGCTCCACCTGCCCAACCGGCTGCTGCAGCGCCTGATGGCCGAGATCGAGCCGTCCGACGGGGTGATGCACCCCGGCATCACCGCGTTCTTCCACCGCGAGGTGCGCCTGCACCGGCGCATGGGGGCGCTCCCGCAGCTCACCATCGCGGGCATCGACGACGGGGAGAGCGTCGACACGATCGCCTTCAACCGCTCCCGCAAGCCCATCCCCCCGCACTGGGCCGACCGCTACGGGCAGCTCCTGGACGAGCTGACGGCCGCCGTCCGGGACGGCGACCTGACCGCCGTCGGCCGCGTCTCGGCGGCCAGCGCGCGGCTGTTCCAGACGTTCAATCCCAAGCCGCACCTCGCCGAGGTGGAGGAGATCTGCCGCGCCGTCGGCGGCCTGGGCACCGTCGTCGGGCACAGCGGCACCTGCCTGGGCATCCTCCTGGCCCGCGACCACCCGCGCCACGGCGCGAACCTCGCGCACGCGCTCAAGGAGCTGGAAGGCCTGAGACGGCCGCTCATCGTCTGTAGGAGCACGAGCAAGCCATGACACTGAGAACGGACGCCATCGACGCCATCGGCCGCACCCCGCTGCTCCGGCTGCGCCCCGCGGGCGACGCCGCCGTGTACGCCAAGCTGGAGCTGGCCAACCCCTACGGCATGAAGGACCGGGTCGCCAAGCAGGCGATCCTGGCCGCCAGAGCCGACGGCACCTTACGCGACGGCGGGCTCATCGTGGAGAGCTCCTCCGGCACCCTCGCCATGGGGGTGGCGCTGGTCGGCGGCTACCTGGGCCACCGGGTGCACATCGTGACCGACCCGCGGATCGACCCGATCACGGCGGCCAAGCTGGACGCGCTCGGCGCGACGCTCGACGTCGTGCCCGCCATGACCGCGAACGGCTGGCAGAGCGCCCGCCTGGAGCGACTGCGCACGGTCATGGCGGAGAATCCCGGGGCGTTCTGGCCCCGGCAGTACGACAACCCGCAGAACCCGGCCGCGTACGAGGCGCTCGCCCGCGAGGTGGAGTCCGAGCTGCCCCGCGTGGACGTGCTCGTCGGCTCGGTCGGCAGCGGCGGCTCCCTGTGCGGGACGGCCCGCGTGCTGCGGCGCGGCAACCCGGACCTGCGCGTGGTCGCCGTGGACGCGGTGGGCAGCGCCATCTTCGGCCAGCCGGACGTGCCCAAGCGGCTGCAGAGCGGGCTGGGCAACAGCCTGGTCCCGGCCAACGTCGACTTCTCGGTCATCGACGAGGTCCACTGGCTGTCGGACCGGGAGGCGTTCGCCGGGACGCTGGAGCTGGCCGCGCGCGAGAAGGTGTTCGCGGGCAACAGCTCGGGCTCCGCCTACCTGGTGGCCCGCTGGCTGAGCGGCCGGCTGGGGCCCGACGCCACCGTGGTCGTGATCTTCCCCGACCGGGGCGACCGGTACGCCCACACGATCTACAACCCCGAGTACCGGGCCGCCCACGGCATGACGGACCTGCGCCCGCCGGTCGGCCCGGCCCGGATCGGCCTCGCGGACACGGCTGTCACCTGGTGCTACGCCACGCTCGGCCGCGAACGGGAGTATGCATGAACCTGGTCTTCGTCGAATCGAACACCACCGGCTCCGGCATGCGCGCCTTCGCCAAGGCCACCGCGCTCGGCCTGACCCCGGTGCTGGCCACGGCCGACCCGTCCCGCTACGACGGGCTGGCCGGGACCGGGGCGAGGATCGTCACCTGCGACACCAACGACGAAGAGCACCTGGCCGCCAGGCTGGCCGCCCTGGTCGGCGACCTGGCGGGGGTCACCACCACCAGCGAGTTCTACGTCACCACCGCCGCCAGGGTCGCCGCCGAGCTCGGCCTGCCGGGCAATCCGCCGGACGCGGTGGCCGCGTGCCGGAACAAGGGCGCGATGCGGCGCCTGCTGACCGCCGCCCACCTGCCCTCGCCGATCTTCCGGCTGGTCGGCGCGGGCCGCGACCTGAGGACCCAGGTGCTGTTCGCCCTGTCGTGCATCGCGCTGCCGTGCGTGGTCAAGCCGGTGGACGACACCGGCTCGCTCGGCGTGGTGCTCTGCTCGACGGCGCGGGAGGCGGTGACCGCGGCGGAGGCCGTGGTCTCCACGGCCACGAACGTGCGCGGCCAGCCCGCCGCGCGGGCCGCGCTGGTGGAGGGCTACCTGAACGGCCCGGAGTTCAGCCTGGAGATGCTGAGCTCGGGGGAGCGGCACGAGTGCGTGGGCATCGTGGCCAAGCGGGTCACCAGCCCGCCCAACTTCGTCGAACGAGGCCACGTGTTCCCGGCGGTGCTGACGGAGGACGAGAGCGCCGTGCTGGTGGACACCGCCCGCCGGGCCCTCGGCGTCGTCGGGATCACCCACGGCGTCACGCACATCGAGATGAAGCTCATCGGGGGCCGCGGCTACATCGTGGAGATCAACGCCCGCCCGGCCGGCGGCATGATCCCGGAGGTCGTCGCCCGGTCCTGCGGCTTCGACCTGCTCGACGCCCACCTGCGGGCGGCGGCCGGCCTGCCGCCCCGGCCGTGCCCGCGGACGTACTCGCCCGCCGGGATCGCGTTCCTGCTCGCCCCCGAGTGCCTGGGGGAGGGGGAGGCGGTGCTGCGCGACGTGGGCGGCGTGGCGGAGGCGCTGGCCGTGCCCGGGGTTGACGCGGTCACCATCACCGCCGCGCCGGGCGCGCGGGTGCGCCCGGCACGCAGCAGCTACGACCGGCTCGGCTACGCCATCGCGCACGCCGCCACGCACACCGAGCTGGACCTGGCGCTGGACCGCGCGCTCGGCAGCCTCCGGCTCCTTCTCGACCCGACGATGGGACCCGCATGAAGACCCGCATGACGACCCGTACGACGAACCGCACGACGACCGGCACGACGACCGGCACGACGACGCTGATGGACCTGCACGTCCCGGCCGCCGCAGGCGGCGCCGCCGGCCACGTGGAGCTGCGCAGCGACACCTTCACCCTCCCGACGGAGCCGATGCTGGCGGCCGCCGTCGCGGCGCCGCTCGGCGACGACGTCTACGGGGAGGACCCCACCGTCGCCAGGCTGGAGGAGCTGGCCGCGGCCCTGCTCGGCAAGGACGCCGCCTGCCTCGTGCCGAGCGGCACGATGGCCAACCTGACGGCCCTGCTCGCGCAGTGCCCGCGCGGCTCGAAGGCGATCGTCGGCCGCGAGTCCGACATTTACGTGTACGAGGCGGGCGGCGCGTCGATGTGCGGCGGCATCGTGTACGAGCCGCTGCCCAACCTGCCTGACGGGACGATCGGCCTGGCCGGCATCGAGGAGGCGCTGGCGGTCGACCGTACCGATCCGCAGTTCGCCCTGCCCGCGCTCGTCAGCCTGGAGACCCCGCAGAACCGGTGCGGCGGCCTGCCGCTGAGCCTCGGCTATCTCGCCGAGGTCGCCGCCCTGACCAGGAGGTACGGCGTCGCGCTGCACCTGGACGGCGCCCGCCTCTTCAACGCCGCCACGGCGCTCGGCGTCGCCCCGGCCGAGATCGCCCGGCACGCGGACACGGTGCAGATCTGCCTGTCCAAGGGGCTGTGCGCGCCCATCGGGTCGGTGCTGGCCGGCGACCGCGCGACGATCGCGGCCGCGCGCAGGATGCGCAAGCTGCTCGGGGGCGGCATGCGGCAGGCGGGCGTCATCGCCGCCTGCGGCATCGTGGCGCTGACCGAGATGACCGGCAGGCTCGCCGAGGACCACGAGAACGCGGCCCGCCTGGCGCGCGGCCTGGCGGGACTGCCCGGGGTGCGGCTGGATCCCGGGCCGCCGCTCACCAACATGGTGTTCTTCCGGATCCAGGACGAGCGCTACACGACCCGGTCGTTCATCGAGGCGGCGGGCCGCCTGGGCGTGCGGGTGGAGGAGCTCGGGCACGGCCGCATCCGCGCGGTCACGCACGCGGGCGTGCCGGCTGAGGCGGTGGACCGGGCGGTCGAGGTCTTCGGCGAGCTCCTCAAGCCCGGCGGGCCGGGGAAGCTCCCGCTGGACACGCCGGAGGAGACTGCGCCGGACACGCCGGGCGAGATCTCGGCGGGCACGGCGGGCGAGATCCCGGCGGTCACGCCCGGGGGGTCGCGGTGAAGAGGGCCGCAGGGGAGGGGGCTGCGATGAAGGAGTCCCCGGCGAAGAGGCCCTCGCTCGGGCGGCGCTTCCACTTCCTGTGGGCGTCGGCCGGCCTGTCGAACCTCGCCGACGGCGTCCTGCTGGTGGGCGTACCGCTGCTCGCCGTCTCCCTCACCCGCTCGCCGCTGCTGGTCTCGCTGGTCAGCGCCGCGGCGACGCTGCCGTGGCTGCTGCTGGCGCTGCCCGCGGGCGCGATCGCCGACCGCCACGACCGGCGCGCGATCATGGTGTGGGCCGCGTGGGCCCGGACGGTGACGCTGGCGGGCGCGGCCGTCGCCGCGTGGCTGGACCTGCTGAGCCTGCCCCTGCTGGTCGCGGCCGTGCTGCTGGCGGGAGCCGGGGAGGTGTTCGCCGACACCTCGGCGCAGTCGGTGCTGCCGATGACCGTGGGCCGCGACCGGCTCGCGGCGGCCAACGGCCGGCTGACGGCCGCGCAGACCCTCGGCAACCACTTCCTCGGCGCCCCGCTGGCCGGCCTGCTGGCCGGGCTCGCCGCGTCGCTGGTCTTCGGGACGGTCGCCGTGCTGTACGCGTTGTCGGCAGTCCTGCTGCTGGGCATGCGCGGTCGTTTCAAGGTCGAGCAGGCCACGCGGGGCGGCCTGGGAGGTGACATCCGCGACGGGCTGCGCCACCTGGGCCGGCACGCCGCCCTGCGCGGCCTGGCGGTGTTCACCGGGGTGAGCAACCTGTCGAACGGCGCCTATTTCGCGGTGTTCGTGCTCTGGGTGGTGGGCGCGCAGTCCCGCGTCGGCCTCACGCCCGAGACCTACGGCCTGCTGGCCACCACGCTGGCCGTCGGAGCCGTGCTCGGCTCGGTGCTGGCCGCCCCGCTGGCCGCCCTCCTGGGGGAGACCCGCATGCTGGGCACGGTCACCCTGGCCAACGCAGCGCTGCTCCTCGTGCCGATGCTGGCGCCCGTACCGTGGGCGGTCTTCGCGGCCGCGGCCGGGCTCGGCGCGGCCAACTCGATCACCAACGTCATCGCGGTCTCGCTGCGGCAGCGGCTCATCCCCGAGGAGCTACTGGGCCGGGTGAACGCCGCCTGCCGGCTGATCGGCACCGGCGCGATGCCGGTGGGCGCGGCGCTGGCCGGCACGCTGGGGGTGGCGGCGGGGATCGAGGCGGTCTTCTGGGGCGCGGCCGTCCTCTGTGTAGTCGCCGCGGCCATCGTCTTCCACCAGGTCAGGGTGGTGGCCGAGCCTTCCGAGCCGCAGCCGGCGAACGCCGGTCCCTGAGCCGCCCCCGGGGGCGCGCGGCAGCCTGCCGGTAGGGTGCTGCGCATGGTTGACTGGGTGCGGCTGGAGCTGGACGTGGCCGGGTTCGACGATGCGGCGTTCGAGCCGTACCTGGGGCGGGCCCGCGCGTCGGGTGTCGAGTTCAGCACGCTGGCCGAGCTGGGCGACACCCCGGAGCACCGCCGCGCACTGTACGACCTCAACAGGACGTGCTCGGCCGACATCCCGGAGCGGGGCGAGTTCTACACCTACGAGGCGTATGTCGCGCAGCGGATCGAGGTGCCGTCGTTCGACCCGGCGGGCGTGATCCTGGCGACCCGCGAGGGCGAGTGGATCGGCATGTCGTCGACGTCGCTGCAGCCCGCCAAGGGGCTCGCGTTCAGCGAGATGACCGGGGTGCTGGCGCCGTACCGCGGGCGGGGCCTGTCGCTGGCGCTGAAGCTGCTGGCCATCCGGTTCGTCCGGGCGGCCGGCTACGGGCGGCTGGCCACGTTCCACCATCCGCGCAACGCCTCGGCCATCGCCATGAACCGCCGCCTCGGCTTCGCCGACCAGGCCGGCTGACCCCACCGCGCCCCCCGCTCACGGCCGGTCGTGGCGCGAAGGCTCGGGACCTGGAGTTCGGTAGCCGGTCCCGGCCTGTGGCGGGCGCGGTGGACCCAGGCGGTGGGGCCGGTGAGCAGCTGTCTCTTTTC
>NZ_VCKX01000036.1 GCF_005889725.1 Nonomuraea zeae
CCGCCCCTCCTCCTCCACCAGGCGGGAGGTCAGCACCGAGCTGCCCAGGTCGGGGATGACCACGACCCCGTCCCCCTGATCGACGGCCAGCAGCGCCCGCTCGATGAGATCCAGGCTCGTGCCCAGCCCGCCGTCCTCCGTGCCGCCCGCCGCCGCGACCGGAACATCGGCGCCCGCGATGCCCCGGGCCAGCGCCGCCGCCTCCGCGGCCAGCCCGGCGCTGTGCGAGACGAGCACCAGCCCCACCATCAGCAGGCTCCCGTCACGCGACCACGGCGGCCAGCGCGGCCATGATCAGCGCGGCCGAGGCGGCCCCGGGATCCTCGTGGCCGATGCTGCGCTCGCCCAGGTAGCTGGCCCGGCCCTTGCGCGCCTGCATCGGGATCGTGGCTTCGGCCCCCTCCTCGGCCGCCCGCG
Source organism: Nonomuraea zeae (assembly GCF_005889725.1). GTDB lineage: Bacteria > Actinomycetota > Actinomycetes > Streptosporangiales > Streptosporangiaceae > Nonomuraea > Nonomuraea zeae. Next base: position 418 of record NZ_VCKX01000036.1, read on the forward strand.
CCGCCTGCTCGACCGCCTGGCGCACCCCCGCCCCATCGCGTACGGCCAGGGCCAGCGCGCGCGAGGCCGGCGCCAGCGCGTCCACCATCGTCTTGTCGCCCAGCGCGGCCTTGCCCAGCCGCTCGACCGCCACGACGCCCTCCTCGAACGCTCCCGCGAACCCGGCCAGCGTCACCGGCCCGCTCTGCCCCTCCAGCGCCTTGCCCATCTGGCGGAACACCGAGCCGTACAGCGGCCCCGAGGCCCCGCCCACGCGGCGGATGAGCGTCGCGCCCGCCGTGGCCAGCACCCGCGCGGGCGAGTCGGGAGGCGCGCCCGCCAGCGCCTTGCAGACCTCGGTGAGCCCGCGGTCCAGGTTCGTGCCGTGGTCGGCGTCGCCGATCGCCGCGTCCAGCTCGGTCAGCCGGTCGCGGTCGGCGCGAACGAGCCGGGCCGCCTCCTCCAGCCAGGCCACGAACAGGTCCGTCTCCATCAGCGCCCCCAGCGCAGCCCGGGCGTCTCGACCGGTGCGTCCCACAACCGGGTCAGCGTGTCGTCGAGCAGGCAGATCGTCACGGAGAAGCCCTGCATGTCGAGGCTCGTCACGTAGTTGCCGACGAGCGAGCGCGACACCCGGGCCCCCTTGCCCTCGACGTACGCCGCCACCTCCGCGAAGGCCACGTACAGCTCCATCAGGGGCGTGCCGCCCATGCCGTTCACCATGACCAGCAGGTCGCCGCGCAGCGGCAGGTCGCCGTGGATGGCCTCCATGGCGATGCCGGCCAGCTCGCGGGCCGGGACCAGCGGCACCCGCGCCCGCCCCGGCTCGCCGTGGATGCCGATGCCCAGCTCCACCTCCGTCTCCGGCAGGTCGAACGTGGGCTTGCCCGCATGCGGCGTCGTGCACGACGTCAGCGCGATGCCGAACGACCTGCTGCGCTCGTCCACCTCGCTCGCCACGGCGGCGACGGCGGCCAGCGGCGCGCCCTCCTCGGCCAGCGCCCCCGCGATCTTCTCCACGAACAGCGTCGCTCCGGTGCCGCGCCGGCCCGCCGTGTAGAGGGAGTCCTGGACGGCCACGTCGTCGTCGACCAGCACGCTCACCACCTCGACGTCCTCGGTCAGCTCGGCGGCCATCTCGAAGTTCAGCACGTCACCGGTGTAGTTCTTGACGATGTGCAGAACCCCGGCCCCGCCGTCCACCGCCTTGGTCGCGTCGATGATCTGGTCGGGCACCGGCGAGGTGAAGATCTCGCCGGGGCAGGCCGCGTCGAGCATGCCGTACCCGACGAAACCGGCATGCAGCGGCTCGTGCCCCGACCCGCCGCCGGAGACCAGACCGACCTTGCCGGGGCGCGGCCCCTCGGCCCGGTAGACCACCTGGTCGCGGATCCGCAGCGAGGGGTGTGCCGCGGCCATGCCGTTCAGCGCGTCCGAGACGACGGAGTCCGCCGTGTTGATGAGCTTCTTCATGTCACCAGGCACCTGCTGCTTCACGGCCTGCGAGGCCCGCGGTGCGGCCCGGGCAGGCGGGGCGGTGGGTCATGGCGGTCTCCAGGTCTGGGATTCCCGTCCTTCAGGCGGGGAGGATGTCAAGAAGGCGCGGGCGTCGTAGCGTGGTCGGGGTGGATGTCTCCTACAGTCCCTACGATCCCGTGGTCAACGACGATCCGTACCCCGTCTACGCGCGGTTACGCCGGGAAGCGCCGCTCTACCACAACTCCGACCTCGGCTTCTGGGCGCTGTCCCGGCACGCCGACGTCGCCGCCGCGCTGACCGACAGCGCCCTGCTGTCCAGCGACCACGGCCCCGTGCTCGACGAGGGCGCCTTCGGCCCGCGGGCGCGCACGTTCCTGTCGTTCGTGGCGATGGACCCGCCCGACCACACCCGCATGCGGGCCACCATCTCCCGGGGCTTCACCCCGCGCCGGGTCGCCGCGCTCGAACCCATGATCAGGCAGATCGCCCGCGGGTACATCGAGGAGGCGGTCGAGCGCAGGACGTTCGACTTCGCCCGCGACATCGCCGCCAAGCTGCCGCTCGACGTGATCTCCGAGCTGGTGGGCGTGCCGCCGTCCGAGCGGGCCGGCGTCCGCCGCAGCACCTCGGCCCTGCTCGCCTACGACCCCGAAGGCAAGATCGTCGAAGAGGGCGTCAAGACCATCGTCTCCCTCGGCGACTACTACCGCACGATCATCGCCGAACGCCGGGCCGCGCCGCGCGACGACCTCGTCTCCGTGCTCGTGGCCGACGAGGAGCTGACCGACGACGACATCGCGGCGTTCCTGTTCCTGCTGATCGGGGCCGGCGCGGAGACCACCACCCATCTGCTCGGCGCCGCCTGGTACTGGGCGTGGCGCAACCCCGACCAGCGCGCAGTGGCCTTCGGCGGGGCGATCACACGCTGGGTGGAGGAGTCGCTGCGCTACGACACCCCCGCGCAGGGCACCGCCCGCCGCCTCACGGAGCCCACGGAGTGGTACGGCACCCGCGTCCCCGCCGGCGCCAAGATGTGGCTGCTGATCGGCTCCGCCAACCGGGACGAGAATGTCTTCCCCGATCCCGACGTATACGACCTGGAGCGTGACACGGGCAAGGCCATCAGCTTCGGCGCGGGGCGGCATTTCTGCCTCGGCGGCCCGCTCGCCCGCCTGGAGGCCCGCGTGGCGCTGGAGGAGCTCACGAGGGCCGTCTCGCCCGACTACGACATCGACGCCGAGGGCATCAGGAGGACCTCGCACGGCAACGTACGGGGGATGACCCGCCTGCCGACTACCGTGAAACCTGCCTGAGTAGGCTACCTTCTGGTCATGGCTGAGATCGTGTACCCGCCGGTGATCGCCGCCGCGCGGACCCTGTTTCGCATGCTCGACGTCCGCTTCCACATGGAGGGGACCGAGCATGTGCCGCGGACGGGGGGAGCGGTGCTGGTGAGCAACCACATCAGCTACCTCGACTTCATCTTCGCCGGGTTCGCCGCGCTGCCGTCGAAGCGGCTGGTGCGGTTCATGGCCAAGCAGGACGTGTTCGACCACCGGATCTCGGGGCCGCTGATGCGCGGCATGCACCACATCCCGGTCGACCGCGGCGCGGGGGCCGGCTCCTACGCGACGGCCCTGCGGATGCTGAAGGCCGGAGAGGTCGTCGGCGTGTTCGCCGAGGCGACGATCAGCCGCTCGTTCACGGTCAAGGAGATCAAGAACGGGGCCATCCGGATGGCCCAGGCGACCAACACCCCCATCATCCCGGTGGCGTTGTGGGGCAGCCAGCGCTTCTGGACCAAGGGCCGGCCGAAGAAGCTGACGCAGCGGCACGTGCCGCTCACCATCCTGGTGGGCGAGCCGATGCACCCCAAGCGCGGGGAGAACGTCAACGACCACGTGAGCGACCTGTACACCCGCATGTCGGAGCTGGTGGACCGGGCGCAGCGCACCTATCCGGAGGTGCCGCCGGGGGTGTGGTGGCAGCCCGCGCACCTCGGCGGCACGGCGCCGACGCCCGAGGAGGCCGCCGCCATGGACGCGGCCGAGGCCGAGGCCAGGGCGAAGAAGGAAGACTGACGGGCGCGGGCCGGGCCCGTCAGCCGGTCCCGGCCATCGCCGCGAGGCGGCGGGCGAGCCGGGCGACGGCCTCCCGCAGCTCCGGAGGCTCCAGCACCTCCGCCTCGAAGCCCAGCCTGGCCACGTGCACGGCGAGCCAGTCCAGCTCCTCCCCGCCCACCACGAGCACGCACCACCCGTCGCGATCCTCCTCGACCCGCCCCACCTGGGGCGGCACCAGCTCCCGCACCTGGTCGGCCCGGGCGTGCACCCGCACCCGGGCGAGATACCGGTAGGGCGCCTCGGTCACGGACCGCTGCACGTAGGCGACCGGGTCCGGGTGCTCCCTCGCCCGGAAGCGCCAGGTCGTCGCCACCACCTCGCGCATCCGGTCCAGCCGGAACGTACGCCAGTCGGCGCGGCCGGTGTCCCAGGCCATCAGATACCAGCGGCGGCCGGTGGCGACCATCCGCACGGGCTCGACCGTGCGCTCGCGTTCGCCGCCGTCGCGGGCGGCGTACCGGAAGCGCACCCGCACTGCGTCGCGGCAGGCCCGCGCGAGCGTCACCAGCAGCTCGGGGTCGATCTCGATCCCGGGGCCGTGGAGGGTCTCGGTGGCGCCGTGCACCGCCCGCACCTCGGCGCGCAGCCGGGGCGGCATCACCTGGTCGAGCTTGGCCAGCGCCCGCAGCGCCGCCTCGCCCGCCCCGGCGACCGTGCCCCCCGAAGCCATGCGCAGGGACACCGCGGTCGCGATCGCCTCGTCGTCGTCCAGCAGCAGGGGCGGCAGCCGGGTGCCCGCGCCGAGCTGGTAGCCGCCGCCGACGCCCGCCGTCGCGTGCACGGGGTAGCCGACCGCGCGCAGCCGCTCCACGTCGCGGCGCACCGAGCGGTCGGTGACGCCCAGCTCGGCGGCGAGCTCGGTGGCGGTCCAGGACGGCCGGTGCTGCAGCAGCGCCAGCAGCCGCAGCACCCGCTCGGTCGTCGCCTCGACGCTCATGCGCTCATCGTTCCACAGATCACGGACGGATCCTGTCCGCTATATGGGGCAGGGTGAGACCATGACCGACCAGACCTGGAACCCTCTGCTCCGCGAGCAGCTCACCTGGCACTGGACCCACCAGCTGCGCGATCGCCTCGACGGGCTCACCGACGACGAATATTTCTGGGAGCCGGTGCCCGGCTCCTGGAGCGTGCGCCCGCGCGGCACCGGCCCCGCACCCGTGCAGGCCGGGTCCGGCGCGATGACCATCGACTTCGCCATGCCGGTGCCCAGCCCGCCGCCGTTCACGACGATCGCCTGGCGGCTCGGCCATGTGATCGTCGGCGTGCTCGCGGTCCGCAACGCCGCCCACTTCGGCCGCGCGCCCACCGACTACCAGTCGTTCGAGTACGCGCCGACCGCGGCCGCGGCGCTGGACCAGCTCGACGCCGAATACGAAACGTGGCTGGCCGGGGTCGAGTCCCTCGGCGAGAGCGGCCTGGCCCGCCCGTGCGGGGAGGCGGAGGGACCGTACGCCGAGAGCCCGCTGGGGGCGCTGGTGCTGCACATCCACCGCGAGCTGATCCACCATCTGGCCGAGGTGTGCCTGCTGCGCGACCTCCACCTGCACACCCATGGGCACACCCATGGGCACACTCACGGGCACACTCACGGGCAGACCACCCGGCAGATCCGGCAGGAGGCGAGCTGACGTGGCCCGCGACGTACAGATCACCTTCGACTGCGCCGACCCGGCCGGGTTGTCGGCGTTCTGGGCCGAGGTGCTCGGCTACCGGCTGCAGGATCCGCCCAAGGGCTTCGAGTCGTGGGAGCGGGCCCTGGAGGCGATGGGGGTGCCCCCGGAGAGCCGCAACGACGCCTCGGCGGTGGTCGACCCCGACGGCTCAGGGCCGCGGCTGTTCTTCCAGAAGGTGCCGGAGGGCAAGCAGGCCAAGAACCGCGTGCACCTCGATGTGCGGGCCGCCCCCGGGCTTGAGGGAGAGGCGCGGATGGCGGCACTGGAGAAGGAGGCCGAGCGGCTCGTCTCCCTCGGCGCCACCCGGCTCGGGCGACAGGAGCCCGCTCCGCCGCTCGGCGCCGGTCACGTCGTGCTGGCCGACCCCGAGGGCAACGAGTTCTGTCTCGACTGATCAGCCGCGCGGCGGGGGCCGGCTGCATCGGCGCGGCCCGGGATCGGGGGTCCCCGGTCCCGGGCGCGGAGTGAGTCAGCTCAGATGGCGGCCTGGTAGCTGCTGGCACGCATGCCGGCCAGCAGCCCGGCCGTCTGCTCCGGCGTGAACCGGCGGACCGGGTCGTGATGGAGCAGCCCCTCGATCAGCGGGCGCATCACCCCCGCGCGGCGCGGCGGCGGATAGGGGCCGCTCCTCGCCATGCCGAGCACCGTCGCGGCGTCCTGCCCCGGGTAGGGCGGCTGCCCCTCGATGGCGCTGTAGAGGGTGGCGCCGAAGGACCACATGTCGGCCTCCTTGCTGGCCGGACCGCCGTGGAGCCGCTCGGGCGCCATGAACGCGGGCGTGCCCCGGAGCCGCCGCGACGTCGTCATCCTGATGTCGCCCTCGGCGGTCGCGATGCCGAAGTCGGTCAGCACCACGCGGTCGCCGGTCAGCATGACGTTGGCGGGCTTCACATCACGGTGCAGCACCCCGGCCTGGTGGGCGGTACGCAGCGCGGCGAGCAGGTGCTGGCCGATGGCCGCCACCGACTGCGCGGGCAGCGTGCCCACCTGGGAGAGCAACTGGTGCAAGGACAACCCGTCAAGGTATTCCATGACGATCCAGAGCTTGCGCCCCTCCTCGAGCAGGTCGTGGACGGTCACGATGTTCGGGTGCGTCAGGCCAGCGGCCATCCTCGCCTCACGCAGCACCCGGCGGCGCACCATCTCGGCCTCACCGGCCAAGGTCAGCTCCTTCAGCGCCACCTCACGGTGGAGGAGCTGATCGAACGCCCGCCAGACGACTCCCATACCCCCACGACCGGCCTCCTCGTTCAGGAGGTACCGTCCGCCGATCTCCCGCATACCATCCCCTCAAGCTCGGGGATAATCATGTCACCTCAGCACAGGCTCTAGGGTGCCTAACGTGATCCGGATATGTCGGAAAGTGTAGGTTCGCTGGTCAAGGGCCTAGAAATTCGATCCGACAAAGCGCGCCGCACCAGTCCGACAGCTACCAAACATACTCCTGCGGAGCCCGCCAGGACGGCTCCAAGCCCTACGAACTCGGCCACAACGCCCCCGAGAGCCGCTCCGAGCGGCATCCCGCCCATGCCGACGAGCCGATATGCCGAATTGACTCGCCCGAGCAATTCCGCGGGAATCAGCCGCTGCCTGGCCGAGATCACCAGGACGTTTCCCGCCGCCCCCGTCACGCCCCACAGCACGGCGGTGGGGTAGAGCGTCCAGGGGGAGGGCGCGAACACGGGCACCAGAAGCAGGAGGCTGCTGATGAGCCACGCGTACACCAGCGTCCTGAACTCGCCGAACCAGCCGGCCGCCCGGGCGGACAGCAGCGACCCGAGCACCGCTCCGACGGCGAAGGCCGTCGTCATCAGGCCGTACTCGTGCGGCGCCAGCCCGATCCGCGACTCCGCGCCGACGGCCCACAGCACGAGGACGGCGAAGTAGGCGGCGTTGGCGAGGTTGAGCAGGCCCGCCGTGATCGCCAGGCTGCGCAGGACCCGGTGGGCCCAGAGGTAGCGCAGGGCCTCGGCGATGTCCCGCCGCAACGGCCGCCGCCCGCTGCTGGACCCGGCGCTGGACCCGGCGCTGGACCCGTTGCTGGACCCGTTGCTGGACCCGGTGCCGGGCTCGCTGCCGGGCTCGCTGTTGGGCTCGGTACTGGGTCCGGCCGGGCCGTACGCGCCGCGCATGCCGAGGAGCAGCAGCCCGGCGAGCCCGTACAGCAGGGCGGGGGCGCCGAAGATGACGGCGGGCAGGGCGGCGACGAGCACGCCCGCCAGCGGGGCGCCCAGGAAGTCGTTGCCGATCATCTGGGCGGTCGACACGCGGCCGTTCGCCCGCGTGAGGTGCTTCCCGGGCACGGCCATCGGCAGGATGGACTGCGCCGAGGTGTCGGCGAAGACCTCGCTCACGCCGGCCAGGAGCACGGCGGCGAGCAGCAGCCACAGGTCGAGCAGCCCGAGCCCGGCCAGGACCGCGACGGCGGCGAGGAGCACGGCGCGGGCGGCGTTCGCGAGGACCATGATGCGGCGGCGATCGGCCCGGTCGGCGATCGCGCCCGCGTGCAGCGCGAACAGCAGCCAGGGCATCGTGGCGGCCGCCCCCACCAGGGACACCAGCGTGGGTGAGCGGGTCATCGAGACGGCCAGCAGCGGGCCGCCGACCTTCAGCACGCCGTCCGCGACGTTCGACAGCGCGGTCGAGGACCACAGATAGCCGAACGTCCGCCCAAGACTTGTCATGGCTCACTCCGGTAGTGTGTAAGGAAAAGTATGCATAGATTCCTTTGCAAAGATAGGTGTGCACACGTATGCAAAGCAAGAGCTTCTCCACCCGTACGCTCGACGCGAACGCGCTGAAGTCCTTCGCCCACCCGCTGCGGCTGCGCATCTACGAGCTGCTCGACGAGCACGGACCCTCCACCGCCACGAAGCTCGCCGCCCTCGTCGGCCAGAACACCGGCGCGACCAGCTACCACCTGAGGGAGCTGGCCAAGCACGGCATGATCGAGGTCGCGCCGGAGATGGGGCGGGGCAAGGAGAAGTACTGGCGGATCGTGCTGGGCGGCTTCACCTACGGCGACACGCCGCCGGATGCGGAGGCGGCCAGCGCGCTGGAGTTCCTGCTCGACGACCTGGTGCGCCAGCGGGGGGCCGAGCTGGCCAGGTGGCGCGACGCATCGGCCGGGGCGCCCGAGGAGTGGGTGCGGGCCAGCGGGTTCGGGCGGCGGTCGCTGCGGCTCACGGCGGAGGAGACGGGGGAGATGCGGGACGCGGTGTTCGAGTTGCTGGAGCGGTACCGGGCGCTGTCGGACCGCAGGGAGCGGGAGGCCGCGGCCGGATCGCCGGATGCGGCGACCGGTCACGTGGTGGTCCACTTCGACGTCCTGCCGCTCGGCGCCGCCGGTGGCGCGGGCGAGGACGGCGAGGAGACATAGCGGGCGGCTCCACGCTCTGGGGGCGGCTCCGCGCTCAGGTGACGGCGGGTCCGGGTAGGGGACGGCGGGCCGGTCCGGGGTGGCGGCCGCGATCACATCCTAGGGAAATCCCTAGGTCCTGCCCTGACGCCGGAGCGCCGCCGCACCCCGTAGTGTCCGACGTCGGGCAGTCCTCCAGACGGAGGGGTCGACACGGCCCGCGGCGACCTGGTGGCCGGCCCGCGGGCGCGGAACCGGTCGCGGGGTCGTGGAACGCTCCACGCACAGAGCTCCGGGCTCGCCGGACAACGGGCCCGGACGGGGGTGGCGCCCTCGTCCCAGGCTGGAGGGACTGGGGCGCCGCCTTCTCCCGGACCTCTCCCGCGGCGGGTGGGCTCAGACGAGCAGGTTGATCGCCCGCTCGACCATCCCCTCCGGCGCCGTCTCCGGCGAGCCGCAGCCGAACGGGGGCTCCGGGGCGTACTCGATCGCCAGCTGCACGGCCTGCGCGGTCACCTCGCCGGCCGCTTGGGCCAGCAACGTGAGCGCCATGTCGATCCCCGCCGACACCCCGGCCGCCGTCACGATCTTGCCGTGCGCGACCGAGCGCTCGCTCACCGGCTCGGCCCCGTACTGCTTGAGGTTGTCGAGCAGGGCCCAGTGCGTCGTGGCCTTGGCGCCCTCCAGCAGCCCCGCCGCCCCCAGCAGCAGCGCGCCGCTGCACACCGAGGTCGTCCACCGGGTGTGCCGGTCGGCCTCCCGGATCCAGGCCACCAGGGCCTCGTCGCCCAGGGCGTCGAAGGTGCCCAGCCCGCCCGGCACGATGATCACGTCAGGATCCGGCAGGTCCGCGTACGAAGCCGTGGCGATCATCGTGAGCGTCCCCTGGTCGTCGGTGACCGGGCCCCGCTCGGCGGCGACGAGCGTGACGGTGGTGTCCGGGGCGAAGGCCATCACGGTGTACGGCCCGGCCACGTCGAGCGCGGTGAATCGCGGATAGAGCGGGATGGCGATGTGCATGGTCAGCTCTCCTTGGCTCGGAACCGGCGACGGTGGTCGCCCGGCGAGATCCGCCAGTGGCGGTGAAAGACGCGGTAGAGGGTCTCGGGCGTGCCGAGCCCGGACTCCCTGGCCACCGTGGCCAGCGGGTGGCCGGTGACCTCCAGGAGCCGCCTGGCGGTGTCGGCCCGGCTGCGCTCGACGTAGCGGCCCGGCGGCAGGCCGGTCTGCTCGGTGAAGACGCGCGAGAAGTGGCGCTCGCTCATCCCGGCGCGCGCGGCCAGGGCGGGGACGCTCAGGTCGGCGGCCGGATTCGCGTCGATGTAGGCCTGCAGTTCCCTCAGCGGCTCGCTGCGCGGCGTCATGGCCCCCATGGGGGTGCTGAACTGGCTCTGCCCGCCCGGCCTGTGCAGATACACCACGAGCCCGCGGGCGACGTCACGGGCGAGGTCGTGGCCGTGGTCCCTGGCCACCATCGCGAGGGCGAGGTCGACGCCGGACAGGACGCCCGCGGAGGTCCAGACGTTCCCGTCCTCGATGTAGAGGGGGTCGGCGTCCACCTCGACGTGCTCGTAGCGACGGCTCAGCTCGTCCGCGGCGAGCCAGTGCGTCGTGGCCCGGCGGTGGTCCAGCAGCCCGGCCTCCGCCAGCAGGAACGCGCCGTTGCAGACCGAGGCGACGCGCCGCGCGGCCCCCGCCAGCCGGGTCACGGCCCCGGCCAGCTCGCCGCCGGTGAGCTGCTCGGGCATGGACAGCCCGCCCGCGACCAGCAACGTGTCGATCGGGCCCGTCACCTCGCCGAGCGCGGCGGCGTTCACCGTGATCCCGTTGTGCGCCGCCACGGGGCCCGCGCGCAGGGCGCCCACCTCGACCCGGTAGCCGTCCCCGGCCAGGAACAGGTCCGCCGTGCTGAACACGTCGGCGGGACCGGCCATGTCGAGGAGCTGGAATCCGGGGAAGACGGCGATCAGGACGCGTCGCTGCATGTCCTTCATGCTGGGGGCGGGCGCCGGTGGCGTCAACGACACGAACATTGCACATTACGCCACGGGCCAGGACCGTCCTCAGGCACCGCCCGAGATGGGCGCGCGGCCCCGGGAACGCCGGAGAGCCCTCGGGGGCAGGATCCCGAGGGCTCTCCGGCGCGACAGGCGATGAATCAGCCCATGTGCGGGTAACGGTGGTCGGTGGGCGGCACGAACGTCTCCTTGATCGTGCGGGCGTTCACCCAGCGGATCAGGTTGAAGATCGAGCCGGCCTTGTCGTTGGTGCCGGAGGCGCGGGCGCCGCCGAACGGCTGCTGGCCCACCACCGCGCCGGTCGGCTTGTCGTTGACGTAGAAGTTGCCGGCCGCGAAGCGCAGCCGCTCCGACGCCGAGGCGATCGCGTAGCGGTCCTGGGCGATGATCGACCCGGTCAGCGCGTAGGGGGCGATGCCCTCCATCTGGTCGAGCACCGCGTCGAAGTCGCCGTCGTCGTAGACGTGCACGCCGAGGATCGGCCCGAAGTACTCCTTGACGAAGATCTCGTCGGTCGGGTCGGCGCACTCGAGGATGGTCGGCTTCACGAAATATCCGGTCGAGTCGTCGTACGAGCCGGTCAGCAGGTCGATGTTCGAGGCCGACCGAGCCCGGTCGATGGCCTCCTTGTGCTTGGCGAAGGCCCGCCCGTCGATGACCGCGCCCATGAACGTCGACAGGTCGGCCGCCACGTCTCCCACGGTCAGCGACTCGGCCACGGAGACGAAGTCGTCACGCATGCGGTTCCAGACCGAGCGCGGGACGTACGCCCTGGAGGCGGCCGAGCACTTCTGACCCTGGTACTCGAACGCGCCCCTGATCAGCGCCGTGGAGAGCACGCCCGGGTCGGCGGACGGGTGCGCCAGCACGAAGTCCTTGCCGCCCGTCTCGCCGACGATGCGCGGGTAGCCGTGGTAGGAGGCGATGTTCGCACCGACCGCGGCCCAGAGGTGCTGGAACGTCGCGGTCGAGCCGGTGAAGTGGATGCCGGCCAGCGCCGGGTGGGGGAGTGCCACCTCGGAGATCGCCTGCCCGTTGCCAGTGACCAGGTTGATCACGCCCGGCGGGAGCCCGGCCGCCTCCAGCAGCCGCATGGTGAAGTGCGCGGCGAACTGCTGGGTGGGCGAAGGCTTCCAGACGACGACATTCCCCATCAAAGCGGCAGAAGTCGGCAAATTTCCGGCAATAGCGGTGAAGTTGAACGGCGTGATCGCCAGCACGAACCCTTCGAGGGGCCGGTACTCCATCCTGTTCCACACACCGGGTGACGACACCGGCTGGTCGGCGTAGAGCTGACGGGCGTAGGCCACGTTGAACCGCAGGAAGTCGATCAGCTCACAGGCCGCGTCGATCTCCGCCTGCTGCGCCGACTTGGACTGCCCGAGCACGGTCGCCGCGTTCAGCGTCGCCCGCCACGGCCCCGACAGCAGGTCCGCCGCCTTCAGGAAGATCGCGGCCCGCTCGTCGAACGACAGCGCCCGCCAGGCGGGAGCCGCCCGCAGCGCGCTGTCGATGGCGTCCTGCACGTCCCGGGCCGTAGCGTCGTTGGTACGGCCCAGGACGGAGGCGTGGTTGTGCGGCTGGACCACGTCGATGGGGGCGCCGCCACCGAGCCGCTGCTCGCCGCCGATGGTCATGGTCAGGTCGACCGACGACCCGGCCAGCTCCTTGATGCGGCTCTCCAGCGCGGCCCGCTCGGCGCTGCCCGGCGCGTAGCCGAACACGCGCTCGTTCGCGGGAACCGGGACGTTGCTGATGGCATCCATTTACTTACCCCCAAGGGCACGAAGGAAGAAGGCGACGTTGGCGGGGCGCTCCGCGAGGCGGCGCATGAAGTAGCCGTACCAGTCGTCGCCGTAGGGGACGTAGACACGGACCGTGTGACCGGCGCCGGCCAGGGCCTCCTGCCGGTCGGTCCTGATTCCGTAGAGCATCTGGAACTCGTGGTCGCCGATCCCGCGCCCGAACCGGTCGGCGAGCAGCTCCGTGATGGAGATCATGCGGTCGTCGTGTGTCGCCACCATGGGATACCCCTTCCCCGCCATGAGGATCCGCAGGCATCGCACGTAGGCCTTGTCCACAGCCGTCTTGCCCTGGTGGGCGACCGAGGCGGGCTCGCGGTAGGCGCCCTTGACCAGGCGGACCCTGGAGCCCTCCGACGAGAGGTCGCGGCAGTCCTCCTCGCTGCGGAACAGGTACGACTGGATCGCCACGCCCGTCGTGGGGTAGTCCTCGCGCAGCTTGCGCAGGATCGACAGCGTGGAGTCGACGGTGGTGTGGTCCTCCATGTCGAGGGTCACCGTGGAGCCGTTGAGGGCGGCGGCGGCGCAGATCTCGCGGGTGTGCTCCAGCGCCATCGCGTCGTCGAGCCGCTGGCCGACGGCCGACAGCTTCACCGACACCTCGCCCCCGCGCCCGAGCTGCAGCGGCCTGAGCGCGTCGAGCAGGGTGATGTAGGCGTTCGCGGTGTCCTCGGCGGCCCGCGCGTCGCGCGTCTCCTCGCCGAGGTGGTCGACGGTGACGGCGAGGTTCGCATCGCGCAGCCGTTCGATGGCGTCGCGGGCCTCCTGCACGCTTTCGCCGGCGACGAACCGCTGCACCACCTTCTTGGTGAGCGGGAAGCCTGACACGGAGCGGCGTACGAGTCCGCTTCTTGACGCGGCGAGCAGCAGTTGACCGAGCATGGCTTCAGTTTAGAAACCGCAGCTCAGAGGGGGCCATCGACGCGCGTAACGCCGCATATGGCAGGCTGTCATACAAATGCACAACACCGCAGATCTGCAAGAGATCGTCGACGAGATCGCCGCCCGGCTGGGCGCGTCCGCGACGCTGGAGGACCGCTCGTTCCGCCTGCTGGCGTACGGGGCGCAGCACGGCGACATCGACACGGTCCGCCAGGAGTCGATCCTGCGCCGGCGGGCCACGGGCGAGGTGCGCGACTACTTCGAACGCTACGGCATCGCCAGGGCGCCCGGCCCGGTCCGGATCCCCGGGGACGCCGAGCTCAAGGTGCTGGGCCGGATCTGCTGGCCGCTGCGGCACGCCGACGTCACCTACGGCTATCTCTGGCTGCTCGACTCGGGCGAGCTCACCGACGCGGCGCTGCAGGCCGCCGCCCCGCTCGTCGCCAGGGCCGCCGCCGCGCTCGCCCAGGAGGCGAGGAGCCGGCAGGACGTCGGGCGCGGGCTGCTCGCGCTGTTCTCGTCCGACCCGGAGGAGCGCGCGGGCGCCGCCATCGACCTGCCCGGCCCGGTCACGGCCATCGCCGTGCGCGAGTCCGACGAGCGCGTGGCCGCGCTCTGGACGCTCCCGCGCGGCGTCCTGGCCCGTACGGGCTCGCCCGTCGCGCTGCTCGCCCCAGCCCACCTGGCGGGCGAGGTGGCGCAGACCGTCCAGAGCGCGTACGGCACCGCCGCCGGGGTGGGCGGGCCCAGGCCCGACCCGGCCGACGCCTGGCTGAGCTGGCGCGAGGCCCGGCAGGCGCTGCGCATCGCCGAGCACTTCCCCCGGCACGCCCCCATCGCCCACTGGGCGGACCTCGGCGTGCACCGCCTGCTGGCCAGGCTCGGCCAGCAGGACCTGCGCGAGCTGGCCGCCGAGACCGCGGCGCTGGACGCCGAGCTGGCGCAGACCGTGGAGGTCTACCTCGATCGCGGCGGCCACGCCCAGAAGAGCGCCGCCGAGCTCGGCATCCACCGCCAGACGCTCTACTACCGGCTGGGCAAGGCCGAGCGCCTCACGCACAGGGACCTGTCGGACGGTGACGACCGGCTGGCCGTCCACCTGGGGCTCAAGGCGGCCCGGCTGCGCGCTCAGGAGGCCCGGTAGATCTTCACCCAGTCCACGTACATCGACACCGTGCGGGGCGTGGCGGAGTCGCGGCAGCGCGGCTCGCACACCACGTCGTTCTGCAGCGCCAGGCTCATCTTCCGCGCGTCCGGGACGTGCCGGCCGCGGTAGTCCCACACCTTCCTGCCGTCCAGCCAGAACGTCAGCCGCCCGGGCAGCCAGTCCACCGCCACGGTGTGCCACTTGGTGAAGTCGGCCCGCAGCACCCGCCGCGCCCTGCCCTGCCCGCTGTGCACGAAGATGCCGCCGCCCTGCCGCCGGGGATCGACGATCTCGGCGAAGTTGACCTCCGAGTAGCCGTCGCCCTCGCTCTGCGACGTGGGCCAGAGCAGCGCCACCGGCGTGTACCCGGCGCCCGCCTCGGCCTTGAACCTGACCTCCCACCGGCCGTAGCGCTGGGCGAGCCGGGTGGCCACGCCGCCGGACAGGTCCTTGCCGCCGTACATGCCGCCCTTGAGGCGCAGCACCCCGTTCGCGACCGTCGCCGCCTTCCCGGTACGGGGATTACGCTCCGCCTGGGGCGAATGGTAGATCATCCATTTGCTCGTGTTGATCGAGGAGCCGTTGAAGTTCTCCACGAGCGCGGGGGCGCCCCAGGAGGCCGGCTGTGTGGTCGTCTGCGCGTGTGCGGTCTGGGGGAGGGCCGCGACGCCCATGAGCGCCGCCGCCGCCACGATCGAACTGCGTTTGGACATGCCGACCATCGAAGCAAAGATTCGCTCCCGTTACAGGCCATCCGCCCCATTCGTCTCATGGGTATAGCTGAGCGCCGGTCTGGGGGCGCCGAGCAGCGAGCGGGTCAGCGCCTCGTGGCCACGCAGCATCTCCTCCAGGGCGGCCGCCAGGTGCGCGGCCGAAGGCGTCTCCCCGGCGGACCCCTCCCGCAGGGACACCAGCACCGCCCGGCGCAGCAGCTCCTTGAAGAACGACGCGGTCATCCCGTCCGTCCTGGCCACCAGCGGCTCCAGGTCAGCCTCGGGGAGCGGCCCCGCCCCGTACAGGCGCAGGAGCGCCAGCCGGCAGCGCGCGTCCGGCCTCGGCACCTCCACGGCCAGATCCACCCGGCCCGGCCGGTTCGCCAGGGCCTCCTCCAGCACCTCGGCCCGGTTCGTGGTGAGCACGAACGTGACGTCGGCGTCCGCGCCGATCCCGTCCATGGCGTCGAACAGGGTGAACAGCAGCGGGCTGCCCTCGTCGGAGAAGCGGCGGTCATGCGCAACCAGGTCCACGTCCTCCACGACCACGATGGCCGGCTGCAGCCGCCTGGCCAGGGCCGCCGCCTCGGAGATGAAGCGCATCGCCGTACCGGCCATGACCAGGACCGTCACGCCCGGCATGCGGCCCATCAGATAGCGCACCGTGTGCGTCTTGCCGGTCCCGGGCGGGCCGTGCAGCAGCAGCCCGCGCTTGAGGTGCTGGCCACGGGCCAGCAGCGCCTCGGCGTGCTCGCCGATGCCGGCCACGTGCCGCTCGACCGTCTCCAGCACCCCTTCGGGCAGGATCACCTCGGCGGGGCCGAGCGACGGGCGCGGCAGGAACGTCACCAGGCTGTTGCCCCGGTGCTCCGAGACGCCGAAGGTGAGGATCTGGCCGCGCAGCGCGTCGTTCAGCCGCATCAGCCGCTCGATCTCCTCCCTGGCGGCGGTGGCGCTCTCGCGCGAGGTCGCGATCACCTCCACCCGGCAGCCTTCCTTGCCGTACTCCTCGGCGGGGCCGCGCAGGCCGATCGCGATGGGCGCGCCGTCCGGGGCCGTCGTCAGGGCCAGGCCGAACGAGACGACCTCCATCGTCTCGTCCGGGCCCACGGACACGGTGGCGTAGTCGACGGCGCCGATGTCGTACTGCTCGAACCCGCGGCCGGCCGTGGTCAGGATGTCGATGATGTCGTTGTGCTCGCGGCCCTGCCCCGACACGCCGAACCAGTCGGCCCCGCCGCGTGCCGCCAGGTAGGCGTCCACTCCCTGATGGAGGCTGGCGAGCTCCCAGTTCCGGAAGCTCTGGGTGACGCAGACGGCGTTCCTCAGCTCGCACGCCAGGTGGCCGGTCACCCGCGAGACCAGGACGGGAACGGGCCGGGACTCGTCGATCAGGTTGTAGGCCTCGTGGACCAGCCTCTGGAGCGCGTGTGCCAGCGATCGTGCGTCATCGATCTCCATGCGGGCCAGACTGGCACACGGCTACCGGAAGCGCGCGCGGATATCTCGGGCGGATATTTGGGGCGGATATTTCGCCTGGAGCCCGCCTGCGTCGGACGTCCGGGCCGGACCCGGGCCGGGCATGGTGCTGGACAGGGGCCGGACATGGTGCTGGACACGGGCCGGACATGGTGCTGGACACGGGCCGGACATGGTGCCGGCAGGTGGCTCGCGCCACCTGCCGGAGTGTGCTCGCGTGTCAGGCGCAGGCCGCCTCGTAGACCCGGACGAGCTCCTGGCTGACGCGCTCCCACGAGTAGCGCGAGCGCGCCCTGTCGGCCCCGGCGTAGCCGAGCGCCGTGCGCAGGGTCGGGTCCCACAGCAGCTCGCGGGCCAGCCGCGCGGTGCTCGCGGGACGGTCCGGCGGCACCAGCAGGCCGGTGACGCCGTCGATGATGGAGTCGAGGTGCGCCCCGACGGCCGAGGCGATCACCGGTACGCCGCAGGCCATGGCCTCCAGCGCGACGATCCCCGTCCCGGCCTCGCGCGGCACCGACACCACGGCGTCCGCGCTGCGCATCAGCTTGGGCACCGCGGCCCGCTTCACCTGGCCCAGCAGCGTCACCCGGTCGGAGACGCCGAGCTGCTCGGCCAGGGCGCGCAGGCGGCGCGCGTCCCTGTCGTGGTCGAGGTCCTCGGGCTCGGGCCCGCCCGCGATGACGAGCTCCACGTCGCCGAGCCCCTGCAGCGCCCGCACGATGGTGTGCGCGCCGCGTTCGGTGGAGAGCGGTCCCACGTGCAGCAGGCGCTTGCGGGTGCCCTTCGTGGCGATGGCGCCGCGGCGCTGGAAGCGCTCGGTGTCCACGCCGTAGGGGACGATGGCGATGTTGCCGCGCGGGACGCCGAGCCTGATCAGCGCCGATTCCTCGTCGCCCGATCCGGCGATCACCGCGTTGGCGCGGCGGCCGAGCGCGCGCTCCAGCTTCATGTGGGTCGCGTCCGTGGTGTGGAACGTCTGCGTGACCGGTACGTTCAGCCCCTTCGCGCCGGCCACCGCGGCCAGGCCGGAGGTCCACGAATGCGCGTGGATCACGTCAGGCCGGTCCTGGGCCCAGCGCAGGCTCAGCTGCTGGCCGACGTCGTTGAGGTATGGGACGACCTCGTCTGCCGCAAGCTCCTTGGCCGGCCCCACGTCGATGTGCTCGAGCGTGACACCCGGGGCCACCCGCGTCTTGGGCTTGCCTTCGGTGTTGTCACGACGGGAGTAAATGGTGACGTGGTGCTCGCGACCCAGCTCACGGGCGACGGCGAGAATCCGGTGGCGCTGGTTTCCGCCTGCAGAAGCGATGATAGCGATATTCATGGCACACCTCAGCGTGGAAAGCCTTCAAGGTGTGCCTGCGTCTTAGGCACGTCGTTCTACGTACGAACCATACCCAGATTTGCCGCAATCGCAAACCCTCGCAGATCGGACACTTCGGACCTGCAGGTCAGACGCCTCGCAAGGCGAAAACCACTACCTCGTCCCACACCGGGCCTTCCGAGAAGGCGTGCCGGTCCGCCTCCACCGTCTTGACCACGGTCGCCGGCGCCTGGCCCACGCAGCGGCCGAGCACGTCGGCCAGCCGCTCCTCGCCGTACGGCTCGCCCCGCTCGTTCCTGGAGGAGATCAGGCCCTCCGAGTAGAGCACCAGCGTCTCCCCGGCGGCGACCGTCAGCGTCTCCACCTCGGTCTCCAGCTCGGGGGAGATGCCCAGCGGCACGCCGCCGCCGGTGGCGAAGCGCACGCCGCCGTTGGACTGCAGCAGCGCGGCGGGGTGGTGCCCGGCGGACGAGAGCTTGATCGTACGTCCCCGCACGAACCCCGCCACCGCCATCACGAACATCCCCGTGCCCTGCGCGACCAGGGCCTCGTTCACCTTGCGCATCGCCAGGTCGGGATCGGACTCCCAGACGCTCAGCACCCGCAGCCCGCCGCGCACCATCGCGCTGACCGAGGCCGCCTCCTCGCCCTTGCCGGCCGCGCCGCCGAGCACGAACCCCCACCCGCCGGAGACGGGGAAGACGTCGTAGAACTCGGCGCCCACCGACGATCCCGGGTGGTAGAAGGCGGCCGCCTCGTAGCCGGGGATGTCCGGCAGGTTGCGCGGCGCGACGCTGGCCGACAGCGCGTCCGCGGCCCGCGAACGGATCTGGAAGCTGCTCTGCGCGCGTACGGCGAGGCCGAGCTGCAGCCCCACCTCCTGCATGACGGCCAGATCCGCCAGCGCGAACGGCGGCTTGTCGTGCGCCCGCACCAGCGTCAGCACGCCGTCCGACGGGCCGATCGGCACGCTCAGCAGCGATCCGGCCCCCATCGCGGTCAGCAGCGGCCCCTCCGCGCAGAACCCGAGCAGCGTCTCGTCGTCCACCATCTCCTGCACCATGCCGGAGCCGCGCTCCAGCACCTGCGTCACGACCTGGCTGCCGGCCGGATCGGCGGACTCCACCCGGCGGACGAGCTCGCCGATCGGCTGGTCCTTGGGCCCCACGACGACCGAGCGGTACGGCAGCCCGTCGCGTACGAGGTCGGCGATCACCCAGTCCGCCCACTCGGCCGCCAGCAGCCTGGTGGCCCTCGGCAGCGCCACCGGGCGCAGCAGCGCCTCCTCGTCGAGCAGCAGCGTGGCCATCTTGACCAGCAGGTCCTGCCGCTTGGCCAGGGCCAGCAGCAGCCCGCCGTCGGTCTGCTCGGGCCGTACGCCCGGCTCGGGGAGCTGCACCTCGGTCGGCAGCGCCACCGCCGCCACCATCTGCTGCGGCTCGCCCGGCATCGTCAGCCTGGTCAGCGCCACCTGCACCGTGTGCGTCCTGCCCTGGTGCGCCAGCCGCGTCTCGAAAGCCGCCGGCTGGCCGGTCTGCAGCACCGACGTCAGGTGGGAGCGGAACGCCGCCCGCCGCGAGACGTCCACCAGCAGCGGGAACGACCGGCCGACCAGATAGCCGTCCGGGCTGCCGAGCATCCGCGAGGTCTCGGGGTTGATCCGCCGCACGACGCCGCCGCCGTCCAGCACGACGACGGGCACCGGAAAGGCCCGGAAGACCTGGCGCAGCAGCTTCAGCTCCCGCTGGGTGCCGTCCTTCTTCCCGCTCGCCCGTTTGGGCGCCTTACGCAGCTCCTGACGGGCTTCGGCCAGCAGTTCCGCCGCCGTGTCGAGCTCGGCGAGCGCGGCGTCGAGGGTTGGGGCGAGGTCGGCGGGATAGGCGGTCCTCGCTTCGCGCAAGGATGAAACGCGCCCGGCCAGCGCGTCCAGCGCGTGTTCGAGGTCCGGCATGGTCATGTTCTGAACGCTACGCCACTCGGGATAATGGTAGCCATATGGGGTAGAAGCTTGTTGCTATGGAATCGACCGCGATGATCACCCCCGGTCTCGCCCGTGACTTGGCTGTGCTGGGACGACTGGGCGAGGACACTTCGACAGAGAGCGTGCTGCGCGGGCTGACGACGGCCCTGGCCGCGGGCGTCCCCGGCTGCTCGGGAGCCTCGGCCGAACACTGGCGCGACCAGCGGGTGCTGGTCTCCGGCTCCCACAGCGAGCTCATCATGCTCGTCGAGGGCGAACGCGAGCTGGGCGAGGGCCCGTCCATCGAGGCCAGGCAGAGCGGCGGCCGGGTCGCCGTGTCCGACGTGCTGTCCGAGGGCCGCTGGCCCCGCTACGACGCGCTGGCCAGCCGCTGGGGCGTACGCTCGGCGCTCGTCGTCCCCATCGAGGTGACGCCCGCCACCCTGCTCGTCGGCCTCTATTCGGTACGTCCCGGGGCCTTCTCCCCGCAGGGCGCCCACTCGCTCGCCGAAATGCTGACCGAGCAGGTCGGCGTGGCCATGTCGAACATGTGGGAGTTCGAGGAGGTGCGCACCGACGCGGCCCAGCTCCAGGAGGCCCTCGCCGGACGGTCGGTGATCGACCAGGCCAAGGGCATCATCATGCAGACCAGCAACTGCAGCGCGGAGGCGGCCTTCGAGGAGCTGCGCCGGATCTCCCAGCACCATCAGGTCAAGGTGGCCGACCTGGCCAGGCTCCTGGTGGAGGAGCACCAGCGCAAGTCGAAGCGCTGACCTCCTGCTCACCGGGGCTTTTCCGCTCGCTGGGGGCTTATCCGCCGGGCGGCCGATCCGAGGGGTGTTCATGGGGACGGGTGCTCATTTGATGGCCGCCAAGGCGTCGCCGAGTGTGTCGTAGAGGGGCAGCCGCTGGGCCAGCCCAGTGATCCACATCACCTTCGACTTCGAGTATTCGACTCCTATCAGGGCGAACTTGGCACCTGAGGCCAGGCTCGTCTGCCAATGGTGGACGATGAGCCCGAGCGCGCGCGAGTCCATGAACGTCACCCCGGCCAGATCCAGGATGAGGTTGGTGCCCGCCATCGCCAGGTAGTCGGCGAACTGCTCGCGTGTCGTGGCGTCGAGCACGCCGTCGACCTTGATCACGGTGATCTCGTCCACGGTCGAAGACGTGAGGCTCAGGGCCGCTACGGGCCCGTCGCCGTTTTCCGGCATTGTCACGGAGCAACCCTACTGTCACCGCACCAGAGAGGAATACTTCTGGCGTCATGGGGGACACTGGATCCGAAGTCCAGCAGAGGGCTTTCGTCTCGAGTGTAGAGCGAGGCGTGCCTCTGCCTGGGCTTTTCTGCTTGGTGAGGCCGCCTGCGATCCATATGAGGAGCAGCGATGGCTGTGCAGGAATACGTCCTCGAGGAGATGACAGCAGAAGACCTACTGGCCGAAATGGTCAGGGAAGAGACTCCGGACGGTCTGAAGGAGCGGCTGCGCGAGCGCATCGTGGAGATGCACCGGCCGCTCGCCATGGAGATCGCCAGACGCTACCGCTATCGGGGCGAACCTTTGGAAGATCTCCTCCAGGCCGCGTATGTTGGCCTGATGAAGGCCGTCAACGGCTTCGACCCGACGCTCGGCCACGCGTTCAGGGGCTATGCGGTCGTCACCATGACCGGTGAGGTCAAGCGCCACTTCCGCGACCGCACCTGGGCGATCCGGGTGCCGCGCCTCTACCAGGAGCGCCGCTCGGAGCTCAACCGGCTCGTCGCCGATCTCAGCCAGGACCTCGGCCGGTCGCCGACGGTGGCCGAACTGGCCGCCAAGATGAACATCACAGAGGAGGACGTCCTGCTGACACTCGACGCCTCCGCCGCGTACAGCACCTTGTCGCTCGACGCGCCGCTCGGCACCGACGACGACGCCGCCTCGCTCGGCGACGTCATCCCCGAGGACGACGACACACTGAGCAACATGGTCGACAGGGAAGCCGTCAAGCCGCTCATCGACGCGCTGCCCTCCCGCGAGAAGCACATCCTGTTGCTGCGGTTCTTCGGCAACATGACGCAGGCCGAGATCGCCGCCGAGTTCGGGATCTCCCAGATGCATGTCTCGCGCATCCTTCGCAAAGTTCTCGACCAGCTGCGTACCGAGCTGGTCGGCTGAAAAGGCGGTCGTCGGGTGAACGAGGACGTCGAGCCTCAGTCGGGCTACACGAGCCCGCCACCCGGCGCGCCCGTGAAAAGACTCGGCTTCCGGCTGCCGGATCTGCCCGAGGTCCGGCAGTTCGCCGAGGACGAGGCCCGCGAGGCCGGCATGCCCGAGGAGGCCGTCGGCGACTTCGTCATCGCGGTCAACGAGGTGGCCACCAACGCCGTCACACACGGAGCCGACCGGGCGGTCCTGCGTACCTGGCTGGTGAACGGCGACATGATCGTCGAGGTGCACGACGAGGGCGCCTGGAAGCCCGGCCCGCGGCCGGGCGCGGTCGGCGGGATGGGCCTGTGGGTGGCCCGGCTGCTCTCTTCCGACCTGACGCTGCGCGTCGGCGCCGGCGGCAGCACGGTCATCATGCGCTTCCCCGGCAAGGAGTGACCCCTTACGAAAAAGGGAGGCGCTTCCCCGGCAAGCAGTGACCCCATCCAAAAGGCCCTACGAAAAAGGGAGGCCGCCATCGGCGACCTCCCTTTTCTGCCGGCTCAGCGGCGGGCACGGCCACCGCGCCAGTTGCTGTAGCCGGAACGGATGCTGGCCGTGCCGACCCCCGCCTGGTGCAACGCCAGCAGGGTCAGCCCCAGCAGCGCGAACGTCATGCCGGAGAAGCCTCCGGGAATCCGCGCGCCTACCAGGTCGAGCAGGAAGCCCAGCCCGAAAATGATCGCAGCGACGATTGCGAGCATGTCAGGTCACCTCGATCCTTCATCTCTGGAACTGTTGGGGGGACTTGCTGGACAGGGCCAGCAGGCGCTCCAGGACACTCCTGTAGTCGCGCAGAGCCAGGCGCAGCTCCTCGGTGTCCGAGGTCTCCGCGTCCTTCCAGCGGTCGCGCAGGGCGCTCGTACGGCTGGTGAGGGTGCTGGTGAGGGATTCCACCACCTCGCTCACGAGCCCGTCGGCCTGCTGGACCGACTCGCCCGGGTCGTCCACGAAGGAGGCCTGCAGCTCGCGCCAGCGGGCCTGCACCTCGACCGGGTCCTGATCGAACAGGAAGACGTCCTGGGGAGCGGCGTGGGCCGGCACCTCGTCGGCTGCCGCCGGGGTGTGCGCGGGGTCCGGCTGCGCGTCGGTCAGCATGTCGCCGCCGGTCGTGGCGTAAGGGTCGCGGTAGGGGGAGTCGTCGTCCGAGACCGTCACGGCGCCGGGAAGCGGGGTCGCGTGCTCGTCGCCGGCGCGGGGGGTCTGGCGGCCCGGCTCGTCGTCGTAGTCGCCGGGGGTGCGCTCGCCAGGGGGGAGCTCTTCGGTCGGCCGCTCGCTACGGGCGAACTCGTCGTCGTCGGGCAGCGCGCCGCCAGGGACGGGCGCGTGATCGTCGGCCAGCGGCCCGGTACGACCGGGCATCCGGTCATCGAACTCGTCCCGGCCATCCAGCGCGTCACGGTCGTGCCCGGCCAGATCGTTGTGACCGTCACGCTCGTGTGCGGTCAGCTCGTCGTGCTCGTCCCGGTCACGCTCGTGCGCGGCCAGGTCGGTCCGCGGGAACTCGTCGCCTTCGCGGCCCGGCTCCCTGTCCCTCTCATCCTCCTCTTCGATCCGATCCGCCCGCTGCGACGGCACTTTCAGCTCGTCGCTACCCATATCGTTCACCGTCCTCGCGTGGTCTCATGCAGCAGTTCTTCGAACAGCGCGCGGTAGTGCACCATGGCCTGCCGGAGCTCCTCCGTGGAGGCTTCCTTCCGGGCCGCCCGTCCGCTGATCTCGTGCGCCGTCCTGTAGTGGTCGAGAGTCGCCGCATGCCCCACCGAAAGGTCGGACAGCCGCTGCTCGAAGTCCTCGGTCGGGTAACCCCGCTCCGCCATGACCGCCGTGACCAGCTGATCCGCCTCGGTCACCGCGAACCCGGGCGCGTCCACGAAGCGCTCCTGCACCTCGGTCCACCGGTTCGCGTAGCTGTCACGCGACTCGTCCGTCAGGGGACGGATGTCGAGCTCGGAATGCCGCTGCTCGCGACTGATGAGCTCCTGCTCCGCCTCCCGCCGGTTGTCGTGCTCGGCGACTATGCGTTCGTACTCGGGGCCGAAACGTTCGCGGAGATGAGAGCGGCGCTTTTGCTGCTGCAGCATGTAGCCAACTGCGGCGAGCGCCACCACCGCGACCACGACGACGGCCACCCAGATGAAGGTGGTCATGATGTTCGCCTCCGGTCTCTGTGTTGAGACCTGCGACTGCCCTCGAACAGGTATGTCGAAACGCGAGGGTCAGTAAGCTTCCAGGCCTTTCCTGGCCAGAGCCAGCACGTTCGCGACGTGTGAGCCCTCTGGGGAGGCGGGGATCTCGGTGAATCCCTCCGTTGGGTCGTAGACCACGTCCAGCCCCGCGTCGACCAGCCGCTCGGCCCACCGCAAGGCGGTGTTCAGCCGCTCGGCCGCGGGCGGCTTCCCCTGGGCGGCGGCCGACAGGTTGCGCAGATTGGTGGCCGGCCCGGACTGGGCGTGCGCGCGGGCGAGCTTCCACGGGACGGCGCCGCTGTGGTCGAGCATCGGCTTGGCCAGCCCGGCGGCCCGCTTGGCCTGCAGCACCCCCGACTCGCTGACGCCGAAGTGAGCGGCCAGCTCCTGCACGCTCATCCCGGCGGTGACCAGCCTGGCCAGCTCCTTGCGATCAATGGTCGGCCTGCGCCCCACAGCCACCTCCGCTCCCGCTCTCGGTGTGCACGCGCACCTCCGATGTGCGCTAAGGTTATGACGTCCCGCCCCGCAGGGGGCGGCCGACACAACCGGGACGTAGCGCAGCTTGGTAGCGCACTTGACTGGGGGTCAAGGGGTCGCAGGTTCAAATCCTGTCGTCCCGACCAGGGTTTCACTGGTCGAGCAGGGTGTCACTCTCTAGGGTGGCACCCTTTCGCATTGATAAGTGACTACCGGGCGAAGAGATCATCCATCGCCGCGGCTCCTTGCAGGAGTACGGGGCGGATCTGCTTGCGGTAGACGGCTTCGGTGACGGCGGTGCCACTGTGGCCGACGAGGCGGGCGATGTCCTCCAGTGGGACACCCGAGTCGGAGAGCAGCGAGACGAAGCTGTGGCGCATCTCCCGGGGCGTCCAGTAGTACGCGGGCATCCCAGCATCCTTGACGATCTTCCTGAACGCGCGTCGTACGTTGTGAGCGTCGAGGGGTGTACCGACGAGTGAGGCGAAAACGAGGCCGTGATCCTGCCATTTTTCGCCTGCCATCTTGTGGTCATGGCGCTGTTGCAGTCGATGCGCCTTGAGCGCTTCCACGCACCGCTTGGGCAGCGCCAGGGAGCGCCGTGAGCGTTTGGTCTTGGTGTCTCCTCCTTCGCGTACAGAGCGCCACACGGCGATCCACGGTGGGATCTCCTTGTCCGGATCGCCGACGAGATCGACCTCCTCCCAAGTGAGCGCCCGCAACTCCTCCGTACGGGCACCGATCAGCAGTGAGAGGACGACGTAGGCGTACAGGCGCGAGCCCTCGGCGGCGTCGAGGAGAGCCGTCGCCTGGTCAAGGGTGAGGGACTTCGACGGGCGGCCCTCCTCGCCCTCGGGGATCTCGCAGAGGCCCACGACGTTGCGCTTCACCTTGTCGCGGGCCTGGGCGAACTTCACCGCACGGTTCAGGCATGAGTGGAGCAGCCGCACCGTTCGGGCGGCGAGTACCTCGGCCTTGCCGACGAGCCACCGGTCCACGTCTTCGCCGCTCAGCTCCCGCAGCTTGCGCGCGCCCAGGTCGGGGATGATGTGCTTCTCACAGAGGGTCCGGTAGTTGGTCGCTGTGTTCGGGCTGCGACCGTGCAGACCGTACGCGAGCCAGCTCTTTACGGCCTCGGCAACCGTGTAGTTCGCTGGGCCGCTGGCCAGCCCGTCGTCATGGTCGCGGATGATCTCCTTGAGCTTCGCCTTGGCCTCGGTCTTGGTCTTGCCGCTTGCGACCGAGACCGGCCCGACCTCGCCGCCCCCGGCAACCACCTCGACGTCCAAGCCTTCGGCTGGGACCTCGCACAACGGGACCACAACCCCGACTCCCCGCTCTTCACGGCGAACGTACACGCGAAGCCGGGCTTGACACTCCGTCCCCGGCCCGCTGCCGCTACGCGGTGAGTCGACGGCGTACGAGGTGATCACGGGTTGGCCTGTTCCAGCACGAGCCGGGCGCATTCCGCACAAGCGCGTGCGGCCGTGGGGGAGAAGGAAATAGACCAACCGCAGATTGGCAATGGGTACGCCTTCTCTCCGCACAGGCTGTTGTCCGTGCCCGCTGGCACTGCGTGCTGAACAGCATCGCGACCTGAACCTGACAGGCTAACGCGGTAGTCGGCGTCCGGGATGACTGGCCCGCTCTCTAGCGAGGAAACGAGCAGGTCGTCCCACTGGACGGGCCAGCGCCGCACCCCGCCCGGGAGGTCGGCCCAGTCGGAGTCCAGTTCCACAAGCGCCAGCGTGCCGCCGCGTAGGACATCTACCACCCGCCCGCGCTGTCCTATCAGCAACTCGCCAACAGCCCTGGTGCGGGCGGGACTGTGCAGCATGTCCACGATCTTGACCCGGCATCCGAGCTTCGCCCGGGGCTCTTTCATCTGGGGCCCGCTTCCATTGGTTGCGGGAAAGGGAGGCCGTGGATCGTTCCGGACCATGGATGCTGGCTTCGGAGGTCCGCGTAGCGGAAGGCGATCCGTCGCGCAGCCCGTGACGGCTCGATGGCCGGATGACGGGCGTACAGCACGCGCTTGCGCCGGTCGTCCCAGCCCGTCCGCCACCAGTACCACTCGCCGTCGCACCAGACCACGAGCCCGATCCACACGGACACCAGACTCAGGCCGTAGCCGTCGTGCACGTTGGTGGATACGCCATGGGCGGCGAGGGCATCGGCCAGGGCATCGGCGGCGTGCTTCTCTGGTCGGGACGAAGGGACGCTCACAGTGCCCGCTCCGCTGCTTCCTGCTCCCTCAACTGCTCGGCGAGCTGGGCGACGTCGTCGGCGTCGATCGTCTGGCAAAGGCCGTGATCTATCTCGTACTGTGACAGGCGTCGGCCGTTCCGAGTTGCCCAAAGACGTCCTGCGGAACTGCGCCAAATGCACCAGCCAGGAAAAGCTTCCTGAAGGTCTTCGAGAATTACCGGTGAGGACATGTGATCAGCGTGCTTACCGAAGAGTGACGAACCTACCGCGTTATTTAGACGTCCAGGACGTTATGGCGTTACGCTCAAAACGTCCCTGACGTCCTCCATTCCGAGGTGTACCGTGGCCAACGTCGCCCTACGCAGCGCCATGCAGAATGCCCAGGTCACAAACCAGAGGTTGGCCGACCGGTGTTGTGTGGACGTCAAGACGGTGGAACGCTGGTTGCAGGACGAAGCTCGCGTCCCGCACCTACGGCACCAGTGGGCCGCCGCAGAGGCTCTAGGAGTTGAGGCAGCCATGCTATGGCCCGACGCAATTCGCAATACGGTGAAAACGGGACCGGACAAAGAAGTGTTGTCCGTTTACCCGTATCGTTCCGCATGCCCGAAATCAATCTGGCGCAACCTCATCAACGCGGCCCGCAACGAGATCGTGTTCGCTGGCTACACGAACTACTTCCTGTGGCTGGAACACCCGAACCTGGCGAGGGTACTCAAGCGGAAGGCCCAGCAGGGCTGCAAGATCCGGTTTCTCGTCGGCGATCCTGAAAGCGACGTCACACGGAGCCGTGAAGAAGTGGAGCACGTCCCGTTGACCGTCTCCACGCGCATCCGGATCACGCTGTCGGAGATCGAGCAGCTCCGAGATGTCCCCGGCATCGAGGCTCGGTACGGTGACGAGCACATCGCCATGAGCGTGTTCCGGTTCGACGCGGAGATGCTCGTCACGCCTCATTTGGCCAAGCTCGTCGGTCACGACTCGCCGATGCTGCACCTGCGGCGTTACCAGGACGATGGTCTGTTCGACCGATTCGCCTATCATGCCTCTGAGCTGTGGAGCAACGGCCGTGACGTGTGGCAGCAGCCCCAGCCAACGGGCCAAATTCTGGGTGACTAGCTGAGTGACAATCGGCCTGGATGGCCCTGGACTCCAGGGGACTACACAGGATCGTAATCCCAGGTAGGGCGGGTACCGACGGTGATCCCGCCTCCTCGTGATGCGCCTGGGGGTCAAGGGGGCGCAGGTTCAAATCCTGTCGTCCCGACGGTTGTAAAAGGCCAGACGGTCTTGGAGTAACTCCAGGTCGACTGGCCTTTTTGCGTTGAGCGGTCAACAGGGCGATTGCGTAGGACATGGATCGGGACACCGGCGTCGGCCATCCACGTCAGGCCGGTGCGGCGTAGATCATGGCGACGGAGGTGCTCGTAGCCCAGGGCGGCCACGTCCTCGTCCCGGTGCGTGGCGTCTCTCAGAACGGCCGTGGTGATGCGGACGCCCCTCGGTCCGGTGGTACTCGTTGATGGCTCCGCTGAGCATCTTTCGGCGCCGAATCTGGCCCTCCAGCGGAACCACGACGTCCTCGTCCTGATCGAGTGGGCGTTGTCGGCGGGACTGGTGCGGGCGATGGTTGCTGGAGTGCTCGCGAACTCGTTCAGGACTGATCGAAGGTGGTCGTTCGTCATGGATCAGCATGCGGTCGGTGCGTTCGGCTCGGATGGTGCGGATCCAGCGTTCGGCGCAGCAGTTGGCTCGGGGTGTCCGCGGCTGGGTCGAGTGCAGAAGGGGCGCCGCCCGGTCGAGGGCGGCGCCCCCTGAGGCGCTTCAGAACAGGTCAGGCGACTCAGTCGCGCGGGTCCCAGCCGTCCGTGTCGACGTCCAGGTCGAGCTCGTCGGCGATGTCCTCCCACTTCGTGAACTTGAAGTTGGTGATCTCCCGGTCCCCCTCGGCCGGCGTGTTGACCCCGTCGTGGGCGATGAAGACGCCCTCGTCGAAGTCGCCCAGGGGCACGTTGAGCACGGTCGAGCCGTCGCTGACCTCGACGCCGTCGATGCCGTTGTCCGCGCCGACCCTGAACTGGCCGAGGTAGGAGTTGGAGCCCTCCCTGCGGTAGACGGCGAAGGTGTTGTCGCCCTGGCTGGAGGCCAGGAGGTAGCCCTTGCCGTCCTCGCGGTAGTAGATCGTGAGGCCTTCGGCGTCCGCGGTCAGGTGGTTGCCGCCGTAGCCCGGGTCGGCGCCGGGCGTGCACTCCTCGGTCGCGGGGTCGTACGTGCCGGGGACGCCGTACTCCCTGACCCTGTCCAGCAGCACTGGTGCGCCGGTGAGGTCGGCCCGCAGGCGCCAGATCCCGACATCCTCCTGCGCGGCGTAGAGAACGTCCCGGTTCTGGTCCACGACCATGCCCTCGACCTGCGGCAGTTCGTCCGGCTCCAGGCACGGGGTCCACTGCTGGCCGTTGGGGAGGGTGAACGACGCGGGCAGGTCCAGCGTCCTGACGAGCTGGTAGCCGACCTTGCCGCCCGGCTTGGCCAGCAGCTTGACCAGGCCGACTGAGGTCGTGTGCCGGCGGCTGACCAGCGCGTACGTGCCGGTGGAGTCCTTCCACGCCCCCAGGCCGTACGCGGTCTCGCCGTCGTTGACCTGGCCCTGGGTGGTGTTGAAGACGAACGGCGCGGCCGGGTCGGTCACGTCGGTGAGGTGGCCGTTGGAGATGGAGTAGACGCGGAGCGTGTCCCGGCCCCGGTCGGAGACGATCGCGAGATCGCGTCCGCCGAAGCCGTAGGTGACGTCGACGTTGTTGAACCGGCCGGGCTCGTCGTCGGGCCCGGGGGCGGCGGGCGCCGCGATGTGCTGGAGCTGGTGCCCGGCGAGGTCGTAGACGTTGAGTCCGCCCTCCTTGGCCGTGGTGACCACCACGCTCTTGTCGGAGTCGGACGGATGCACCCAGATCGCCGGGTCGTCGCCGTTGGAGTTGCCGCCCGCTTCGTCGTCGTACAGGGCGGGGGTCTCAACGTCAGGATGCACCGTCGGGACGGTGGAGCCGGACGCGGGGACCGCCACCCCCGCTGCGAGGGTGAACATCAAGGCTGCCAGGGAGAGCCTGGGCAGGGGACGCATTGCGCCTCCTCGTTCTGGGGGGAGTGATGAGGGGAACGTAACGACCATTTAACAAGAAATCAATAGGTCATCCTTATGTCAGGACATAAGGGCATACAGAAAGACGCTGGGCATGCGGAGGAGCCGCCGGCCGGGGTCTCCGGTCGGCGGCTGGCTCGGTGCTGGTCGTCAGCTCTTGTTGACGCGCCAGAAGTCGGAGATGGTCTGGCGGTTCTGCATGTCCCCGAGCAGGCCCTTGGGGTCGGTGTGGAAGAGCTGGCCCTGCCAGTCGCTCAGTCCGGCCGGGGTGACCAGCGGCTTGACCGTGCTGTTGCCCGAGATGCCGCCCTCGCCGATCTCGTGCTTGACGCCCTCTTCGGTCATGATGAAGTGGACGTACAGCTTCGCCGCGTTGGGGTGCTTGCTCTTGCTGGCGATCGCGACGTACTTCGGGTAGCTGAAGCCGGTGAAGGGTGCCATGCCCTCACACGTGGACTGGGTGTACCCCTTGTCCTCGTTGTTGCGGAACTTCGAGATCGACATGAAGCCGATCTTCTTGTCCGTCGCGCTCGGCGCGCCGACCGCGCCCGAGATGTCCTCGTCGGAGCCCGTCAGCACCGGCCGGTTGCCGGCCAGCCGCTTGACCCACTCGTAGGCGGCGCTCTTCTCCTCCGTCTTCAGTGCTTTGCCGTACTTGGCCTGGAACGCCTGCTCCAGGGCCTGGTTGCCGTGCGCGTCGAGCTGGGTGAAGAACGACAGCACGGTCGGCTTGCCGAGCGGATCCTGCATGACCAGCTTGCCGGCCCACTCCGGCTCGGTCAGATCCCAGATGTTCTTGACCGGGCAGCCGCCGGGGGACAGCTTGGTGTTGTAGGCGAAGACCGTGGCCTTCGACAGGGCGAGCAGCGGGTTCTGGTTCTCGGCCGGGATCTGCTCCTTCAGGTCCTGCGGAATCCAGGTCTGCGTCACGCCCTGCGGCGCCAGCTGGCCGACCAGCACGCCGCCGTCCTCGTACATCGCGGCGTCGATGGTGACGTTGTCCGCGGCGTGCTCTCTGATCATCTTCTCGGCGGTCTGCGGGGTGTCCGACTTCACGCCCTCCATGGCGATGCCGTACTTGGCCGTGAAGGCCTTCGCCACCTCCTCGATGTCGCCGCTGGAGTCGTAGACCAGCAGGCTGCCCTCCTTCTTCGCGGCGGCGACCAGCGCCTCCAGGTCGAAGTTCGCGTCGAGTGAGGGGCCGGGCAGCGCCTTGGCGGTCGCTGCCGTCGATGGGGCGTTGCCGGCCGTGGAAGGCGCGCACGCCGCAGCGGCCACCGCCAGCATCGCCACGGAGATGATCTTCGCGGTACGCCTCATGATGGCGTCACTCCTCTTACCTCTCAAAGGTTCGGAAGCGTCGTGCCAGCCCCGACGACGCCACGGTGTGCTCACGATGAACGTCATGTGAATAATTTGTCAAGACATTCTTACGTCGTCCTCACGTCGGCCCTGCTCTCGTCGCCCGAGCAGGATCTGGTCAAGTAGTCACATAGTCAGGACATATAGACGTCAGCTACCTTCAGGTCGTGATTCCGAAACTGGACATCGACCTCGACAGGGCGAGTCCCATCCCCCTCTACTTCCAGGTGGCCAAGCGGATCGCGCACGCCATCCAGGCGGGCGAGCTGCCCCCGGGCTCCAGGCTCCACAACGAGATCGAGCTCGCCGGCCAGCTGGGGCTGTCGCGCCCGACCGTGCGCAAGGCCATCCAGTGGCTGGTGGACAAGGGTCTGGTCGTCCGCAAGCGCGGCGTGGGCACCCAGGTCGTGCACAGCCGGGTCAAGCGAGCGGTCGAGCTCACCAGCCTGTACGACGACCTGCGCAGGGCGGAGCAGAAGCCGATGACCAAGGTGCTGTCCATCGAGGCGGTCGCGGCCGGGGCCGAGGTGGCGGCCGCGCTCGGGATCGCGCAGGGCGCCGACGTGGTCATGCTGGAGCGGGTCAGGTACGCGCTCGGCGAGCCGCTGGCTCTGTTGCGCAACTGGCTCCCGCTCAGGCAGCAGTCCCCGTCGGCCGAGGCCCTTGAGGAGCGCGGGCTCTATGAGCTGCTGCGCTCGGGCGGCGTCCGGATGCGGGTGGCCAACCAGCGCATCAGTGCCCGGGCCGCCAGCCCGGCGGAGGCCAGGCTGCTCGGCGAGCGGCCGTCCTGCCCGCTGCTCACCCTGGTTCGCACCGCCTTCGACGACCAGGGCAGGGGCGTGGAGCACGGCTCGCACGTCTACCGCGCCTCCCATTACTCCCTTGAGGTCACGCTCGTGGAGCGCTGACGAACTTTATCCTTATGTCAGGACAAACTGTTGACTGTTCATCAATGGTTCATCTAGAACTGGAGACCCCTGGATGAGGAGCGATCATGCGTGTGGGTCTACTGGGCCTCGGTCGGATAGGCATGTTCCATGCCACGACCCTGTCCGCTCTCGTTGACGAGCTTGTCGTCACCGACGTGGACGAGGCCAGAGCCGAGGAGGTGGCGCAACGGCTGGGAGCCCGGGTCGGAGATCCCTTCGACACGGACGCGGTAGTGATCACGACACCGACCTCCGCTCATGCCGAGGCGCTGCTGCGGGCCTGCGAGCTGAAGGTGCCGGCGTTCTGTGAGAAGCCCGCAGCCCCGACCGTGGCCGAGACCCTGCGGGTCGCCGCGGCCGTCGAGAGCAGCGGCACCGCCGTGCACATCGGCTTCCAGCGCCGTTTCGACGCCGGCTACACCGCCGCCCGCGCGGCGCTGCGCGCCGGAGAGCTCGGCCAGCTGCACCGGGTCCACCTGCTGACCGGCGACCCCGCGCCGCCTCCCGCGGAGTACGTCGCCCAGTCGGGCGGCATCTTCCGCGACTGCCACATCCACGACTTCGACATCCTGCGCTGGGTCACCGGCCACGAGGCCGATGCCGTGTACGCGGTCGGCGCCAACCGCGGCGCGGCGTTCTTCGCCGAGGCCGACGACGTTGACAACAGTGCCGCGCTCATCACCATGGACGACGGCACCCTGGTCACGCTGCAGGGCTCGCGCTACAACGGAGCCGGATACGACGTGCGGATGGAGCTGGCCGGCACCCTTGGGACCTGGGCGGCCGGGCTCGGCGACCGGACCCCGCTGCGTTCGGCGGAGGGGCTCGATCCTGACGGGCGGCCGTGGCCGGACTTCCAAAGCCGATTCGAGGCCGCGTACATCAGCGAGATGAGCGCGTTCCTGTCGATGGCGCGGGGCGAACGCGAGAGCCCCTGCACGGTCCAGGACGCCCTGGCCGCGCTCTACCTCGCCGAGGCGGCCGACCTGTCGCGCCGCGAAGGCCGCAGCGTGCGCATCGTGGAGGTGGCCAAGTGAGAATCGCCGCCGCCCCCATCTCCTGGGGAGTCTGCGAGGTCCCCGGCTGGGGTCACCAGCTCTCCGCGGAACGCGTGCTCGCCGAGATGGCCGAACTCGGCCTGACCGCCACCGAGCTTGGTCCCGAAGGCTTCCTGCCCGCCGATCAGAACCTGATCGGCCGCTACGGGCTACAGGCTGTGGGCGCATTCGTCCCCGTGGTCCTGCACGACCCCACCCACGATCCGCTGCCGGGACTGCGCGACACGTGGTCCTCCTTCAACGAAGGTACGGTCGTGGTGCTCGCCGCCGCCACCGGCCAGGACGGGTACGACACCCGCCCAGAGCTGGATGAGGCGGGCTGGCGCACCCTGCTCGGCAACCTGGACACAATCACCGGCGAGGCGGCGCGGGAGGGCCGCGTCGTCGCCCTCCACCCACATGTCGGAACCATGGTCGAGACCCGCCAGGAGGTGGACCGGGTGCTCGAAGGCTGCACGGTCGCGCTCTGCCTGGACACCGGCCACCTGCTCATCGGCGGCACCGACCCGCTGGAGGTCGTCGACCGCGCCGCCGGACGCATCGCCCACGTGCACCTCAAGGACGTGGATTCGGCGCTCGCGGCGCGGGTCAGATCCGGCGAGCTGTCCTACACCCAGGCCGTGCGCGCCGGGATCTACAGCAGGCTCGGGCTGGGCGACGTCGACGTCAAGGGCATCGTCGATGGCCTGACGGCGGCCGGATACACCGGCTGGTACGTCATGGAGCAGGACGTGATCCTCGACGCCGAGCCCCCGACGGGCGCGGGCCCGGCCGACGACGTCCGGGCCGGCGTGGCGTTCCTGCGTGGCCTGACGTGAGCCCGCCCGAAGTGCTGACGATGGGCCGAGTCGGCGTGGACGTCTACCCGCAGCAGGTCGGCGTGTCGCTGCGGCACGTGGAGACGTTCGGCAGATACCTGGGCGGCAGCGCGACGAACGTGGCGGTGGCAGCCGCCCGCCTGGGCCGGGCCAGCGCGGTGATCACCAGGACCGGTGATGACCCGTTCGGCGCGTTCGTCCACGACGCGCTGCGCGAGTACGGCGTGGACGACAGCCTGGTCACCGCCGTGCCCGGCAGGCCGACGCCGGTCACGTTCTGCGAGATCAGGCCCCCTGAGGACTTCCCGCTCTACTTCTACCGCGACCGGGCGCCGGACCTGGAGTTATCGCCAGAGGAGCTGGACCTGGCGGCCGTCACGCGGACCCGGCTGTTCTGGGCCACCGTGACCGGGCTGTCGGCCGAGCCCTCGCTCAGCGCCCACCTGGCCGCCTGGCAGGCGCGAGGGCGAGCGCCGCACACGGTGCTCGACCTGGACTACCGGCCGATGTTCTGGCGGGACACGGCGCTGGCCCGCGAGCGAGTGCGCGCCGCGCTCGGGCACGTCACCGTCGCGGTCGGCAACCTCGACGAAGCCGAGGTCGCCACCGGAACCCGTGACCCGTACGCGGCCTGCGAGGCCCTGCTCGCGGCCGGCGTCGAGCTGGCGATCGTCAAGCAGGGCGCGGCCGGCGTGCTGGGCATGACCGCGACGGAGACGGTACGGGTCCCGCCCGTTCCCGTCGAGGTCGTCAACGGCCTCGGCGCGGGCGACGCCTTCGGCGGCGCGCTCTGCCACGGCCTCCTCGGAGGCTGGCCTCTGGAGCGCACGCTGCGCTTCGCCAACGCGGCGGGCGCGATCGTCGCCGGCCGGCTGGCCTGCGCGCCCGCGATGCCCACGGTGGGCGAGATCGAGGCCGCCCTGTCCACTCACTCTGAAGGAGGCCTCACCCATGCGTGAGCAGGACTATCGCAGGCTGCTCGGCGAGCGTGCGTGGCAGCCGGAGCGGGTCGCCGAGGCGGCCGCCGCGCGTAAACGCCGGCCGCTCAGGAACAGCAGAGAACAGCTGCTCATCATCGCCGCCGATCACCCCGCCCGTGGCTCGCTGGGGGTCGCCGGCGACCCCATGGCCATGCACAGCCGCAAGGATCTGCTCGACCGGCTCATGACCGCCCTGGCCAGACCCGGTGTGGACGGCCTGCTGGCCACTCCCGACATCGTCGAGGACCTGCTGCTGCTCGGCGCGCTCGAGGACAAGATCGTCATCGGCTCGATGAACCGCGGCGGCCTGCACGGATCGGTGTTCGAGTTCGACGACAGGTTCACCGCCTACGACGCGGACTCGATCGCCGCGATGGGATACGACGGCGGAAAGATGCTGTGCAGGATCGCGCCTGAGGACGGCGCCACCGCCGCCACCCTGGCCAGCTGCGGCGACGCTGTCACCAAGCTGGCCAGGCACGGCCTGATGGCGATGGTCGAGCCGTTCTGGTCCAGCCGGCGCGACGGCGTGGTCAGGCACGACCTGTCGCCTGAGGCGGTGATCCGCAGCGTCAGCGTCGGCCAGGCGCTCGGGGCGACCTCCGCCCACACCTGGCTGAAGCTCCCGGTCGTGCCGGACATGGAGCGCGTCATGGAGTCGACCACGCTGCCCGTCCTGCTGCTGGGTGGCGACTCCAGCCAGGACTCCGACGAGATGTTCGGCTCATGGAGCAACGCGCTGCGCCTGCCCGGCGTGCGGGGTCTGGTCGTCGGCCGCACGCTGCTCTACCCGCCGGGCGGCGACGTCGTGGCCGCGGTCGACACCGCGCTGAGCCTGCTGGAGGGCGCGTGACCCACATTCCCTTCGGTCAGGCCGCCTCGGGCCCCTGGCAGGTGGAGATCACGCCGGAGGCGGCCGGCTGGGCCTATTCCGGGCTGCGGGTGGTGGACCTGGCCGGCGAGCCGGTGAAGTTCACCACCGGGCCGGAGGAGATGCTCGTCCTGCCGCTGACCGGCGCGTGCGAGGTCGTCGCCGAAGGTGAGCGGCTGCCGCTGACCGGCCGCGCGTCCGTCTTCGACGGGCCGACGGACTTCGCCTACCTGCCGATCGGCACCACCGCCACGATCAGCGGCCACGGCCGCGTCGCTCTGCCCTCGGCCCGCGCGACCAGGCGGCTGCCCATCAGGTACGTCGCCGCCGTCCAGGTGCCGGTGGAGGTGCGCGGCTCCGGGCAGGCCAGCAGGCGGATCAACAACTTCTGCGCGCCCGACGCCTTCGACTGCGACAAGCTCGTCGCCGTCGAAGTGATCACCCCGGGGGGTAACTGGTCGTCCTACCCCCCGCACAAGCACGACACGGCGGGAGAGGGGGAGGCCGAGCTGGAGGAGATCTACTACTTCGAGGGCGGCCCCGGTTACCAGCGCGTGTACGGCACCCACGAGACGCTGGCCGAAGTGAGCGGCGGCGACGTGGTGCTCGTCCCGCACGGCTACCACGGCCCGTCGATGGCCGCTCCCGGCTACGACCTGTACTACCTGAACGTCCTCGCGGGACCCGCGCGGCAGCGGTCCATGGCCTGCCGCGACGACCCCCGTCACGCCTGGATCCGCGCCTCCTGGGCGGACCAGCCGATCGACCCCCGAGTAGCTCCCGCAGGAGGTGCGTCATGAGACTGACCACCGCACAGGCGCTGGTGCGATTCCTGGCCAACCAGTGGTCGGAACGCGACGGCGCGGAACATCGCCTGATCGCCGGCGTCCTCGGCATCTTCGGCCACGGCAACGTGGCGGGAGTCGGCCAGGCCCTGGCGGAAGAGGGTGCCGGTACCGGTGACGCGCTTCCTTACTATCTGGCGCGCAACGAGCAGGCCATGGTCCACACCGCCGTCGGCTACGCACGTACCCGCGGCCGGATGTCGACCTTCGCCTGCACCACCTCTATCGGCCCCGGCGCCACCAACCTGGCCACCGGCGCGGCGCTGGCCACGGTCAACCGCCTGCCCGTACTGCTGCTGCCCGGTGACATCTTCGCCACCCGCGCCGCCGGCCCGGTCTTACAGGAGCTGGAGGACCCGCGCTCCTACGACGTGTCGGTCAACGACTCGCTGCGCCCGCTGTCGCGCTTCTTCGACCGGATCAACCGGCCCGAGCAGTTACCCTCCGCCCTGCTGGCGGCGATGCGGGTGCTGACCGACCCGGCCGAGACCGGCGCGGTCACCCTGGCGCTCCCGCAGGACGTGCAGACCGAGGCGTACGACTGGCCGCAGGAGTTGTTCGTCAGGCGGGTGTGGCACGTGCCACGGCCGGTGCCCGAGCCCGCCGCGCTGGCCAGGGCCATGGAGCTGATCCGCGGCTCCCGGCGTCCGCTGATCGTCGCCGGCGGCGGCGTCAAGTACAGCCAGGCATGGACGGAGCTGGTCAGGTTCGCCGAGAACCACGGCGTCCCGGTGGGCGAGACACAGGCGGGCAAGGGCGCGCTGCCCTACGACCACCCCTGCGCGGTCGGCGCGATCGGCCACACGGGCACGCAGGCCGCCGACACCCTGGCCCGCGAGGCGGACCTGGTCATCGGCGTCGGCACCCGCTACACCGACTTCACCACCGCCTCGCGCACGCTGTTCGGGCAGGCCAAGTTCCTCAACGTGAACATCACCGCCTTCGACGCGGCCAAGAACACCGGCCTGATGCTCGTCGCCGACGCCCGCGAGGCCCTGCGCGCCCTCGACGAGGTGGACTGGCGGGCCGACGCGGAATGGACCAGCCGGGCCACGGCCCTGGCCGCCGCCTGGCAGTCCGAGATCAGCCGCGCCTACGCGGGGCCGGAGCTCACCCAGCCCGTCGCGCTCGGCATCGTCAACGAGATCGCCGAGGGCGGCGTGGTGGTCAACGCGGCCGGGTCGATGCCGGGCGACCTGCACCGGCTCTGGCGCGCCTGCGACCCGGAGCAGTATCACGTGGAGTACGGCTACTCGTGCATGGGCTACGAGATCGCCGGCGGGCTCGGGGTGAAGCTCGGCGCGCCGGAGCGCGAGGTGTTTGTGCTGGTCGGCGATGGCTCCTACCTGATGATGGCCCAAGAGATCGCCACCGCCGTGCAGGAAGGCGTCAAGCTCGTCATCGTCCTGGTCGACAACCAGGGCTTCGCCTCGATCGGCAACCTCAGCGAGTCCGTGGGCGCGCGAAGGCTCGGCACCGCCTACCGGGCGCGCGGCGCGAGCGGAGAGCTCGACGGCGCTCCCCTTCCCCTGGACCTGGCCGCCAACGCCGCCAGCCTGGGCGCCGACGTGCTGCGTGCCGGCACTCCCGAGTCCCTGAGAGCAGCCCTGATCAAGGCCAAGGAGTCCGCCAGGACCACCGTCGTCTACGTCGAGCCCGTCCCCGGCGACGGGCCGGGCGCCCAGGCATGGTGGGACGTGCCGGTCGCGGAGGTGTCCGTACTGCCCGAGACCCGGGCCGCGCGGGAACGGTACGACGAGGCCAAGCGCGATCAACGGCCCTACCTCTGATGGGCTGGACGCTGGCCTTCGCCGTGGTGGCGGTCCTGTTCGTGCTGATCAGCGGGGCCAACGACGGGGCTACGCTGATCGGGCTGGGGCTGCGGTTCCCGCACACGCCTGGATGGGTGGCCGTCGCGCTGCTCGTGGCGGTCCTGTTCGCCGGGCCGTACGTGCTGGGCGTGACGGTGGCGCGGACCTTCACCGAAGGGCTGGCGGGACTCGGCACCAGCGTCGGCGCGGCGGTGTTCCTGGCCGGGGTGGTGATCGCGATCGTGGTGGTCGCGGCGCTGACCGGCAAAGGACTGCCGACCAGCCTCACCCTGGCCGTGATCGGCGGCATCTCCGGCGCGGGGCTCGGCGCGGGCGTGCCGGTGTCGTGGGGGAGCCT
This sequence comes from Nonomuraea zeae, assembly GCF_005889725.1. Lineage (GTDB taxonomy): Bacteria > Actinomycetota > Actinomycetes > Streptosporangiales > Streptosporangiaceae > Nonomuraea > Nonomuraea zeae. The sequence goes on from NZ_VCKX01000036.1 coordinate 39,592, forward strand.
GGCCAGAGTGCTCGCGATCGGGCTCTGCGCCCCCGCGGTCGGCCTGGTCCTGGGCTACCTGCTGGGGACCGCCTCACGCCAGGTGCCGTCCTACCGCCGGATGCCCAAGCTCGTGCTCGCCGCCCACCTGGTGGCCTACACGGCACAGTGCACCGCGTACGCCGTCAACGACGGCCAGAAGATGATCGCCGTCGTGAGCGTGGCGCTGGACGTGGGCCGCAATGGCCTCGGCCGGGTCGGGCCCGTCGCCGTCTCCCCGGCCTGGATGGCCGTGCTCGCGGCGCTGTTCCTGGCCGGCTCCCTGACCAGTCTCAACCGCGTGGGAGAGCGGATCGGCCGCGGCCTGGTCATCGCCCGGCCGCTGCACGTGCTCTCGGCCGAGACGGCGGCCACCGGCGCCGTACTCGGCAGCTCGGCACTGGGGAGCCCGGTGAGCATGACCCAATCGGTGACCGCCGGCGTCGTCGGCGTGGTGGCAAGCGAGGGAAGCAGGAGGGTGCGATGGCAAGGAGTGCTGAACATGGGCACGGCGTGGCTGGTCACGCTCCCGTCGTCCCTGCTGCTGGGCGCCCTGGCCGGACTCGGGCTGAGGCTGCTGTGAGCGGCACGAAGGGCCGTGCCCTCCGGCTCAGCAGGATCCTGGACGACCTGCGGGGCCGGACGGGACGACGGGTGATCGACCTGATCCGCAGCCAGGTCGCCATGGCGAGAGAAGGCGCCGTACTGGCTTGTACGGCCGCCGCAGGCACGGTCGAGAGCGCGGAGGCCCGCGCCCGCATGTCCGTGGTCGAGCACGAGGGAGACGCGGCGCGGGCCGAGCTCGTCCGGGCCCTGTCGCGGACTCTGGCCACCCCCATCGACAGGGAGGATCTGTTCCGGCTCTCCCGCTCGATCGACGACGTGCTCGACCAGCTTCGGGACTTCGTCCGCGAGGCCGACCTGTTCGGGCTGTCCGACCTGAGCTTCGCCGTCGAGCCGCTGCATGCCGTGATCGACGGGCTGGACGAGCTGGAGCAGGCCCTGGTGAAGATCGTCAGCGATCCCGGCTCCGTCATGGCCGCCCTGCTCGCCACCCGCAAGTCCCAGAGCCGCGTGCGCCAGCTCTACCAGACCAGGCTCACCGAGCTGTTCGCCGCACCGCTGGAGATGGACACCCTGCGCGAACGCGAACTGCTGTCCCGCCTCGACGCCGTCGGCCGGCGGCTCGGCGAGGCCGCCGACGCCCTCGCCGACGCGATGCTCAAGAGAAGTCACTGATGCGCTACCCCCCGAAGGAAACCCCATGGCTGTTGTGACCAAAACGGAGCCGCCACCTCGCCCGCCGAGACGCCGCAGACTCCTCTACCGCCTGCAGGTCCTGCGGCACGATCCGACCGCCGCGCTCGGCCTGATCCTCGTCATCCTGCTGGCCTACCTCGTCGTGGCCCCGCTGTTCGCGGTGCTGTCGGACGCCTTCCGCCTGCAGTACGGCGACGAGCTGCACGCCGGGCAGCAGCCAGGCGAGTGGACCGGCTACTACCTGTGGCGCGTCTTCCGCTCCCAGATCAGCGGGCTGCTGTTCTGGGAGCCGCTGGTCAACACGCTGGTGGTCGCGGTCGGCACCACGCTGTTCGCGTTGCTGCTCGGCGGCGGCATGGCGTGGCTGGTCACCAGGACGAACGTGCCGGGACGCAGGTGGCTGGCCGGGGCGCTGGTGGTGCCGTACATGCTGCCGTCGTGGACGTTCTCGCTGGCCTGGCTGACGCTGTTCAAGAACGAGCGCGCCGCGGGGCAGGTCGGGTTCCTGCAGGCCCAGGGCATCCGCACGCCGGACTGGCTCGCCTACGGCCCGCTGCCGATCGTCATCACCCTCGGGCTGCACTACTACCCCTTCGTGCTGCTCCTGGTCGGCAACGCGCTGCGCCGCATCGACGTCCAGCTTGAGGACTCCGCCAGGGTCCTGGGCGCGCCGCGGCGCACCGTCGTCCGGCGGATCGTGATCCCGCTCATGCTGCCCGCGCTGTCCTCGGCCGTGCTGCTCGTGGTCGGGCGGGTGCTCGGCACGTTCGGCACCCCGTACGTGCTGGGGCTGCCGGCCGACTACCACGTGCTGTCCACCGGCCTCTTCCAGTCGATCAGGGACCGCAGCACCGGCGTGGCCTCCGTGCTCGCCACCGTCATCGTGATCATCGGCGTGCTGATCGTCTTCACCGACATGCGGCTGATGCGCGAGCAGCGCCGGTTCGTCACCGTGGGCGGCAAGGGCGCGATGGACCGGGTGAGCGACCTGCGCCGCTGGCGCTGGCCCGCCTACGCGCTCGGCCTGGTCGTCTTCGCGGTGAGCGTGCTCGTCCCCGTGCTCACGCTGCTGATGTCGACGGTGACCAGGACTCCGCTGGACCTGTCGACCTTCACACTCGACTACTGGATCGCCGACAAGCTCCCCGGCGCGGTGGGCTTCCCGCACGGCGTGCTGCGCGGCTCGGAGCTGTGGGAGGCGGCCTGGAACTCGCTGCGCATCGTCGGCCTGGCCTCGCTCATCTGCGCGATCGCCGGCCTGCTCATCGGGTACGTGGTGGTGCGCGGCACGGCCCCGCGCATTGCGGCCTTCCTCCGGCAGGTCTCCTTCCTGCCCTACCTCATCCCCGGCATCGCCTTCGCCGCCGCCTCGCTGTCGCTGTTCGCCGTCGCCCGCGGGCCCGTCCCGGCGCTGTACGGCACCACGTTCCTGCTGATCCTGGTCATGGCCGTGACGCACCTGCCCTACAGCTCGCGCTCGGGCATCGCGGCGATGATGCAGCTCGGCCGCGAACCCGAGGAGGCCGCGCAGATCGCCGGCGCCTCCTGGTGGCAGCGCATGCGGCGGATCATCTTCCCCATCCAGAAGGGCGCCCTCGTCACCGGCATCGTCCTGCCGTTCATCTCCGGGCTCAAGGAGCTCAGCATCGTCATCATGCTCACCACCACGGGCACCCAGCTGCTCACGACCCTGTCCATCGGATTGGTCGACTACGGCTACACCCAGCTCGCCAACGGCGTCGTCCTCATGATCGCCTTGCTGTCTTTCACCATGACCTACCTGACCCAGCGCCTCACCAAGAGCAGCCTGGCATCCGGACTAGGAGGATAGATGCCGAACATCACCCTCAGCGGGATCTCCAAGAGCTACGGCCATGGAGAATATGCGGTCAAGAACCTCGACCTCGTGGTTCCCGACGGCGCGTTCATGTGCCTGCTCGGCCCCTCCGGCTGCGGCAAGACCACCACCCTCCGCATGATCGCCGGGCTCGAACAGCCCACTGCGGGCAGCATCGCCGTCGGCGACCGCGTCCTGGACTCCGTCGAGCAGGGCGTGTACGTCCCTCCCGAGAAGCGGGCCATGGGCCTGGTGTTCCAGAACTACGCGCTCTGGCCGCACCTGTCGCTGCGCGAGAACGTCGAGTTCGGCCTGCGCATGCGCAAGGTGCCCGGACCCGAGCGGCGCTCGCGGGCCGAGGCGGCGCTGAAGATGGTGCACGTCGACGCCGCCATGGACCGCTACCCCTCGCAGCTGTCCGGCGGGCAGCAGCAGCGCGTCGCGCTGGCCAGGATGCTCGCGGTCAACCCGGCCGTACTGCTGCTCGACGAGCCGCTGTCCAACCTCGACGCCCGGCTGCGCCTGGAGATGCGCGCCGAGCTCAAGCGCATCCACGAGGAGTCCGGCGCGACGATCGTCTTCGTCACCCACGACCAGCTCGAAGCCCTCACCATGGCCACCGACGTCGCGGTCATGAACGAGGGCGAGCTGCAGCAGCTCGCCGCCCCCATGGACATGTACGCCAGGCCCGCCAACCGGTTCGTCGCCGAGTTCGTCGGCAGCCCGCCGATGGCGATCGTGGACACCGGCCCGGCACCCGGCGGACTGGCCGCGTCCCTGCTGCGCTTCGTCGAAGCCCGCGGCGCGAAGACCACCCCCGCCGCCGTCGGCATCCGGCCCGAAGCGCTGCACTTCGGCACGCCGCCCGCCGCCGCCTGGAGCGAAGAGGCGGTGGTCGAGGCCGTCCTGCCCGCCGGCTCCTCCTGGACGGTACGGCTGCGCGTCCTGGACACCGAGATGTACGCCGTGTCCTACCAGCCGGTCCAGGCCGGCCCGGGCGACGCGCTGACCTGCTGGACCGAGCAGCTGCACCTGTTCGGCGCCGACGGCGCGCGGATCACCTCCTGGGACCGGGCGGAGGTCAGCGCGTGATCCGTCCCAAGGCGCTGCTCCTCGACTTCGGCGGAGTGATCGTCGAGACCGTCAAACGCCCGTCCTGGGCCGCCGAGCTGGCCGCCGAGGTGCACGTGCTCCTCGGCAGGACCGGATTCGACGGGCTCACCGCCGAGGAGATCGAGAGCGACATCCGGGCCGGCGCGCGGGCCGACAAGTACTGGAAGGACTCCACCTCCCGCCAGTTCGCCCCCGAGGAGATGACCCACCGCGGGTTCTGGGCCGACTTCGTCGCCACCGACTGGCCCGAGCGGGCCCGCACGCTGGTCACCGTCGAGGCGACGCCCCTGTGCAAGCGCATGGGCGAGCTGCGCAGCGACCGCAAGCTCCGTACCGGCGTGGAAGAGCTCCTGGCCGCCTGCTGGGAGCACGGCGTCATTCCCGGGGTGGTCAGCAACTCCCTGTCCGGCGCCGTACACCGCGAGTATCTGACCGCCGCCGGGCTCTCCCACCAGATGGCCGTGCAGGTGTACAGCGACGAGGTCGGCATCCGTAAGCCGAACCCCGAGATGATCTGGATCGCCTGCCGATCCCTGGGCGTGGACCCCGCCGACGTCTGGTACGTCGGAGACAACTACGACCGTGACGTCATCTGTGGCGTGCGGGCCAGGGCGGCCGCGACCGTCCTGATGGTCTCCGCGAGCACTGACAAGATCCCCTACGTGGTGCGGCAGAGCCCGCAGGCCACCGTCGAGGACCCGCGCGCCCTGCTGAGACTCCTGGAGAAGACATGGATGTGAACACCTCTCGCGAGCTGGCCGACATCGCGGTCGAGGCCGCCAGAGCGGTCGGCGACCGACTGCGCGGCGCCTTCCGCTCCCGCCCCGAGATCCAGACCAAGCGTGACTTCCATGACCCGGTCACCGAGCACGACAAGGCCGCGGAGGAGACGATCCGCGAGGTCCTGGAACAGCGCTGCCCCGACAGCGTCGTGGTGGGCGAGGAAGGCGGGACACGCGGAGAAGGCGCCATAAGCTGGTACGTCGACCCGATCGACGGCACCGCGAACTTCGCCGCGGGCCTGCCGTTCTTCTGCACCTCGATCGCGGCGGCACTGGACGGGGAAGTGGTGGCCGGGGTGATCTACGACCCCGTGCGCGACGACGAGTTCACCGCCTGGCTCGGCGGCGCCGTCTGCAACGGCGAGCCGATCCGCAGCGTCGGCGCCGCCACCGAGCGGGAGGCGGTGCTGCTTTCGAGCTACCCCACCCCCCGCGACCTGGCCGAGGACGAGGAGAGCGCGCTCCGCCGCTTCTCCCGGATGACTCAGGCGTTCGCCACCATCCGCCGTCCTGGCAGCGCCGCGCTCAAGCTCGCGCACGTCGCCGCCGGCTGGTCCGACGTGGCCTACGGCACGCGCGTCAACGCCTGGGACGTGGCCGCGGGCTCCCTCTTGGTCAAGCAGGCCGGCGGCGTCTACGTCCCGCTGTCGGGCAGCATCTTCGAGCCGGGCGGCTACCTCGCCACCGTGGGTGGCTTCGACCTCGCGGGCTCCGTGCTGGCCGACGTCGCGAGGGCGGGGAACGCCCGGTGATCCGCTGGATCGTGACAGACCTCGACGGTACCCTCGTCGGACGAGACCTGGCCATGGTCCCCGCCAGCAGGGAGGCGCTGCGCCGCTTCCGTGAGGCGGGCGGCGAGGTCATCGTCGCCACCGGGCGCATGGAGAGCTCAGCCCGCCCTTACTACGACGAGCTGGGCCTGGACGCTGCCGCCATCCTCTACAACGGCGCCGCGACCGTGAACCTGGCGACGGGCACCGTGCTGCGCTCGCGCAACCTGTCGGCGACCGCGTGGAAGACGCTGCTCGGCCTGTTCGGCGAGCTCCCTGAGGGTGTCTACCCGGTCGCGTTCTCCGGTGGGGAGGCGCTGGCCGTACACAACGTGCCCGAGCTGCGCGAGTACGCGAGGCGGGACGGGATCACGCTGCGCGATCCCGGGGACTGGGCGGCGCTGCCGCCCAACGAGATCACCAAATGCATGCTCATCGGCGGCCCGCTCCCTGAACTGGACATCACGGGAACGGTCACGGTCCGCTCCGAGGCGACCTACCTCGAGGTGCTGGCGGAGCAGGCGACCAAGGGCAGCGCCCTGCGCGATCTGGCCGCGGCCAGGCGCGTGCCGATGGAGCAGATCGCCGCCATCGGCGACAACCCGAACGACCTCGACATGATCGCGGCGGCCGGAGTGGGGTTCGCCGTCGGCGACGGCCACCCGGATGTCGTCGCCGCGGCTGACTTCGTGGCCAGGGCCTGCGCTGACGGCGCGCTCGTGGACGTCGTGGAGCTGGCGTTCCGGTCCAAGGCGTGGGACGAAGGGAAGGGAGAGCTGTGAAGTCGGTCAAGCATTGGATCAATGGCGCCCGTGCGGACGGCGACGCCCGTTCCGCCGAGCTGTTCAACCCGGCGACCGGGGAGGTCAGCGGGCACGTCGCGCTGGCCTCGCCCGCCGACGTGGACGCGGCCGTGGCGGCCGCCGCCGCGGCCTTCCCCACCTGGCGCGACACCTCGCTGGTCAAGCGGGTCCGGGTGTTGTTCCGCTATCGCGAGCTGATGGAGGCCCACCGTGACGAGCTGGCCGCGCTGATCTCGGCCGAGCACGGCAAGGTGCATTCCGACGCGCTGGGCGAGGTAGCGCGCGGGCTGGAGGTGCTCGACTTCGCGTGCGGGATTCCGCACCTGCTCAAGGGCGCCTTCTCCGAGGGAGTCTCGACCCGGGTCGACTCCTACTCGATGCGTCAGCCGCTGGGCGTGGTGGCGGGGATCACGCCGTTCAACTTCCCGGTCATGGTGCCGATGTGGATGTTCCCGATCGCGATCGCGTGCGGGAACACGTTCGTCCTGAAACCATCGGAACGCGATCCGTCGGCGTCGCTGCTGATGGCTCGGCTGTGGAAGGAGGCGGGGCTGCCCGACGGCGTGTTCAACGTCGTGCAGGGCGACAAAGCCGCTGTGGACCGGTTGCTCGAACACCCCGAGGTGCGAGCGGTCTCGTTCGTCGGCTCTACCCCGATCGCCAGATACGTCTACGAGACCGGCGCTTCGCACGGCAAGCGGGTGCAGGCGCTCGGCGGGGCCAAGAACCACATGCTGGTGCTGCCCGACGCCGACCTCCACCTGGTCGCCGACGCCGCCGTGTCCGCGGGCTTCGGCTCGGCGGGTGAGCGGTGCATGGCGATCTCGGTGGTGCTGGCGGTGGAGCCGATCGGTGACGAGCTGGTACGGAAGATCGTGGAGCGGGTCGAGCGGCTGGTGATCGGGCCAGGCGACGATCCGAGGTCGGAGATGGGGCCGTTGGTCACCCGGGCGCACAGGGACAAGGTGGCCTCTTACCTGGACCTGGGGGTTCAGGAGGGCGCCACGCTCGTGGTCGACGGCCGCGACACCATCGTGTCCGGCGGTGGCCGGGCCGCGGAGACGCCCGGGTTCTGGCTGGGCCCGACCCTGCTCGACAACGTGCCCGCCGGCTCACAGACGCATGTGGACGAGATCTTCGGCCCGGTCCTGTCCGTCGTGCGGGTGGCCTCGTACGATGAGGGGCTGAAGGTCATCAACGACTGCGAATACGGCAACGGCACGACGATCTTCACCAGCGACGGCGGCGCGGCGCGGCGGTTCCAGAGCGAGGTCGAGGTCGGCATGGTCGGCGTCAACGTGCCGATCCCGGTGCCGATGGCCTTCTACAGCTTCGGCGGCTGGAAATCCTCGCTCTTCGGCGACACACACGTGCACGGCACGGAGGGCGTCCACTTCTACACCCGTGGCAAGGTCGTCACCTCCCGCTGGCCCGACCCCTCGCACGGCGGCGTGAACCTGGGCTTCCCGACGAACGCGTAGACCACCCGCCGTCCGCGCGACACCTGGATCTTCGCCGCCACCTCCGCTCTGGCCGCGCACCACCGGGGGCGGGTTCGGCTACCGGACCTGGACCACAACCCGGGCGAGCCGGCGGGTCAGCGGCACCGTGCGCGCCGGCCCGGCGGGCCTTCTTGGCGGCAGTGGGCTGCTTCCCCGTCAGTCCGGCAGCCAGTGCAGCTCGTGCGCCAGGGCTTTGGCGACGGCACGGATGCGGCGGTGCAGTGGCGACTGCTCGCGTGGGAGGACCAGGTGGATCGTCATGCTGGGCGCGCCCCGCAGCGGTCGCCAGGTGAGACCGGCCGGTGATGCCGCGAGCGCGGCTTCTCCGGCCAGGGCGAGGGTGACCCCGTCGCGCAGGTCGCGCTGAGACATGTCGAAAGAGACTGCGGGCGTGTGGAATCGGGGGTGGGGTCGGGTGTCTCGGAACAGTGCGGACAGCTGATCGTGGATCACGGGGTTGGCCGCACGGTCCGGGAGTCGCAACGGATACGCGGCCGCGTCGGCGATCTCGATCTCCGGGTGTTCGGCCAGCGGATGGTGCTGCGCCAGCTGGACCCCGATGCGCACACGCCGCAGGAGGGACCGGCGCACGCCACGGCCCGGCTGCTCACCGCGGGTGATCCCGGCATCGATGCGGCCGTCGGCGACCGCGGGGGAGATCTCCGGTGTCGCCATCGGGACCGCGGCGACCTCGAGTCCGCTGTTGCCGCGAATCAGCCTGTCCACCAGGGCCGGTGCCGTCTCGGCCCCGGCGCTGAGGCTGTACCCGATGCGCAGCGTGCCCAGCTCCCCGGCCGCCGCGCTCCGGGCGGTGTCCCACGCCCGGTCCAGCGCCGCCAGCGCGGCCGGCGCGGACTCCGCCAGAGCCGCACCGGCCGTGGTCAATACGACGCTACGCGTGTTGCGGACCAGCAGGGCCGTACCGAGCTCCGCTTCCAATCGGCGCATCCGGGCGCTGAGTGCGGGCTGTGCGATGCCGATCCGTGCGGCCGCGCGGGTGAAGTTCAGCTCCTGCGCCAGCACCAGGAAGTAGCGCAGGCTCACCGTATCCGGCGCCACGTGCCCTCCCTGCCGATTGATAACGATCCGTTCTGAGTCTATCCCGAACCGATCTTTCCCTCGACCGCACATCAAGCCCTAACCTGCGCATATGACGATTCAACCGACCGCAGTACCCGTCGCTGGGATCGATCGTTCTGAGGGTCAATTCGAAGCCGGACGTGTCCGGCCGAACACAGGAGGTTTCCATGGCTAAGGGCTACTGGGTCAGTGTCTACCCCGCCATTTCCGACCTTGAGAGGCTGACTGCCTATGACAAGCTGGCCGGTCCGGCTGTCCGGGCTGGGGGCGGGCGCACCCTGTCCCGTGGCGGTCGAGTCGTCGCCCACGAGGCCGGAATCACGCAACGCGCCGTTCTGATCGAGTTCGACAGCTTTGAACTGGCCGTCGCGGCATACGAGAGCGAGGCATACCAGAAGGCGCTGGTGGCCCTCCCCGACGGCGTCGAGCGCGACTTCCGCATCGTCGAAGGCGTCGGCTGACCGGCGGGCCCAGCCATCGCTGAGCATCCGTCACCTGATACGCACGCCACCGGCGGTGCGGTCGTCATCCACTATCCGGCGCAGGGCGGCACCGGCTGAGGCAGAACTGGACGTTCCGGTACGCTCCGGTACGCGTTCGGTCGGCCGTTGCGGCCAGGTCCGGCTCTCGGCGGAACGCCGTTCGCGGTTGCCGGTTCTTTGAGCGTCAAAGGAGTGCCCATGTCCTGGCCGGATGTCACGATGGTTGATGCGTGCGTGCGGCGCGACGGCCGGGGCGGCAGCCCCACGGCCGTCACCGACGACGACCCGGCGGCGACGGACGCGGACCGGCGTGCGGTCGCCGCTGCGGCCGGCACCTCGCACGCGGCGTTCCTCGGCCCGGAGCGGACGCCGGACGGTGGCTGGCCGGTCCGGTTCTTCACCGCCACCGCCGAACTGTCCGGCTGCGGCCACGGCACCGTTGCCGCGCAGGCCGTCCGGTTGACCCGCACCGCGCTGGGCGAGCTGAACGACCGCCAACACACCGGCGGGCGCACGTTCGACACCGTCGCGATCCGCCGCCCCGCCGGCATCGAGGTGTGGTTCGACCAGGGCCTCGTCGCGCTTCGTCACCCGGCGCCGGACGAGCGCGCCGCGATCGTCGCCGCGCTCGGGCTCACCGCGGACGACCCGCATCCGACCGACGCGCCACGGATCGCCGCGCCCGGCACACCCGGCGCGCCACGCATGCTGGTACCGGTCCACGACCGGTCGGCGCTGCTCCGAGTCCGCCCACACCTCGGCAGGCTGACAGCGGCGTGCCAGCGGTACGGGCTCCTCGGCTGTTTCGTGTACGTACCGCCGGTGGGCGACCGGCCGGGTGCGGCGCGGATGTTCGCGCCGGCGATCGGTGTCGACGAGGACGTCGCCAACGCCAACAGCACCGGCTGCCTGGCCGCCCACCTGCTCGACACGACAGGGGCGCAGACGGTCGCGATCGAGGTGGAGCAGGGTGACACCCTCGGCCGGCCGGCCAGCGTGCTCGCTTCGGCCCGACGCGGGCCGGCGGGCATCACGACCCGGGTCGGCGGGTTAGCGGTGGTCCGCGACGGACACCGAGGCGACGACTAGACCGTCCTCTTCTGCGATCCGAGCATGGGGCTGGGGCTGTCCGCTGCGGTCAGGCGTCGGCACCCGGTGGCGGCCGTCAGCGGGACGCGGTGTCGAGGCATTCGCGGGTGACTTGACGACCTGCTGACGTTGGAACCCGGCGATGGCGGCGAACACGGTGAAGATCAGTTCACGACCGCAGTCTCATCCGTGGGCTCCGGGTCGCGACAGCCCGGGAAGCGCGCTGCGGAAGAACGCGAACGTCAACGAGTTCGTCACCGCCTGAACGTCAGGCCCCGCGAGATAGTGACCTCCCACGGGAACGACGACATGCGCCGACGGCGACCCCACCCGCCTCAGCGCCCGGGCGAATCGTCGCGAGTGCTCGGGGTCGACGATCGCGCCGATCTGCTCCGGACGGGCTACACCGCTCGCCGCCAACGCGTCCGCCACCGCGTGCAGGTCCGCGAAGGCCCGGCGTATCCGGGGGCCGAACCCGGCGCTGGCCCATTCGGGGCCGAGCTCGCCACCGCCGCGTACGTTCGCGATGACCACATTGCCTCCGCGCGCGATCCAGGCGGATTCGAGGTGGGGCATGTGACGCGGTCCGATGACCGCTCCGAACCCGCCGTACACCAGCACCACCGTCGGACGCGGCGCGCCGTTGCCAGCCTGGTGAAGGGTGTACGGCACGCGTACGCCGTCGTCGGCGGCCGCCCAGAGGACCCGGGACCCGGGACCCGCCGAGGGACGGAGGGGCGTGGCCAGGCGGATGAGGCGAGCCGGCGTCGTGAAACCGGACGCGGTGACGAAGGGCGCGCCATCGCCGGTGGCCACCAGTGCCTGCGGGGTGAACCCGGCGGGGATCGCGCTGCGCACCGCGCTCGGCTCGCCCGCCGAGCCGAGCGTGACGAGCAGGACCCTGGCGAGCGCCTGGCCGGGTTCCGGGCAGAAGAGCACGCGCGCCCCGACCGGTGTCGCCGGGGTCGCCGGTGGCTCGCACGCGAGGAGCGTGCCCGGCACCACGCCTCGGGCGGTGTCCGGTGTCCCGGTCCTGAGGGCGAACACCCGGTTCCCGACACCGTACGCCTCATATCCCCGCACGGGCCGCACCCGCCACCAACCCGCGGCGGGAGGCTTCATGACAAGGGCGCGGCGGCCGTCGCGCGAACGCGCTCGCGCCCACAGGGTTCCGTCGGCGCTCGCGTACGCGGTCATGGACGCGGCGTCGTCGCGGAACACGGCCTCCTCGCGAGCGTCCTCGACACGGTCGTGCCGGCGTACGGTCCGGATGCGCCACAGCGGCGCGCCCCCGGGTCCGGCCGTCCGGTCCGTCACCAGCACGGAGTCGTGTCCACGCCACGTCGCCGACACCGCCTCCCCCGTGAAGCGGAACCCTCCTTCGGCCGCGCCCATCCAGCGCCGCTCGCCGAGGTCGGCCTCGGCGACGAGCCGCTGGCCGCTGTCGGCGCTCTCCAGGGTCACGAGGGCCCGCGACGCGCTCCGGCCGGCGGGCGGCGGGCGCAGGATGTCGACACCGCGCCAGATGAGCCGGCTCGTCTCCGCTCCGCCGAGGTCGCGGGTCGTCAGGACGGGAGTTCATGGCCCGGCAACGCTCCCGTCGCCGTCGAGGACGGCCCGCTCGATCCGGCCACGTCCGGGCGAAAGGTCATCTGCGAGGCGGTAGACGTTCCTCTCCCGGACGAGGAGGTACCGCGCGGCCGGGTGCGCGGCCGAGTCCGCCATGAGGGACGGCACATCCGCGCATTCCACCCATGGAGTCTCGGCCAGGCCGCCGGCGGTGAGGCACGAGAAGCGCACTCCGAGCACGTCGTGGCTGGTCATGGTCCCTCCGCCTGCGCCTGCGCCGGTTCGGCGCTTGATTCCCGGCGCCGTTGATGTCGCTGTCCGGCGAGCTGCGCGGCCGTGCCTGCGACGATCACGGCGGAGAACGCGGCCATGCCCAGCCCGTAGGGCACCGACGCCAGCAGCAACCCGCTGAGGATCGGCGGCACCGGCGCGAGGACAGCCGAGATGAGCTGGATCGAGCCCTGTACCCGGCCCTGGAGCTCGTGCGGTGTCCCGGCGGCGATCGAGCCGAACACACCCGAGTTCCACGCGGGCAGCAACAAGGTGGCGATCCCGAACAGCAGGCCGATGACGAGCGCAGTGTGCACGAACCCCGACAACACCGCGGCGGCCGCGTACGCGGCACCGCACCACATGGTGATCACCGAGACCCGTAGGCGTCGGAGCAGGTAGCCCGCGCCGAAGACACCGGCGATCGCCCCGAGCGCGCTGACGGACTCGACAAGGGAGATCTCGGCGCTCGCCGTACCGCTCCGGCGCAGAGCGAGTACCGCGGTGAAGAGGGCACCATTGATCCCCAAATTGAGCACAGCACCACCGACCGCGGCAGTCCACACCAGCGGATTGCGGGCCACGTACAGCAGGCCGTCACGCAGATCGATGAGGAACGCGGGCCGGGCCGTCCGTGTCACGTCGCGCGCCGGTGACCTCGTTCCCCGCACCGCGACCGCGGCGAGCAGCACGAGCAGGAGTCCTGCCACGAGCACCCAACCGGAGTGCACGGCGTACAGCACTCCTGCCAGCGCCGGCGCGACGACCGAGATGACATGGATCCGGCCCTGGTTCACCGTGTAGGCGTCGCGGACCTCCTCGCGCGGGACACGTAACGTGGCCACCACCCTCGGCATCAACCTGCACACCGTTCTACGGGGCTATCAGCAGCTGCGCGATGAGGGGCTGGTGGAGCTGCGGCGCGGCCGGGCGGCGGTCATCACCGCCACGGCCGACCGGTTCAGGCTCCGGCTGGCCGAGGCAGCCGAAAAGTTTGCCAGGGCCGCGCTGCACGCCGGGGCCTCTGAGGAGGAGGCGCTGGCGGCGGCGCGGAAGGCGCTGCTCACCCTGCGCACCACCGAGAAGTAGCCCCGGGGCGCCTGAAGCGCCCTCGCCCCGAAGCGTCGCCTGCTCTATCCATCCGCCGGACAAGGCCGGTCAGGTCAGCGACGACGAAGTTGGCCGGCGCCCGGCGGAGCGAGACCAGACGTCGGCGCTCGCGCGTCAGGAGATCCAGAGATACCCGAACCTGCCGGCCGCCAGGGCGCACAGGCTGCCGAACACGACGGCCGCCGGCCATGACCTCCTGCCCGTCGTCCAGGCCACGCCGGCCACGGCGACTCCCAGGAAGCTCGCGGCCGAGATAGCCATGGAGTCGCCAAAATCCTCAACCACGGTGCCGTTGTAGGGGTCGTCGTCGGGCGCCTCCACGCGATAGGCGAACCCTACGAGGATCGCGGCGACCAGATACCCGACGCTCGAAGCACGCATGTCCACGCCTTTGGTCGCGAAGATGTCCACCCCCAGTTGTGATCGGGCCGAGCGCATAATCGAAGGGACTCGGCGGGATACCTCTCCTGTGGTGGATTGGTGGGCAAATCTACTTCAGGGCGCGCTGAGCGCCGTCATCGGGGGTGTCGTCGCAGCCCTCACGGCATGGGCTGTCGTGAGGCTTTCTGGTCAGCAAGCCCACCGGCAGTCCTTACGAATCGAGGCCAGAGCGTCAGCGAGAGAACTCATCCTCGCGACTCTGACGTTGAACCAGCAGGTGATCGTGCTATGGAGGCGAAGCGGAAGGATCAAGCGCCAGCAGTGGCTGATGGAACTGGACCATGCCACCACAGGGTTCTTTTTAAATTTCGTGATGCATGAGGCAACGATCACAGCCGTCGATCCGGTCTTTTCCCAGCGGCTTTCGGAGATCCGGGAAGGGCTTTCGGAGTGGCGGATGTCGGTGCGTGGTCCGTGGTCGTACACGAGAGAGGAACGTCGTGAGCATCGCAGGCTCATCAACCAGGCACCTCTCGATCCGGACAGGGCAAGACCTCAGTTTGAGGTGCTCACGGGTGCCTTGTTGCAAGAGCTGATGGCGTGGCTGAAAGTCCCCGAGAACCAGTGACAGATGTATGTGCGTGATCACAAGGCGTCCTCTACGACAACCGTCGTCGAAGTTCGTCTCCCGCTCGGCCGTGTCCCACTCAATTCTGGTGGTGTCGTGGAGTTCTGTGCGCCCGCAGACCCGCCTGCTCGTCCGTAGCCGGAGTCTCATTCGTGGGGGAGCAGGTAACGCCACGAGAGCGCGAGGTGCTTCCCGGCTGAGGTGCGATAGACGTGCCAGGACCCGCCTCCTGGTATCAGCCGGGCGATCGCATGTGCCTTGTTGCCCTTGTAGTCCTTGCTCCCCGAGCGCGCTTGCGTCTCGGGTGGCAGGGAGACGTCCCCCGGCAAGGGCGTGGCACTCGTCGCAGGGGTCGTGACCTGTTCGGCGGACAGCCGTACGCGGTCGGTGGAGTAGTCCCGGCCCTGTGCGGCGACTCGGTCGGCCAGGTGAGCGAGGCGGTCGCGGGCGGTGACGAGCGCGGCGTCATAGCTGGCCGTGCCGTGTGCTCTGCGCACTACGAGCGTCCGGCCGCTTGTGCTCTGCACTACGAGCGTCCGGCGTCCGCTACCGGCAGGTGGTTCGCCGTCGACGGACGGCTCCATGCCGAGGAGCCCCGGTGAGGCCGGCACGGCGTCACCCGTGGCTGACGCGGCTCACCCTTCGCAGTTGCCAGCGGGCGAGCAGCCCCTCGAGGCGCGGGCGTTTGGCCTCGAGGTCGGCCATGTTCTCGGCGTGTCGTTCGACGGCTTGGAAATACTTCTCAGGTGGAAGGTCGCCGAGAATGACTCGTTCGGCGGATTCGACCAGATTGTCCTGCGTAAGCGTTGGATCTTTCGCACGCTGATCTCTGTCGGGCATCTGCGAATCCTCCCAGGATTGGTTACCTGCTGCTATGACGGTCTCACACTTGGTGTGCATGTGCCAGTCCTGCGGCGAGAACGCCCGCCAGCAGTCTCAGGGTTTCGCCGTCCGATTTGCCGAAAGCGAATTTTTCCGGCGAGGTGACCACGAGAACGCCCCAGCGTGCCGCGTCGGAGTTCGAGCCGAGGCCGACGGTCGCCGCCATGCTGCTCCGGTAGGTGTTGTTACCGACGAACAAGGTCCCCAATGGGGATTCGGAGTTCTTGATGTCATCCTCGATCAGCACCTGCATGGGCGGGTCGTAGGTGTTGGAGGCGAAATGTGCAAAGTTGTGATCGCGGGGGCCGCCCATGCCGATTTCCAGGCGCGGTGAACTCCGTCCTGTCATGCTCCAGGTGTCACGGAAAAGGCGCAGCAGGTCTTTCTGGTCGGCGACATAATACGCCGCGTGCACCTCGTCGCGATTCTTCACGTACCCGCACATCTGGCGGGCGGTGGTAAGGACGTTCCGCACCAGCGAGTCTATTTGGCCGACGGCGGAGCCGGGCTCCAGGCGGCAGATCCGTCCCAGTTCGAGCAGCACGGGCAGGCCGCCGCCGGACAGGGTCTTGGCCATTCTCTGTGCTGCGTCTTTGTACTCCCCGGCCTGCGACTGGCGCAGCCAGGCCGAAAGGCCGGCCAATGTTGTGCAGCAGCACAGCAGGCCGATGAGATATCCGCGGACGGTGCCCGTGACAATCCCGGTCGCAACGCCGAGTAATGGCGTCGCCAGCGCGAGAGTGAGTGAAGCTGGGAGGTTGAGCAGCCATTTCTCGAAGAGCTGGCGTATAGCTAGACGGCGCCGTCTTGTAGTCATGTACCTGCCGTTTACGTGAGATCCACCGATGAGAATCCGCCTCCGGTGGCTGATAGCGTATCGGGACAAGCCTCACCAAGTCGGCTCTTCACGTGAAGTGATGAAAATGTTACGCATAGCGAAGGTCGAAAGAAATGCGTTCTGTCCAAAAATTTCCATTATGGGTAATCTAATAGGGGCACGGACTGGACGCCCGTAAAGGGATTAGAGGTCGGCCTTGAATTCGCGCTGACGTTCATCTCGCTCCCGCAGGAGGCTGACCGCGTTCCGAACGTCGATCGCGCGGGAGGCCTGCCCCTGCCTTCCGCGCGATCGCCGAAATCCGATATGTCAGACTCTGGACAGCACGACCTTGCCTATGACGATGGAGGTGGCGCCATTTCGCACCGGGGAGTGCGCGGGTAGGAGGGCGGCTCGTCCGGCCGCGGGATCTCGTGGCCGCCTTGTTCCAGCCTGAAGGGCGGGTAGGCGTCGGTCATGAGGGTCGCGTACGCCACCACCCTGAGCGCCCAGCGGTTCATGCCGAGTACGAGGTCGAAGACGCCGCGCGGGTAACGGCCGGTGAACAGCAGGCAGAGGGCGGCGATGAGGACGAGCAGGCCGATGAGGCCGCCCCAGTCCAGTGTGTAGAGGACGCCACCGCCGTCGGGCAGGTCGCTGCCCCACGAGATCGCGCTGCCGCTGGTGAACAGGCTCACGATGAGGTAGTGCGGGATGGCCAGCAGCCACCACTTGATGAGCACGAGGCCGCGCGAGAGGTGTTCGGGGTAGTCGATGTCGAGCGTGGCGGGGTAGCCGGGGGCCGGGCCGAGGGTGAACGGCGGGTAGCGGTCGGTGCCCAGGGCGCCGTAGCTGTAGTAGGCGACCCGCCAGGTCCAGCGCAGCACGCCGAGGTTGAAGTCGAACAGCGCGCGTGGGTAGCGGCCGGTGAACAGGATCGCGAAGAACGCGATGACGGTGAGGACGCCGAAGGCGATCCACAGGAAGCCGAGCACGATGTAGTGGGGGATCGCCAGGAACCATTTGACGATCCAGAGGCCCCGGTTCAGCGGCTCCTCGAGCCGGGCCTCGACCCGTACGGGATAGGTCCTCATTCCTTCAGCGCACCACCGCGGCGCAGCGTCCGCCTGAGGGCGAAGGTCCTGACTCGTACGCCGATGGGCCCGGCTTCATGACAGCCACGGCACCGGATCCCTGCTCGTCACCTCGCCCAGTCCGAGTCGTCGTGCTTCCAGCTGAGCTTGTCGATGACGTCGACCACGCCGTCCACCCGGCCGGCCATCCGGAGAGCGATCCGGGCATCACTTCGGCGGTCCATCCAGCCGCTGAGCGTCACGACGCCGTGGTCGGCCTCCACCCTGATGCCGAGCGTCTCCACCCAAAGAGAGCGTTCCAGTACGTCCTCGCGGATGGTGCGGACGATGTCGTCGTCGGGGCGGACGAACACCTTCAGCAGGTCACGCCGGCTGACGATGCCGAGCAGGGTGTTGTCATCAGCGGTGACGATGAGGCGTTTGACGCCCTGCTCGTCCATTTTGCGGGCGGCCGCCACGACGGACGCGGTGGCAGGGATGGTGATGGCAGGCGTGGTCATCAGCTCGGCGGCGGTGTCGCCGTCGGCCTTGCGGCGTACGTCCGCGCCTTCCGGGGACAGCCGGTGGCGCAGCCTGGTGCGCAGAGGCGGCCGGTAGCCCTCCCCGTAGTAGAGCTCACGGAATTCCTCCTTGCACAGCAGATCGGCCTCGGAGATGACGCCGAGGACGTGGCGGGCGTCGTCAACCACGGGGACCGCGCTGACGGCGCGGTCGATGAGCGCTTCGGCGATGTCCTTGAACGGAGTGGCCTCATGGACCGAGAGGACCTCGCGGGTCATGACCTCGTTGACGGTGACGTACATCGTGCTCCTCCTTCGGGTCGTGCCGTCATCGCATCGCCGCCCGCGCCGGCGGGGTAGGGGCGGAGGTCCCGCTGTCCGGGTGCCATTCGTCAGGCCCAGGAGTCCGGTGACCCAGAGTGCTGGGCGCCGCCGTGCTCACCCGGCGGCTGCGCGGTCTGGGCCGGAGCGGGAGCCGGAGGGCGCGAGGGCCAGGGACCTTCGGCCCTACCCCCTGGCCTCCGGCGTTTGTGATCATGGAATCAGACACCCGCCGAGGTGCGAGATATCGGCCCATCCCTGAGACGGTTCCGGCCCCGGCGCCGAATCGGTGGCAGCGACTGAGTGACCGGTCGTCATGATGGCGAGCCCGGTAGGCCGGGCGGACCGCCCCTTCCACCCGGTGGGTGTCTTCGCTCGCTGCGCCGGCCGACGCGGCACTGACCACCGACCGGCCATCGACCTCATGCTCATCCGGGACCGTCTGTACGGCCGCGCATTCGAGGGGACGAAGGTCCCGGTGCCACGGGCCGTACGGCTCTGCTGCCGGGGCCGTGCGGGCGGTGTGCTTGGAGCGAGAAGAAAACGGCGAATCATCCGTGAAAGGGGAGGCGTCATGGCCGCCACCGGTAGCAGGACCGTCATGGGGACCGGCGCGATCGCCGCTCGCCGGCCCGTCGATTACGTCTGGGCGGCCGCGCGGATCGCGATCGGCTGGATCTTCCTGTGGGCGTTCCTGGACAAGACGTTCGGCTGGGGTTTCGCCACCCCCGCCAACCGGGCCTGGGTCGAGGGCGGCAGCCCGACGACCGGGTTCCTCAAGGGCACGGGCGAGAACGCGCTGGGCGGCTTCTTCTCCGGCCTGGCCGGGCAGGGGTGGGTGGACTGGCTGTTCATGGCCGGCCTGCTGGGCATCGGCCTCGCGCTCGTCCTGGGCGTCGGCCTGCGGATCGCCGCCGTCACCGGCACCGCGATGCTGGTCCTGATGTGGGCGGCCGAGCTGCCCCTGGCCAACAACCCCTTCCTGGATGAGCACCTCATCTACTCCATCGTCCTCATCGGCCTGGCCCTGGCCGGCGCGGGGACCACGCTGGGGCTGGGCAACCTGCCCATCGTCCAGCGCACCCCCTGGCTTAAGTAGCGCGAACGATCAGACGCCCGCCTCCGCAACGCCGGAGGCGGGCGTTCGGCTTGCCCCGGGAAGCGCAGGCCGTCCCGCGAGCACCAGCGATCACTTCCTGGGACGGGCGATCAACGACGAGCGTGCCAAGGCGCGGCTGCCGGGTCAGCGCAGATGCCGGAGCAACGGCGAGGGCGTCGGCGGGCACGGCGCGATCCGGATCCGGGCGTCCACCGTGGTGGCGCCGTCCGGCGTGACGATGACCGGGTTGAGGTCGAGCTCGGCCACCTCGGGGAGGTCGTCGAGCAGCCTGCCGATCCGTTCGAGCTGTTCGGCCAGGGCGGCGACATCGAGGGCCGGGGAGCCGCGGTAGCCGTGCAGCAGCGGGGCACAGCGCAGCTCGTCGATCATGTCGCGGGCATCGGTGACCGGCGGGACCCGGAAGGCGCGGTCGGCCAGCAGATCGGCCGTCACCCCGCCCATCCCGACCATGACCAGCGGGCCGAACGCGGGGTAGTTGACCCCACCGACGATGATCTCGACCCCGTTCGGCACCAGGGGCTGGACGATGGCGGCGGTCATCTCCCCGCCGATGCGCGCCGACATCTCGGCGTAGGCGTGCCGTACCTCCTCCGGGGTGCGGAGGCCGAGCCGGACGCCGCCGACCTCGCTCTTGTGCACCGGGCCGACGGCCTTGAGCACCACCGGCGACCCGACGGTCCGGGCGGCCTGGGCGGCGGCCTCAGGGCCGTTCACTTCGACGGACTCCACCAGCGGCACCCCGTAGCAGCGCAGTAGCCGGGCGGCGGCCGTGGGGGAGAGCCAGCCGCCGCCGGGGTGCTCGGCCAGCTCGGCCTGGGCGATCTCGCGTGCCGTCCGGTCGTCGGACCGCGGGGCCGGCGTGACCGGCTGAGCAGGGCGACTCCGCCGTTCGGCGTAGTGCACGACGTGGGCGAGGGCATCGACGGCCTGCTCGGGAAAGGCGTAGCTGGGGATGCGGCCGTCGATCAGGCCGTCGTGGCCGATCACGCAGGCCAGCACGGTCTTGTCCGTGGTCTTGGCCGCGCCGGCGATGGCCTGACGGGTCTCCTCCAGCCCTGAGCCGAACGGCGGGGTGTAGACGACGAGGACCACGTCCACCTCGGGCGAGGCGGCGAGCTTCCCCACCGCGGCGCCGATCTCCGCCGCGCTCGCGGCGGCGGTGAGGTCGATCGGGTTGCCCAGCGCGGCGGCGGGCCGGGCGTTCAGCAGGCCGGGCGGCAGCTCCGGGACGGTCAGGCCGCGGCGCTCGCAGGCGTCGGCGGCCATCGCCTGGGGGCCGCCGGAGTTGCCGACGATGGCGACTCGGCGCCCCTTCGGCAGGGGCTGGGCCGCGAGCAGCTTGCTGGTGTCGATGAGGTCGGGCACGCTGTCGAGCCGGATCACGCCGGCAGCGCGAACCAGCGCGTCCACCGCGACGTCGGGAGTGGCCGCGGCGGCGGTGTGCGAGCGCACGGCCCGGTCACCCGCGCCGCCGCGCCCGCTCTTGACCAGCAGGACCGGCTTGCGGGCGGTGACCCGGCGGGCGATCCTGGCGAACTTGCGCGGGTTGCCGAACGACTCCAGATAAAGGGCGATCACGTCGGTGCCGGGGTCGTCCTCCCAGTATTCGAGGAGGTCGTTGCCACTGACGTCGGCCTTGTTGCCGACCGAGACGAAGGAGGAGACGTTCAGGCGTTCCAGCAGCGCCGCCCCGATCGCGCCGGACTGGGACATGAGCGCGATACGTCCCTGGACCGGGTGATGCGGCAGGAAGCTGGCGTTCAGCCGCGCCGCGGTGTTGACCACGCCCAGGCAGTTCGGGCCGACGAGCCGCATCCCGGCCGAGCGGCAGATCTTCAGCAGCTCCGACTCCGAGCTTCGCTTGCCGGTCTCCGCGAACCCGGAGGTGAGCACCACCAGCCCGGTCACTCCGGCCTGCGCGCAGTCGTGAGCCACCTCCAGGACGTGCTCGGCGGGGACCGCCACGACGGCCAGGTCCACGCCGGCGGGCACCTTGGCCTGGCAGGGCAGGCCGGCCACCTCGGTGGCGTTGGGGTTGACGGCATACAGAGGTCCGGGGAAGCCGCCGTCGAGAAGGTTGCGCAGGACCTGGTGCCCGATCGAGCGCTCGTTGCGGCCGGCGCCGATCACGGCCACCGAGCGTGGGGTGAGTACTCGGCTCAGGGACGCCCGTCCGGCCTCGTGGTCGCGGGATTCGATGCTCTCCCGCAGCCGGGCCGTCGGCTCGGCGGCGATGGCGACGTGCAGGGTGCCGCCCTCGAAGCGCTGGGTCACGTCCAGGCCGATGTCGCGCAGCACCCGGATCATCGGACGGTTCTCGGCCAGCACGTCGGCCACCAGCTCACGTACCCCGTGACCGGCCGCGTCCAGGGCGGCGTGCTCCAGCATCAGCGTGCCGAGCCCGTGCCCGTGGACGGCGTCGTCGATGAGGATCGCGAGGTCGGCCCGGCCGTCGGCGAGGGGGAGGTATTCGGCGACCGCGACCAGCCGATCGTGCATGCCGGCCACCAGGGCATGACCGTCGTACTCGTCGCTCGTGACGCGGTCCATGTACGCGTGCGCCGTCGCCCGGCCGCCGGTGAAGAAGCGCAGGTACGCCGAGCGTTCCGACGAGCGGTCCACCAGCTCGTGCAGGCTCCGCCGGTCCTCCGGCCGCAGCGGGCGCACGTGCGCGATGTTGCCGTCGCGCAGCAGTACGTCGTATCCCTCGGGCACGGCGCTCCCCCTCACGTAGTGCCCCGGCTCTGAGGGTGCCGGGCGGAGGGACAGCAGATCGAGCCTGACGACCCCAGCGTAAAGGCCGGAACTCCCTGACGCCGAACACCTCGTCGCGCTCGCCGTGGTCACCTCGCGGGGGCGGGCCACGGCCCCGCCCGCCGGCCGGCCACCGTGCGTTCGCTCCGGATCAGGCACAACGGCGGCCGGCTCGGGACCTTCAGCCCTGTGCGCTCCACGGGCCACGGATGACGCTGAGAGCCAACCGGCACGTACGCAGGCCGGCGACGGACCTGGCCGATCGCATGACCCCGCCGCGTCCCCGGGCCCGTTCGGCCGCGAAGGACCGCGCGACGTTCTCCGGCCCAGACGAAGGCGGTGGAGCGGCGCCCGGTCTGATCGAAGGAGAGATCCATGTTCAACCTCGCAGTCATCCTGCGCGAATCCGCGAAGGCCGAGCCGGGCAAGCCGGCGATCAGGCACGACGGCGGTGCGATGAGCTACGCCGAGCTGGACGCGCTGTCCGACGCGGTCGCCGAGGGCCTGGCCGCCCGGGGCATCCGGCCTGGCCAGGCGGTGGGGCTGCAGTTGCCCAACATCCCCGAATTCGTGGTGGCCTACTTCGGCATCCTCAAGGCAGGGGCCGTCGTGGTGCCGCTGAACCCGCTGCTCAAGGCGCGTGAGGTGGCCTACTGCCTGGGCAACTCCCGGGCAGGCGCGCTCATCACCTGGTCGGCGCTGGCCGAGGAGGCGATCAAGGGCGCCGCGGAGGAAGGCGTCACCGACGTGTTCGCCGTCGGCGCGCCCTGCCCGGCCGCCGCGCCGTTCACCGATCTGCTCAAGCCCGCGGCGGACCGCCGGCCGATCACGCCACGCGAGGGCTGCGACACCGCCGCGATCGTGTTCACCTCGGGCACCACCGGCGTGCCTAAAGGAGCGGAACTGACGCACATCCAGCTCTACATGAACGCCGACATCCCCGGCCGGCTGTTCGACGTGCGTCCCGACGACGTCGTGCTGACGATCCTGCCGATGTTCCACGTGTTCGGCCTGTCGAGCATCCTCGACGTCAGCGTCCGTTTCGGCTGCACGCTCTCTCTCGTCCCGCGCTTCGACGCCGGAGCGGCGCTGGAGGCGATCGAACGCGATCGCGTGACCATCTTCGAGGGCGTGCCCACCATGTTCGTGGCCGTGCTGGAACACCCCGAGCTCGGCCGGTACGACACCTCGTCGCTGCGCGTGGCGATCTCCGGCGGCGCCGCCATCCCCGCCCACGTCCTGGACGCCTTCGAGCAGCGCTTCGGCGTCATCGTCCTGGAGGGCTACGGCCTGACCGAGACCGCGTCGACGACCACGTTCAACATCAGCGCCGACGAGCGGCGCGCCTACAGCGTCGGCAAGCCGATCTGGGGCACCGAGACCCAGGTCTGGGACGAGCAGGGCAGGCGGCTCCCGCCCGGGCGCGAGCACGTCGGAGAGCTGGTCACGCGCGGCTTCCACGTCATGAAGGGCTACCACGACCAGCTGGCGGCGACCGCCGAGGCCATGGCGGGCGGCTGGCTCCACACCGGCGACCTCGGGTACGTCGACGAGGACGGCTTCTTCTTCATCATCGACCGCAAGAAGGAGCTCATCATCCGCGGCGGCTACAACATCTACCCACGCGAGGTGGAGGAGATCCTCTACAACCATCCCGCCGTCGCCGAGGCCGCCGTCGTGGGTGTCCCCGACGCGCGGCTGGGGGAGGAGGTCGCGGCGTATGTGTCGCTCAAGCCGGGCAGGAAGGCCACGGAGCCGGAGCTGATCGCCCACTGCCGGGATCGGCTGGCCGCCTACAAGTACCCCCGTCACATCGAGATCCGCGACGCGCTGCCCAAAACGGCCAACGGCAAGATCGCCAAGCTGGAGCTCTCCGGGCTGCGCAGCAGCCCCTGATCAGGGGCGACGCCGCTGAGCGCGGCGCTCGAAGCGGATCGGGGCCTGGGCCCGCACGTGGTGCCACGGAACCGTCAAGTCGCGCTCACCCCGGTGCAGAACGGGTCGAAGGTCCTCATGTCCGAGGGCCTTCGGCTGAGGTGCGGTCCGTGTGCCGGATGATCTATTGGAGCCATGGACACCTCCACGCATGCCCTGACCGGACTGGCCGAGGACGAGGCGGCCCGGGCTCTGGCCGAGCACGGGCGCAACGAGCTGCCCGAGCCGAAGCCGCGCTCGCTCCACTCGCGGGCGGCCCGCCAGCTCGCGGACCCGCTGTCGATCCTGCTGCTGATCGCCGGGCTGGTCACCCTCGCCGTCCTGCGTGAGGTGCCGGAGGGTGCGGCGATCCTGGCCATTCTGCTGGTCAACGTGGTCATCGGGGTGAGCCAGGAGGCCAAGGCCGAGCAGGCGGTCCGGGCCCTGCGGACGATGACCGCGCCGATGGCGAAGGTCCGTCGCGGCGGCGCCGTACGGCGCATCCCCGCGGCCGAAGTGGTGCCGGGGGACGTGGTCGAGGTCGCGGCGGGCGACCGGGTCGCCGCCGACGCCCAGGTCGTCGAGGCCGTCTCGCTGGCCGTCAACGAGTCGATGCTGACCGGGGAGTCGCGCTCGGCGGCCAAACGCGCGGGCGGGCTGCTGGAAGGGCCGCTGGGCGACCGTGACGGTGAGCTGTTCTCCGGCACCATGGCCGTACGCGGCTCCGCCGTCGCGGTGGTCACCGCGACCGGCGCGGCCACCGAGATGGGCCGCATCGCCTCAGCCCTGCAGGGCCAGGTGAAGGGGCCCCTGGAGGTGGAGCTGGCGCGGGTGTCCAAGCGCATCGGCGTGCTCGCCGTCGTGGCGGGCGTCGTCATGGTGGCGCTGGGCTTCACCAGGGGCGGGATCGAGCCGTTCGAGCTGGTGCTGGCCGGTGTGGCGCTGGCGATCGCGGCGGTGCCGGAGAGCATGGCGGCGGCCGTCACGACCGCGCTGGCGCTCGGCTCGCAGCGGATGGCCAAGCTCGGCGTAATCGTACGCAGGCTGTCGGCGATCCAGGCACTGGGCGCCACCACCGTGATCGCCTCGGACAAGACCGGCACGCTGACCACCGGCCGCCTCGCTGTCACCGATCACGTCACCGTGCCCGGCGCGGACCTGTGGCGGGCCGCCGTACGGTGCAACGACGCCCGCGACGGGCTCGGCGACGCGGTGGACGTGGCGCTGCTGTCCGCCGCCGCTGGCCACGGCGTGCGGCCGGACGAGCCGCGGACGTCCAGCCGGCCCTTCGACGCCGACACCCGCTCCATGGCGGTCGTCACCCCCGGCCCGGTGCTCACGGTGAAGGGCGCTCCCGAAGTGGTGCTCGCGCGCTGCTCCCCGGGCGAGCAGGCCGACCGGCTGGCCGCCGCCGTTCCCGAGCTGGCCAGGCGCGGGTTACGGGTTCTGGCGCTGGCCGAGGGCGATACCGGCGACCTGGACGCGGACGGGCTGCGGCCGGTCGGGCTGCTCGCGCTGAGCGACGAGATCCGCGTCTCGGCCCGCCAGGCGGTGGCCGACTCCCGCGCGGGCGGCATCCGGGTGATCATGGTGACCGGCGATCACGCCGACACCGCGCGCGCCGTCGCGGTGGAGGTGGGGATCGAGCCGGAACCGGTGGTGACCGGGGCGGGCCTGGAG